>JAUWHR010000090.1 GCA_030605795.1 Anaerolineae bacterium | reverse complement strand
TATCAATACAAATGCAAGGCGTGCGGCTACCATTGGGGGTAGTATTACGGAGAGTATTAATGACGCCGTGGTTATTTTAGACGTGAGCGCCGTTCAGGTCAAATTAATATCTCAGGAGCAGCGCTGCTCGGGAAAACGTTGGGTTTTCGTCGGAAACATGAAATAGACGCGCGCCAGAGTGCTCAACGAAGCCCCAGGATCGTTTTTCAGTCTTATAGGTTGATTATTCCTCTGAATTGGCCTTATCCAAGTTTGATGTGAATTTATATTCAAGTATTTGAAGATCAGTACCATTTCTCGAGAATGGCTCAGAAATCCAGAGTGTTAGCATATGTAATCCCACTCACTCAGGATTTCTTGAGATCGGTGCGATATACTAATTGTGAGAATTGGTGGCTTTGGTGAAGTTGGGTGCCAGGTACTTTCATCGAAGCAAACCCGCCACGATATACCGGCGCCAGTCGTCGCTTAGGACTTACTTCTCCTTGGCCATCCAAGAGGGTCTCGTCAAGGAGAACTCGGTTCGAGTGCGAAATCTTGGAGAACCGCCAAGAGCTCCCCGATCGCTTGATGAGAGACTCTACTACCGGCTGCTGCGGGTGGTTCGGATGCATGATGGCAAACGCGATGCAGTCATCATCCAATTGCTGCGCCACACGGGTTTGCGGGTTGGTGAGCTGTGCAGACTTTAGCCCTCAGATATTGAGATGTCTAAGCGTAAGGGCAAGGTGATCGTCCACTCAGGCAAAGGACGCGGATACTGAGAGATCACCCTCAACCTGGATGCCCGTTGGGTGCTTCAGGCGTATTTTGCCGAGCGGCCGGAGGTCGATGACCCGCACGTGTTCATAGGCCAGCGAGGAAACGGCCTGACCGACGCGGCCGTTTATGACGTCGTAAAAAAGTATGCTCGTTTGTCAAACGTTGACCAGGTGAGCCCACATGTCTTGAGGCACACCTTCGCCCGAAGCCTGCTTGACAAGGGGGTTGATCTGGTGACAGTCCAGCAATTTATAAGCCATAAGCGGATTGATAGCACTGCCCGTTACACAAAACCAAGCGAGCGGGATCTCGAAGTCGCGGTCGAGCGGCTGGAGTTGGAGGATGTATAGAAGCTAGTCTCAATATGATATCGAAAGGAAAAGCAGGGCCCAAAACATACAGGAGCATGCACTTTAAATTGCTTACGTTCTAGCCGTGCCTTAATTCGTTGGCTTCTGCATCGCGGACCAATGCCCTATTGAAACGCACGCGGGTGTTCTCGTTGTCGGTGATAATCTTTTGAATTACGCTGTGATCGAGTAATATACTTACACTTTCGCCGTTATCAAGCTTCCTTGGTTGCGACAAAGAATCTACTGCTCTTCTAGACCGGTGAAGTGATGTCCGTTTTTTATTAGCAGGCCGACGTCGTGCACGACAACCGGATGATAGCCGGTATTGATAGCATCTATTGTGATAAAGTCCTAAACTTTCACTGATACTGTTGCACAATATACTGGTATTCTAAATATGAGTAGGGTAGAAGTACTACCTCATTGTATAATCTGACTTTCACCTAGCGATTGTTCTGGGATGTTGAGAAACCGCTGAGAGGTGAGCGACCAAAAGATGATCGAGCGGCTCCATAGGGGACTTGACTCATTAGTTCTCTTCAAGCGGGGACATGCCATATGGCTGCCTGTTCTGCCAATTGCTACTGCAACCGCGGTTCTATATGTCACATCCCTCACTAACAATAATCCCTTGATCCTCCTCTATACCCAACTCTCCGAAGGAGACCCTCTAGCTTTGGTTGCTGGCACATGGCTCAGTGTAGTCCTTACTGCTCTATATGTGAATAATGTGTACTCGATGGTTGCTCGGGCTTACCTCCTTTCTAAATATCGATGGCGCAGGGTTCTCATTTCTGCAGTCCTTTTCCTAGGCATAGCGACATTGCTGGAATTCGGGGTACTGCGGCAGATACCTGATTTCAAGTGGGGCCCCGGTGGAGTATGGGTGTCATATTTGATGGCTCTTATTGCTCTATTAGGGCTTGGGTGGAGGCTTCCGGACTACAGTGCTAGACTATTGCGTCTCCCATATCCAGACTATACTGAAGCCAGGGTAGAATTCGAACAGTTCGTTATCCTAGCAGGGCGCATAGAGAGACCTGGGCGAGTTTCATGGCGGGTAATTGAAGAATGTCTCTCTCACTTGTCGAATTTGAGAGAAGGGCTAGCAACATATAGAGCAATCGAGACGCCGTGGGGAATCCAAGAGATGGAGAATATCATCGGTGACATTGACACCTTTGCAAACCTATTTAAACAACATTTCCTCTGTGGAACTGACGATTATCAAAACGTTAATACTACACATGTAGCTGAGACGTTTAGGGGACACTACAAATCAACCTTCCCCGGAGTCAAGGAGCAATTACAAGTACTGATAAATCATCAGAGTTCCATTGCTGCTTGAAGGTCTCAATGATGCAAAATTACATTCGTACCATCGTGTTTACAGCCAGTTCGATCGACGAAGCTTCATCTGCGGATTTGAACACCATTCTCTTTCCTCCCAGGGGTAAGACACTCGATCAGATCCAAAACAAGATCAACAACGAGGTAGTGGTCCGGCTTTCAAATGATCTCAACTGGTTCTTTGATGATATTCGACAATATGGCTATGGTCTCTTTGTGGAGGAAATTGATTTTACGGACACAGATCAGAATAGGATTGAACAGTTAAAGAAGATTAATGTCATAGTATTTGATCTTGATAGCATCCGATCCTTCAAAAACTGTTCACGATGGATTGAGGACGAGTTGGCCCCAATGCTCCCCAGGGCTGGGCCCTTTAATATATGTCAAACAAGCCAGCAACCTACCCACTCCTGGAATGTCCTCCCGCTTCTGACTAAATTCAGGCCTCGTATATATGTTCCATATCCTGAAGTTTTTGTCTCGGAGAGAATGTTGGTCGACTACCTCAAACAGACGGTGGGTATTGCAAACGTTATAGCGGAAGTATTTATTGAGGAAACGTACTAAGTATCATGGTGCGTTGTTAGACTTGGAGGATAGTGGGAAAGGAGTCAAGATCTGAGGACTCTTACAATCTCTCGAAGGGATGCGGATATCGTCCTAGTTGTAGCAGGTTGGGGACTGTATTGTTCAGCGCCTCCTCCGGATTGCTTCGTTCAGCCTCGGTCTCTTCCCGGGAAACCTGTTTTGCGCCAACAAGCAAACTGCTTAGGCAATTGGTAATCCTTGATTCCGGTCTGTGTCCGTGCTAGACTTCGTAATAGTGAGGGCTGAAGTCTTAAAGGAAATTGTGTCGTATGAAAAAGAAGATTCTCATTATAGATGATGATATCAACGTCCTGAAGATCCTTGGCCTGGTCCTGGAGCGCGACGGGTACGAAATAGCCACTGCAAGTGGTGGCGTGCAGGGTCTTACTGAGGCTTATGCCGAAGCCCCCGACTTGATCCTGCTTGATGTGCTGATGCCTGATCTTGATGGTTTGGAGTTCGCGCAACGCCTCCGCAGTGATCCTACTCTGGAACAGATACCTATCATCATGGTCACGGCCAAGTCGATGACGGATGACAAACTTGCGGGATTCCAGGCTGGCGCATCTGACTACATAATCAAGCCCTTCAGCTCCGATGATCTCCTTGGTCGTGTCAATACAGTACTAGACCGGTTTGACAAATCGAGAGAAATGCTTTACACAAGGGACGGGGAAATGATTAGTAGGCTCTCTGCCTCACAGGAGAGTATGAGCAACCTTGAACCCTGGGTGAGATCCATCTGGGAGACGGCTTCAGCAGCCCAAATGAGTGAAAGTGATGCGCGGAAGTTGGCTGAACGATCTCTCCCCTCATTACGACCAACACTAACAAAGCGAACGGAGGCCCCTCCAGCTTCTAGCGGCAAAATAAAAGGGTGATTTCGCTGTAATCATGGGTTTCGAGAGTCTAACGATAGGTTTGTCAAAGGGGTGTGGAAAATCAGTATCAAATTCGAACCCACATCACTTAAAAAGCGCTTCCCGAATACTATCTTTGGAACTAAGCCGCAACGAGAGTAGGTGTTCATACTTAATAATTTGTAAGAATATCGACACTTGTCAACTTGCCAACCCCCCACCTTTGTAGTAGATTCACCACCGTGCCCATAAAAAAGACCAAAGCCTGCATTATGGGCGGGCCTGGTCAATCCAAACCCACAATAACATAAACACCCCTCACTTGACCCTCGCTTGGTATCTTTCTCATATACCTTGCCCACGGAATGCGTGTTGACCAGTGTGATATGCTATCCTAACTATGTCAAAACACTTGGATATTCAGGTACTCTAATAGAAATCTGCTCGACTTCAAATCATCCTCACACACAGCTTCAGCGACTTTAATCAACTTTGATATAATCCTACCGCCTGATGTTCAGGGTTTCTTAAGCCCCCATTAGGTAAACTATGGTTGCTTCACTTCAGATGCGTGTACTCTCGCTTACTAATGACCAAATACAGGTAACACCATTCGAACAGACTAAGGAGGAATAGAGATGGCCAGGTGACAGGGCAAGGTGATTATCCGCTCAGGCAAATGACACCGATACTGAGAGATCCCCCTCAACCTGGATGCCCGTCGGGTGCTTCAGGCGTATTTTGCCGAGGGGCTGGAGATCGATGACCTGCACGTGTTCATAGGCCAGCGAGGAAACGGCCTGACCGACGCGGCCGTTTATGACGTCGTTAAAAAGGTATGCTCGTTTGTCAAACGTTGACAGTGTGAGCCTTCATGTCTTGAGGCATACTTTCGCTCGAAGCCTACTTGACAAGGGGGTTGACCTGGTGACAGTCCAGTAACTTATGGGTCATAAGCGGATTGATAGCACCGCCCGTTACACTCAGCCAAGTAAACAGGATCTGAAAGTCGCAGTACGACGGCTGGAGATGGAGGAGATCTGAGATTACCAAAAACCTCGCTGAGGTGGGAAGATGCCCGGAATTAATTCCAGATATTCACGAGTTAGACGTCCAGCGTCATAGTGAATGAGTTGGAGGATTTATGTTTGCGAGGGGTCAGTCATACGTCCGACGGGATATTCATGAGAGGCTGGGAGGTCAGCCACTTGATCGAGACGCGTTCCGGAGACTTTTCGATGTTCAGACAAGGGATAAATAAATGAAATTCAACTGGTTCGATACATCACAAATTGACAGAGAGAAGTGGAATGAAACCTGCCAGCAAGGTAACTTCACTGTTATTGAACCGAGCCAACTGGGAGAACTTATGCCCACGTTCCCCTTGGTCGTGCTGGACAAGTCGGACAGTGTCTTGATACTCGCGTCGGGCGGGCCTGGCGGAGTGGCCTACTATATGGCCAATATAAATCGTGTTGATGACAAGAAACGCGAGATTGACCAACATCCACTTGGTCTCGCATTTATCGGTGATGAGCCTCTCCCCAGTGGTTGCCTCGTCCAGCATGGAGATTGGCCAGGTAGGTCAGTCAGACCACCGCCTGAGTTCTGGAATCACATACAAGCGAGTGGTCTTGGAACTTGCTATCCCGTCACAGAGATACCAAACAAGACCTCGGGCACTATAAATGATCTGCAAATTCGAAGTCAGGAAGAGGCTTTTCGGGTGGTGGTAACCGAGATGTCCAGATCCGTTAAAGACGTGCAAAACTCAGAGCGTGCTCCATAATGAATTGGCTGCCTAACCTCTCGTAGGGGGCGACCGGGGATGCTGGGTGAAATCTAGTCCAGGTTATATGATAGGGATGCTCGGAGAGCAATATAAGGTTTGAACCACGGCTGCTCAGCTCACGACCGTTAGGCCGATTATGTCTTAATTGCTCCTAATCATCAAATCATCGAAGCTCTTTTTGGAGGAGATATGATCTTAGATCATGTTGAGAAGCTAAGGTTGATTGCTGATGACGAGGATTACTTATTTGATGCCCAAATGACCCTATCACGAATTAGTCAGGGATTGTTTTGGCTGTATGACTCTGTGGCGGCAGCAGAACGGCAAGCTCGCATAGAAGCAAGAAAAGACAATACATTGATTGGAGTCGTTGATGGCGTATTAAAGGGTTTGCCTACAGATTGGTTGTCATGTGCGTTCCAATGGTATGCGGTGTCTCTATACAACTATATACGCTTGACAGGCTGGTTAGTAAGCAAGGATACGAAGTTCATCAATGGATATGTAAAAAGAGTTATTCCACGGGTCACATCTTATCGCCATAAAGTCGCCGCCCATTTTGCCATTACATCTCCAAGATGTGATAACGAAGCAGATATGATATCAAGCGTCATGACAAATATTGTTTATGCTCATGGATATCTGCGAGCCGGTGCCATGTCGGAGGTTATTACTGACGCTATGGGGAACGAAGTAGAAGTAAGTACTAAGACATCCTGGAGCTTGACCAAGGTTCACAATCAATTAACTCCTCGCTTCTGGCCAGATGGTCCAATGAAGGCATATTTGTCAATCAAGTTATCAGAAGGAGCAACAAGAAAGTTCAAAATCGATTGGGAAGATTAGGCAATAAATTTTCTACGATTAATAAATCCGCCCAACATCAGGCTGAGCGGGCCTGGTGCGCTACCGGCTTTGATTTCGCTCGGAGTCTTGCCGGGCCGCTCAGCCCGGAGCCGTTATGCGGCTTATTTGAGAAGGATCCATGAAACCAATAGATAGAATTCAAAATATCTTCAATGAATATGGGAAGTATGAATTAGATCCAATTGATTTTCTCGATAAAGCAAGATCAATTCTGGAGGAGGCTTGCAATCCAGGCGAGGATTACGATCCCAGGGAATTAAATAAAGCTAAGGATGCTTGTAATGCATATGGAGGTGTCTCAAATCTCTTCCTAGCAAATGGATACCTGGCGGCTTCTCAATCTTTGTTGTTCTCTGCCTGGGATCTATTTGGGAGAATTCAGAGAGAAGATAATCAAAGGATCTATCGCGCTGGCCTTGGGTACTATCTTTCCAAACTGTATCTATCACATGGGGACAATGGGGCCGCGATAAGATGGGCGCTTCTTACACAGGCAGACGATATTCTTGGAGGACATTCAAAAGGGGGAGGGGCTGGTAAGCAAGCACTCGTCACAATTTTTGGAATTGCCTCGGAAGAATTGAAGCTATTTAATAAGATTGCTAAGAACAATCTTACGATTGTTGAAAATAATTCATCAAAAGACTGGAGTAGACCGGAAGCATACGCAGAGAATATTCTTATAAAATTCGCGTTACAAGCTCCAGAATCATCTCATCTGTTTGCCCAAGACTCCTTACTTCAGGAATACCCACTTTCATTGCCTTATTACAACTCATTACTTTCATTGGTCGATGTTGATCATGCATCCTCAAAAGAGAAGGGGGAAATCTTAGAAGATTTAGCAACGTATTTATTTATGCTAATACCTGCTTGGAGTCCACGAAGGAACTTGCTTGATGAATTCAATACCTTCGAAACCGATATCGTAGTTAGGAACTTGAAAAGAACAAGCGATCCCACAGTTGAAATTCTTGGTAGACATATTCTTGTTGAATGTAAGAATTGGGACATGAAGATTGGCGTTCAAGAGGTAGGATACTTTCTTTATCGGATGAGACTTACGCATGTTAGATTTGGAGTAATCTTTTCAAAACTGGGCGTGACCGGAACAGTGGAAAACGAAAAATCGGCAAGAAGTATTATTCGGAAATCATTTCACGAAGACGGTAGTATTTGTGTGGTCCTGGATCTCTCTGATCTTAAAGAATTCCAAAACAAACATTCTTCTTTTTGGTCCTTACTACTCGAAAGAATAGAAAGGATTAGATTTGGAAAATCGAAATGATTTAATTTTGCAGGCCGCATAACCATTTGCCAGACTGTGTGAAAATTCAATGAAAAGATGAAAAGTAAGAGAAAAACACCTCATGGGTAACAAACGGATTGAGCGCACAGCGCGCTATACCAAACCCAGCGAGCGGGATCTAGAAGTTGCGGTGGCGAGGCTGGAGCTGGAGGAGATTTGAGATTTCAGCAAAACTCCCCAAAGAGGGAAGATATAAAGATTTGATTCCAGATATCCAGTATCGGACGGCAGACAGGTTTGAGATCAATGATCGCGACAGCGTGGAACAATGGAAAGCACAGTCCATCCGGTGCGGGCTATGGTTTGAAGCTGGCGCCTGCCGATCGGGATGCGTACTTCAGCAAGCGCTGGAAGTCGATAATACTAGAGCTTCCCTATCGAGGTCATTGGGTTAAGGTAGAGATTAATGTGGCCAAGAAGTCGTTTTGGGACAGTCGCTGTCGCGAGCTCATAAACAAGGATATTGGGCACTGGCTAATTGCCACTCGGCTTGCTCCATGGTCCAAAGGCAGACCGCCAAGGATTGAGATAGAACCCTTAGGAGGTAGACGATTCGGGGTCCTTGGATTTGCCGCCCGATAACATCTCGCTGGAACTGGTGCCAACTGCTGGGTGAAAACCAGGTGAAGGGACCTTGCGGTGCCACTCAGCTCTAAGCAGTTAGATGAAATCCGGTCCTGAATAGAATTGGAGGGGAAAATGACCGTTTCCGAACTAGTCCTCGTGATCACTGCGTTTGTTGCTCCGTATGTAGTATGGCTACTACAGCGAAAATACCTCGCTCCAAAGCTCAAGATTTCCTATATCCATGACCAGCCAATGAGCCGTCGTTCTTCGCGATACTTTAAACAAGAACCTGACCTGAAGGAACCGGTATTCGACTTTCATTTTCAGGTAGTAAATGAAGGAAAGTCCACGGCAAGGAAGGTCGAAGCAGTCATAATGGAACTCTGGTTTCATGACGCTTCTGGGAAGCCGAAAAAGCAAGAGGATTTCTTTCCAGTTAATCTACGCTTCGACCCCAAAAACCCACGTTACATTGATATAACTCCAAAACGCCCAATATTATGGAATGTCGGCAACATTCCTTCAAAGCACATTCAAGAAAGGTTAGATGAAGATTCCATTTATGATGCACCTGGGACTAAAAGTGATGGCCTTCGCTTTCTTCTCGACCTCTACAGAAGTCCATTTTTTCAGACCAACGCCTTTAAACCAGGATCTTACGGTATCAAGGTATCCCTTTACTCAGAGAATGATTACCAAGCTGAAATACTTCTCAAGATAGACTGGTCCGGAAACTGGAGAGACACGGAAGAGGAGATGTTCCGGGAGATCGTCATTACACAGGTTCAATCGATCACTTAGAGAAACTGAGGTCAAATCCTTTTTATAAGGGGGGAATTGTTTGCTCTAAACCGTATTGATCCGGTGGAAGTAATTCAATACCAGCCGCCCGTAGTCTCCAGAGCGCTTCGAAGGCGGCATCGCGTAGATAAGGTTCTGAAGCATACAGGGCTTGGTATAACTCAAGTCCTAGTTCCTCTACGCCAGCCCAAGCCTTGACTCGCCACATTGCAATCTGGAGTATCCTTATACCAGTAGAGTAGTGGCCCCGGCGAGAGAGACCATAAGGTAAACTGAGGTTAGGTGCGATGGAGAACGAAGGGTAGAACTTTATCAGAGTCTAATCAAGTAAGAAAATTCGCCCCCCGTCTGCAGGGGGCTGCTTAGTGCGGGGGGCTTTAGATTGCTGGGCGCGCTCTTTGTGCTCGCAAAGATCCAGGCGCCCAATTGATTCTATGCATAAATGAGTCGAGTTGGTGAAGTGACGGGCAGGCGATTCTGCCCACCCGTCATTTGGTGTTCCTCATGGGTCAGTCTTCATTCTTGCTCCGTGTGTCGCAGATTTTCAAGCAGGCGCTCGAGCTCGCGTGATGCAATTTCGCGACTGCCAAGACCAAAGGCTAGTGCCGCTGCCACAGCAATTGCGCCAAGCAAGAGCCCAAAGGTCAGGTTGACAATTTCCTCAGCGATTCCCATTTGGCGAAGGGCCAAGGCGCCAGAGAACACAGTGATGGCGATACGAGCTACAGGCGCAAGGATGTGGGCTTGCGAGCCGCCAGCATCACGGATCACTCGGTGTGCAAGCCCAGCCAGGTACAAGCCCAGGCCGAAAATTACCAAGCCCAGCAGAACGCCACCTGCTGCCACCAGTAATTTGGAGACCAGGTCCGCCAGAATGGTGAAGCCAAGCATGTTTGCAGCTTCGATTACGGCGAAGAACATGATCGCGACGATGACTAGGTAGCCGACGATTTCGGATGGTGTCCTTCGTCCCTCGGCAACTTCGCCGCCTACACCGATCCAGCTCAACACCCTATCAAATCCAATTCCGTTCAAGACGTTGGTCACAAAGGTACCCACGAGCCTAGCTGCGAAGTAGGCGATGCCTATCAGCAATAAAGCGCCAAAGATGGCTGGCAGGGCGTTAAGTATGGTGGTGAGCATCTGGGAGGCTGGCTCCGATACTGCCGGAATCTGTAGGGCGTTCAGAGCGGCGATCGCCACAGGAATGAGGATCAGCACGTAGACAATCGTGCCGATCACCTTTGATAGTTGCTGGTCACCCAGTGCGGTTGCCAATCCAGTTTGATCTCCGAGGCGATCCACGCCAACGCCAACCAACAAGTTGGTGACGATCTTGCGCACGATGCGTGCAGCTAGCCAACCAACCAGCAGAATCAGCCCGGCTCCTAAGATGTTTGGTAGTACACCTAGGATTTCGTCCACCATGCTCTGGACTGGGCCAAGCAATCCTTGAAGGCCTAACGCGTCCAGCACTGCCGGCAAGAAGAGCAAAAACACCAGCCAATAAACAACATTGCCAATTGTGTTGGTTATAGAAATTTGCTCGGGTGCCTCAATGTCGGCCTGGCTGTATAGGCGTTCATCTAATTTTGCTGCCTTCAAAAGCCGAAAAATGATAAATCTGAGCCCGCTGGCGATGACCCATGCTACAAGCAACAGGACAGCAGCTCCAAGTAACAGGGGGAGATATGTAAGGATCTGGTTCAGAAGCTGATTGATCGGCTCAGCTACGATGGTTAGGTTGAATGCTTGTAGAAAGGCGACGATCACGAATAACATGATCAAGTAATAGACAGCCTTTCCGACCCAACGTTCGATATCGATGCGACCAGCTTTTACTTCCTCTTCGCCCCAGATAAAAGCGGCAATCCTATCATCAATCGTGGTCCGTCTGAGCACGCGCCGTACGATGGCGGCCACAAATAATGCGACCAGCCAACCCCCGACTAGGATTGCGAGGGCTCCTAGCGCGTTGGGTAGGTAGCTCCATAAGGTTTGTAGGAATTGCTGTATTAGCTCTGGCATCCAGTTTCTCTCCTTTCGATATATTGTATAGCTGTACGGATATGCTTGCGGAAGAATTGAGTGTCCCCTGGTAGTAAGTTGACGACCTGTCCTCCGAATTATAGTCAATTATACTCTAAACTCAAGTTAATAAGTACAGATCGTTCTCATTATGCCAAAATGATGGCATCGATATGGCCAAAAATCACTCAGGTGTCTGATTCGGGAAGGATTCTCCGCCGTTCAGCTTGATTCATGCTGTTGTTTTTACAGCAAATCTAGGACTTGACCTCTCAAGGGGGGGAATTTGAGCTGGCAGACATAGAGGACGATGTGCTTACCCATAGAGCAAAACGATCACCGTCTGCTTTTGCTGAACTGCACCGTCGCCACGTGGATCGCTATATCCTGGCTTGTGTTAGTGATGTGGATCAGTGGGTAGCACCCTAAACCTCCTATAGGGAATTTGGTTGCAATCAAGATCTGGAGCCGGAGGGGGGCGCTAGCCCAAGCATCGGTTGCATTATCAATGGATTTACAGAAGTCAGAGAATGTGGTTGTATAATAGGTAACGAGCAGTCGAAGCGATATCAATAATGCATACACTGCAGGGCCCAGGCGAATCCTCAACAAGGGAGCCGAGGAATCAATTTGTGGGGGAAATCTCATTGCGACGAGCTGGAGAGTCTTCTCTCTCAAGCCTGCCAGCAAACCTCATAGCGTAAGGCAAAAAGGTCAGTAAAGTGGGGACGTCGAACGCACCGCATTGAAAGGCGAAGACCTACTCAACAGCGAATGCGCAGACCGCTACCTAATGCCGAGACCCTTCGTTGGATTAGGAAGCTGGGCCGCAAGCCCGGCTTCTTTTGTGTGCCTGGCAACTAGAACAAGGAGGGGAGATGAAAGGTGTGATTCTTGCTGCAGGAGCTGGCATACGGTTGAAATCCTTGACGCGTGAGTTTCCCAAACCGCTTGTGCTAGTGTTGGGACGGCCGCTGATTGACTATACCATCGAAGCCTTCGTTCAGGCCGGCTTCAACCGGTTGGGTGTGGTGGCAGGGCACAAGGGCCACTTGCTGCGGCAATACCTAGGCGATGGAAACCGGTATGGCATTAGCATCCAGTATCTGCCCAATGTACACTACCGGCAGGGAAACGCGACCTCTCTCCTGGCCAGCCAGCCCTTTGTCCAAAATGAACCTTTTGTCGTTTCGATGGCCGATCACATGATCTCAACCGCCATTCTAGAGAGTCTGCTCGCTTGCGCCGGACGTAGCCACATACTCTGTATGGATCGTCGGGCTCACGCCCTTACGCAGATCAGTGACGCGACGAAGGTTTGGGTGGATGAGAAAGGTTTTGTTGTATACATTGGCAAAGATCTGGTGCGGTTTAACGCGCTTGATACCGGCGTTTTTTTCTTTACCCCACGCATTTTTCATAACATATCCATCTGCCTGCACGATGGCCCCTGTTCAATAACCCGCGCTGTGCGACATATGATAGCCAGTGGCGATCCTTTAGGCACATGTGACGTCTCGGGGTCATTTTGGCTGGATGTGGACACGCCGGATGACTTGCGATACGCTAGCTCTGTGTTACGCCGTAGGGCGCTGATAGCTGGCTAGAAGAGGGATGGTTATGCAAGTGTTGATTTTGACCCATCGGCGAGTGGGAGGCATTCCGCTGGCCCTTCGACCGGTATGTGGCGTGCCCCTCATTCGCCGCCAGTTGCAGGTTCTGCGAATGTATGATTGGCGGCAGGCCATCCTGACTGTTTGTCCCCAAGATCAGCCGAGCATCGTGTCGGTTGTTGGCGATCTGGCCTCGCTGGGCGTACAGGTGAGCTATCTGACAGCTCCGAGTGAAGCTGACTTTCCTCTGAAGGCGTGTCTTGAGGCGACCGAGGATAACTTGCTCATTGTTGAGGCTCACTATGTGATCGAGGGCGCCTTGTTAGAGAGCCTGGTTGCGGCGGGTACGACTGCTCTCCTGGGTGACGAGAAGACCGGTAGCCCATTATTGGAAGGGGGGTATGCTGGGGCTGCATTCCTGACCCGGTCCGATCTGGAAAAGCTAGCCGCCGATGCTGATGCGCTGACCTGGCCGGCTGGCCTGATGCGCCTACCGGCAGTGAAAGTCATGGACGTTAAGCCATCGGACCTCTATGTGGCAGAGGTGCGGCGGCACGTGGAGCCCTTCTGGTGCGCGGTGACGTCCGATGCAGATGCCAGGCGGTGCAAGCGCGCCCTGGTGATTGGTGCCCAGAAACGGACGCTAGACGTGCTGGCCTGGTATGTAAACCGCCCCCTGGAGAACTGGCTCACCCTTCACCTGACCGATTCCCCTATCACGCCCAACCAGATGACGGTGATAACCAGCCTAGTGGGTTTTACCGTCAGTGGGTTATTTCTCCTGGGTTGGCTGGGGCCGGCAGTGCTTTTGGCTCTCGTGGTCAACGTCATGGACGGCGTAGATGGCAAGCTGGCCCGGGTTAAGGCGTTGGCGACCCGGTTAGGGCAGTTGGAGCACTCCTTCGATCTCCTTTACGAGCAATCGTGGTACATCGCCTATACCTGGGCGGCCTACAGGTTGTGGCCATCGCTGGCTGTGCTGGCGGTCGGCTTTATGATGTTGCTGTTCGATTCCTTCGCCCGACACGTTTCCATGCAGTTTCGCCAAGTGATGGGCATTACGCTGGCCGATTATGCTCCGTTCGATCGCCATTTCCGTCGATTTGATGGCCGGCGTAACATCTACTCCATTTATATGTTGCTGGGCGTCGTCTTTGGTCGGCCATTCTACGCGCTGGTGGCGATGGCACTACATGCTGTGATCACGGGCATCGTGTACGCCATGCGTGCTGGTTTGCATCTGCGGCGGGCAGACCGGGGGTTTGTCGGGCGTCAAGGGTAGATGGGAGGAACGGCTTGTCCGTGGACTTGGCCTCCAGCTCCAGTCCTCAAATTGCCATTAGGTGAGAAAAGAACAAGCGGCCACTTGGCCGCTTGTTACTGATGGGTGACTTTCTGGCTACTGAAGGTCATCAGGCGAGGTAAGAAAGCGTTGCAATCAAGGGAGAGCGTTCGCAAGCGACATACCAAGACCTGGACAGTTCGCCAGTCCCACCGATTTCTGAGTAGGCATCAGTTCCTGGCGTAATGTATGATAAGCTGGGTATAGATAAGGAGAGAGTCATGAGGTTGAGACGAATCTTGCTGCAAGAGATAATAAGGGCCATAGCGCTAGGTAATATAGCGTTTATGTTCCTTGCTCTTGTCAGGGAACCCCTTGGTCTGAGTGCCCGCCAGCTCATGACGGTGTTGGGGCTTATTGTCCTTGGCATTTTCTTTACCTTCACTGCGCTCAGACTAACAACAGGCCGAGAGTTGATGGCTAGTACAAAGAGAGATTGGATCATTGTAGGAGTGGTTACCACTTTCACTATGGTTGCCCTTGTTGGTATTTCCGAAATGGTGGGGCGTGTGCCAAGGGGGTTGGGATTTCCTTGGTCAGTTGTAATAGGTGTGTTTGCTATCGCATTTTATACTTGGCTGGGATATCGCGGTGCCGTTAAACACAGGTAGAGAATCGGCTTAAGGGAAGATGACGCACGACAGAGCGCTCCATGAAGTCCCAGGAGCATTTTTCAGTCTTTATAGGTTGATTATTACCTCTGGATTGGCCCTATCCAAGTTTGATGTGAATTTATTTTCAAGTATTTGAAGATCAGTACCATTTCTCGAGAATGGCTCAGAACTCCAGTATGTTGGCATGTATAATCCCACTCACTCAGGATTTCTTGAGATCGGTGCGATACAATAACTGTGAGAATTGGTGGCTTTGGCGAAGTTGGGTGCCATGTACTTTCATCAAAGTAAGCTCGACACGATAAACCGGCGCCAGTCGTCGCTTAGGGCTTACTTCTCCTGGGCCATCCAAGAGGGCCACATCAAGGAGAACCCGGTTCGAGTGCGAAATCTTGGAGAACTGCCAAGAGCTCCCCGATCGCTTGATGAGAGACTCTACCACCGGCTGCTGCGGGTGGTTCAGATGCATGGTAGCAAACGCGATGCAGCCATCATGTTCTAAGGAACGCCTTCGTTCGAAGCATACTTGACAAGGGGGTTGACCTGGTGACGGTAAAGCACCTCATAGGTCCTAAACGGGTTGATAGCACTGCCCGTTACACCAAACCAATCGAGTGGGATCTGGAGGTAGCGGTCGCGAGGATGGAGCTGGAGGAGCTATAGGGAAAATCTCTCCAACCTTCAGGTGGCGGTTAAACTTGATTTCGACTATTAAAAATTTAGTGGCATCGATCGCTGACTGCTGTAAGAAGGAGAAGAAAAATGGCAATTTCAGAAGAAACACGACAGAAGCTCTTTGAAAGAGCAAGAGGACGTTGCGAGTGTAGAATGCGCGTCTGCTCGCATCATAGGGCAGGTTCAAGATGCCCGCACAAGCTGCGAGGAGCTTGGCATGCGCATCATAGGTCCGCTGGTGGAGGAGATCACTTGGGCAACCTGACGGCTATGTGTGTTACTTGCCACAGGAATACCCGCTCATACGGCAAGCGCTGAGGGTATGGTTGCCAAAGTTGTGGTGCAATCTCTGTAGGGCTTTTTCGAAGGGTCTCCGCCATCGTCAACAAGAAACCGGGGTCTGCGCTTCGCCCCACTGCGGCGCTTTTGTACCTTTGGCGCAACGCACCTTGGGGGTTCCGCTCATCTCGCGCACCATTAGGCAGAATAGCATTACTCTAGCGCAAACAAGGATATAAGATGAGCTTGCTGGAGCGAATAAAGAGATTCCTACTTTCTCTGCGATACCTCTTCAGAAGGACACATATAAAGGTTGTTCACGAAGAGGATTTGCAAAGATTACTCAAGTCTCTTCGTATTTATGACGGAATAGAACAGGGGGATCTTACATGCATGCATTGTGATGTAGTAATCACTTTGGATAACTTGTGGGGTCTATTACGCAGAGATGAAATGATCCATGTTATTTGCTCCAACGCCGAATGCATCTCTAAATTAGAGTAGGAGCTATAGCTGATGATTTTTGGAATCTCACTCAAAGATATATTTGCATTTATTGGTGCAACGGTTCCAGTTCTAGCATTTCTAAAGCTGTTATTCGACGTTATTCCTAAGCTGAATTCTTTTAGGTCATATGTATACAGATCAATTGCTGGGTGTTTGAAGCACCGAGCATTAGAGAAGCGCGCAATAGCAAGCAATATCGAAGAAGTAGTTAATAATTCAGTCTCATACTTACAAAAGGAGTTGCCAGTTGGCTGGATAAGTAAGGCTAAGATAGATTGGGTCCATGAAGAGACACCTGATGAGCTTGAAGAGGAGGAATTGATATTAAGGATCAGGCCATTTGATGACCAAGATCAAAACCTAATTAACGGCATCTACTACTTTTTTAAGAAGGCGATGTTTCGGGGGATTAAAGAGGTAGTACCTCATTTGCCACGGAAAGCTGCTGTTCTGCAACTTTCAAGACGGACAATCTCGAAAGGACATCCTTACGCCTTAAGTGACTTCGAAAGACGATATCTAGACACGGCGATTGAAGTTGACGAAGAAATAGCCTACTATCTGGGCCACTATAGCACTATGGATAGTCGAGGCTATTTCACTGGTGTATATATTCGTGAAGTTGCTGACCTAGCCAAGAGAGTCCGTTATTCTCCTCTAAGAAGTCAAATCGTTGATGAACTGAGGGAAATCGTTAATCATATAGCTTCCTTCATTAATGAATATCCAAATTCTCCCGATGAGCTGTGGGATAGGAAGAGTGAGATCTCGAGCTATGGTTTCCTTCTTGTTGCGCAACCCATGCCATGGCGACGTGTCGATACCTATGTTAATAAGGCCCTTTACCATGCAAATAATGACATTGAAAGACTGTATGTGTTAGGTGCAGACCAAGAAAAGTCATTCGTTAGAAAAGTGATTGTAGCAATTGCGAAAAGAACTGAATATAGCTTACTAGAGGTTTTTGAACAGAATAAGGACTATCGTGGGGAGAGTGGGGGGATTTGTGCGATTTTCGATCTGTCAGCCGCCACAAGAGAGACAGATCAAGAAGTCGCAAAATTTTTCGATCAATAATCATTTGTGTGGCTCCTAAGCCACTGCAGCAGACCGCTCGTCCAGTCCTCCATCCAGCTTGACTGGGCTTGATCGTTCATCCAGATTGACTGGAACCGCTATCAGCTCAATGAATGGCCTGGTAGCGGCCAGGCTGTCAAGTCTAGGATACGTCGATGGGATCAGTTTTGTAGGGATATTTCAACACACAGAATAACATCATATAAACACGATAGTATTGAGCATTGGTAAACTATCACGCATACGCTTTTACCCGCCCGAATGGGGTACTGTATAGAATTAATTCCATGTAATCCCTAGTTGAAACCAGCAGATATGGTGATATCTTATTATTAGGAGATTCGAGCAATGCCAAAAATTAACCCATTCAATCCGAATTACCCTGTCAACCCCGGGATGTTTGTAGGTCGGCTGAATGAAATATTAAGGCTCGAATCGTATTTATTCCAGACGAGGTCCGGGCAACCCTCAAATTTCCTCATTACCGGTGAAAGAGGCATTGGTAAGTCATCAATCATGAATTACCTGGGCTTTGTAGCGAGGGGAGAGATCCCCGTCAATGAAAACGAATTCAATTTCTTGGTTATAGATACCGACATTGATCAGAATACAACCCAATTGGGGCTCGTAAAGAAAATAGAGCTGGGGCTAGAGAAGGAATTGGGTAATTCAGAGAAGGCGAGAAAATTCTTATCTGACACCTGGTCTTTTCTCCAGCGTCTTGAGGTAAGCGGATTTCGAATAAGCCCAGCTGACGGTTCCAAGCCCGATGAAACATTGCTTGAGAGATTTGCTTATTCTTTGGCGGAAACTGTCGAAAGAGTATGTAGCCAAATCCAGGGTATGGAGCTTTTTAATGCGCACTACAATGGTGTTCTGATACTAATCGATGAGGCTGACAACGCCTCTAGAGCCCTCGATCTTGGGTCATTCTTTAAGTTGCTATTGGAGCGGTTGCAAAGGCGAGGATGCGATAGAGTAATGGTCGGGTTAGTTGGTCTGTCAGAATTGCGAAATGTGCTCAGAGAGAGCCATCCGTCTTCTCTTAGGCTATTCGAACACCTCGAGTTGGGGCGGCTTACCAATGACGAAGTCATCCAGGTAATAGATAGGTATATAGAAAAAGCGAACGAGGACAATGAAGAGCAAACCCAGATCAATGATGAAGCCCGTTATTTTTTGGTGGCGTTCTCAGAAGGTTATCATCACTTCATCCAGCAATTTGGTTATTCAGCATTTGCAGCTGATCAAGATGATCTTATTGATCGCGATGATGTAGTCCAAGGAGCATTGGGAGTAGGAGGCGCCCTCGAGCTCATTGGTGACCGCTATTATCGGGATAACTTTTACAACAAGATTCAGAAGGATAGCTACCGACAAGTCCTTCGCATCATGGCTGACAATCTTGATGACTGGGTATCTAAGAAGAATATCCGAGCCAAATTCAAGGGTAAGGATTCCACTCTATCCAATGCCATTAAAGCTTTGCGCGATAGGTATATCATTCTCTCGAAAGAGGGAACTAGAGGCATTTATCGGCTTCAACACAAAGGCTTCGCTCTTTGGATTAAGTTCTACACCACAGATCCATCTGTGCTAGAAACCTCGATTGAGAAGAATTCGACGGCCGAGTCCGTTGCTTGAGGATTCTCATTGCTCAAAGGTATATTCATTGAACGCAAAGAAAATGGCTACATAACCACTCGTGACCCGAGATTCTGGCGAGTTTGTGCATGGCTAGAATTCCATGCCGAGGTTGAGTACAGGCCGCTCATCTCGAGGACGTTATGCGGCCAGTTTGAAAATCAAGTTACTTGTTTCATTTTATAGTATTGAAGAAAGGAAAGGCGATTAATGGCAGAAAAAGTTCTTGTCCAAGGTTCCCTGCTAGCTGAGGATGAGCTAGATTTCGAATATAAAGAAAGGAAAAAGAGCCGTCTAAAAAAATCCATACCGATAGATAGTCAAATCCCAGAAGGTTGGAATTTGCTACGAGAATTCAAGACAGTCAAGCATATTTGCAAGGATAAGAAGCTTAGCAGGCAGCTGGAGGATAAAGTATGGATGCTGTTTTTTGAACTAGGTGCCGATAAGATATCGTCTGCTGGATTTTCGATCCTAATTAGAGATGTTGATAAAGTTAAAAAGACAAAACAAATCGATGTCCTTGCAATTGATGATGACATTGTTTTTGTTATTGAATGTAAAACACGGGAGACGCTTGGTAAGAAAAGCTTACGAAAGGACATTGCTGAATTATCTGGGAACAAGAAAAGAATCGGGAACTCTCTTCGTAGATTAATCGGTGTTCGTTCATTGAAATTCGTTCACATTATTGCTACTGAAAATATCATTTGGGCTGACAATGACAAGATTGATGCTGATGATGCTGGATTCATATGTTGGGATGAATATGATCTTATGGCCCTCCAAGATCTCGCGAATCTTGCAGGTGAGGGGGCCAAGTATCAAATCTATAATCGGATATTTCTTGGGAAGAAGATAAAGGGTTTCGAATTAAAAGTGCCAGCGCTTGAATCGAAAATGGGTGGTCATACCTATTACACATTGGTACTTGCTCCGGAGGATCTATTAAAAATCGCCTTTGTTCATCATAGATCAAGTGAATCAAGTTTTTTAAGATTATCTGACAGTTATCAAAGGATGCTCAAGAAATCTAGGCTTCGAAAGATTGAGAGTTTCATTAAAGACGGAGGTTTCTTTCCTGGAGCAATAATCGTTAATTTTCAAAGAAAGCTTCATAAGAAGGAGATCCTAGGTGACAAGAAGCACATAGAACAATTAAAGCAGAATGTGCGCCCAGTTGCCATCACTCTGCCTCCTTATTACGGCTGTGCATGGATCGTTGATGGTCAACATCGTCTTTATGGATATGCAGATACTCATGAGAAATTTTCTGAGACTCTACCGGTAGTTGCCTTTGTTGATGAGGATATCAGCCTTGAGGCAAAGATGTTTGTTGACATTAACAAGAACCAAAAATCCATTGAAGCTAACCTTCTATGGGATCTATATGAAGACCTTTATATTGACTCTAAGGTTGATAAAGAACTTGAGCTTTATGCTATCTCCAGGATTGCAAAAAATTTAAATCAGTTGGATTCATCTCCATTTAGGAATCAGATTTATATCCCTAAAGAGCAAAATGATGGGAATCTGACACTTACTTCAGTGTGCACTACTATACAAAGACACAAATTAATATCAAAGGGAGAGGGGCTTCTGTTTAATGGCACATATCAAGAAAGTATCGAGTTTGCCACTGAGCGTATTTGCGCCTTTTATAACCTAATCAAAGAGGAATTAGAGGAAGAATGGCAGGCGGGAGATGATCACTACATACGTACAAATGCAGGATTTGTAGTCCTCACTGGCATTCTTAGGGATATTGTTGAATGTAACTTATCTAAGTCCGAGTTGCAAAGCATTAAAAGTTATCGATCAGCAATCTTCAAGTTTCTTGAGCCCCTTATCATTCACTTACTAGACGCTGACGAGGATAAGATTAATGCCTATCGAGGTGCAGGGGGGGCAAGTCAGAAGAGCCGCCAAGTGAGATTGGAATTGTCAAGGATAATAAGAGACGCGAATATTGGATTCAGATCCATCTGGCTTGAGAAATTTGAGGAGTCACTAAGATCAGAGGATAGGTTTGAAAAGAGAAGAAAAGGAGTAAATTACTACATCGATAGAGAGGAGAGCGAAACACTGGAGTTTAAAGGGTCGGTAGGACTTGATATCGATCGATACCTACTTGGTGACGGAAAATTCGAAATATCAAGCGAACTACCCGATGAGGGTGTTTTGAAAACCATTGTTGCATTTCTAAATACTAAAGGCGGCGATGTGCTTGTTGGTATTCTCGAGAAAATGAGATATGAAAAGGTTTTCGAGGATAAATTATCGGATTGCCCTATGATTAACTCCAAGATTGCATATGGTGTTGATTCCGAATATGGAAAAGACGAATGGGATGGTTACTACCAGAAACTTCTTAACTTTATCGAGAACCGAATAAGTCCTTATGTGCTAGATGCTGATTTAGTTGAGATTTCGAGGCTAAACTTAGAAGAAAAGGACCTCTGCTTAATTACTGTGAAGCCAGCTGACTCTAAGCAGTATCTATGTAACAAATTCTTCATTCGAAGAGGCAATAAAACGGTATTACTTGAGGGTCCTGAGATCGATATGTATTGGTCACTAAAAAAGTAATAGACGTATTGAATCCCCTTCATTAAAGGCCGCTTAACCACTCGCCAGACTGTGTAAAAAGTCGGCGAAAAGATAATCGGTGGGAGGAAAACGCCGAAAAGTGATTAAAAATGGGAGTCAGTTCCCTTAATACAACAAAATATGCATGAAAAGTGTGGCGCTGTCCCGTGTTGTCGAAAAATTTTGGGCTTTTTACACAGGCTCTCGCTGGCGTGGACCCGGCCAGCAGGCGGATTTGTGAAAGGCTTGAGCTCCATGACGAGGTTGAAATCGGGCCGCTCAGCTCAAAACGTTAGGCCGGCCAACCATTCTTTTCAAATGAGGGGACACTGTCGTGCCTTCTGCGACTTACCTTGAACGCCTCTTCAATTCCCATTCTCAGGACCTGTCATCTGTATTCCCAGGGCTTGAGAGTTACTTTGTCTGTCCTATATGCTTCGGGGCATTCCATCTCGCAGATATTAATAATGCTTTATTGTCTATTGCCCATGTATGGCCTTCAGTGATTCGAGAACGTGGTCAGGGAGACTTAGCAAATCACCAACATGTGCTATTGTGCAACAAGTGCAATTCAACTGCTGGGAGCCGAGGCGATAAGCACGCTCAGGAATTTGAGAAGCTACGGGAGGGAGAGGAAACTGGCGAGCTTTTTGGTGAAAGGATAGTACTTGTAACAAGAGGTCCCGGTGAAGAGCCTATCAAAATACAAGCCAAGCTTACTCTGCGTCAAGAGGATGTAGTAAGAGGAAAAATCACTTTCGAGATTGATAGGCAACGTAGGCAGTGGGCTCGGAATAACCCAAAAGAAGAAACACGGTTTCGCTCGCTCGTAGATGCTGGCGAGAAATTTCCACTGATGATCCACCCCTACAGGCGTGTAAAACATGAATTGGCGCGTTCAGGGTGGATTACTTCTGCATATCTACTTGCTTTTTTTTCTCTGGGCTATAGATATGTTTTCCAAGAAGCAATCAACCCTGTAAGAGACTACATTTTTCAATCCCTTTATAGAGATGCTGATATTCTCGTATTCCCCGAGTCAGATGACGTCCTGGTGGTAGACAATTCGGAGAATCCGTTCGGTGATCCTGATATTGGTGTTGTTATTCCGGGTCGTGAAGATGAGAAAATCCATCTTCAGATTAGCTTCCTGCGATATCAGATAAGGCTTCCTTTTCAATTCGTCCCTGCAGTTCTCGGAAGTCTGGTTCATTCAAGAATGCCCAATTTCCGCGCCAAGCTTGCTGAATTTGGAGAACAGAATGCTTTCATCTATATCCCAATCGCATGCACCAAAATTGCCATTCACGATTGCTTATGGGATTATGTGATGGGAAAGCCTATCCCTCGAAGCGATTGATTGTTGTCGGCTTAGCCACTCGCGTAGCGTTACCTACTCTCTTGTATAAACTAGCAAGTCGCAACAGAATCCCGCCAACAAAACGCAAAACACCCCATAGCGGGAGTGGTTTTTTCCGAGTGAATGACACCCTAACTAGCCGTTTGACTTCAGCATATACCCAGATTTAGCGCAACCCCACAACTGGGTTTCCCTGGGGGACAAATCCCCAGATAACCGAAAAGGGCAAATCCTTAACCGAGACAACATCTCAGGATGGGGGAATTGTTTGCTCTAAACCGTATTGATCCGGTGGAAGTAATTCAATACCAGCCGCCCTTAATCGCCAAAGCGCTTCGAAGGCGGCATCGCGCAGGTAGGGTTCTGAAGCATACAGGGCTTGGTATAACTCAAGTCCAAGTTCCTCTGTGCCAGCCCAAACAATAGCCTCCAGGGCGGCGATTTTTTCCTCCGGTTTTCCCTTAGTGATGGCGCGTCTGAGCATCTCTAGCGAAGCATGACCAGGTACGACACCTAGACCCTCTTGAGCGGCGAATTCAATCAGCCATGGTAATTCTGATATTTCTTGAACTTGAGGATAGACCTTCCATGGCGGGTCCCGGCGACGATCAACTTTCTCTGCGGCCGCACCACGCACTACCCACTGATCGTCATCAATCTGCATCCGGTCCAGGATGTCTAATGCCCAATCCTCTGGGACGCGAGACAAACCGAAGACTGCCGCGCGACGGGTCAGCAGGTTTTCGTGTTCACTGGCATCTCGCAGCATACTGTATCCCTCGTCTGGATGGATTGCGAGCGATTCGGCGGCTGCCAATCGCACGGCTTCGTCGCCTTCCAGAAGGACTCTTCCCAATCCCTCCAGGGCGGGTTCGGTGCCAATCGCCGCTAACGCCAGACACGCTGCCTGTCGGACGTGTAGGCTGCGATCCTGATTTACGGTGTCCAGTAGTATTTCGATCGATTCCTCGTCGGCTAATCCGCCAAGTCCAAGCGCTCCAAGTACCCGGCTGCTGAGCTCATCAGAACCCAGTAATCGACGAAATAGAATAGCCATCGATGGTTCATTGGTTTTCGCTAACGCGTGTACCGTTCGCAATCGCAGGCCGTAGGACCTTTCCTGTTCGCTGGCGACGGTTGCCAGCGCCCGTAACAATTGAGCCTTCCACGGCGACTTGGCTGGAGCCTCCCACATCCAACGCGCACAGGTCAACAGGTTTAATTCTAAGGGATCGTCAGATTCCTTTAGATAGTCTGTAACCACCTCAGTGACATCCCCCATGGCTGCAAAGTAACCCATCGCTGTTTCGGCTGGTCCCCAACCGGCTTGCATGGCTGCTTCCGAAAGACCTATTTCGGTCATCGCTCGCGCCGCCAAGTAGGACCCTACCGAGGGATGGGTAAAGGTCATCGTTTTCCCTTCGCGCCGTACCAGGATCCCGGCTTCTACCAGATTGTCCACCGGGGTGCCACGTCGCAGAGCTCGCTCAGCGACAGATCCCTGGCGTTCGTTGATCCAGGTCAACGCAGCCGCTTCGGCTGGTTGGAGCTCATTGCGCGAAAGGAGACGGGTGATATAGGCCTCTAAGCTGTCGACCGCTCTTGCACCCCGTATATCACCGGCATATGCTGCCCATGTGCGCAGCGTGAGTTCCAGCGGGGTTAAACCGCGTATCACACCGATCAACCAGCCGGTGATCAACGCCGGGTCGAGGTCCCCGATGCGTTTCTTGGGAAGGGTCGGGACGACGTACTGCATCCAGGATACCGCCCAGCGGGAGAGAAATGAGCGCTGATCGTGCTCAGACCAGGGCGCGATCGACACTGGGGTCAACCCAGCCTGAGATATCCCGTCATAGCCAAAGACAGGTCCAGCAGCTACGATGCGGTTGCCAGGAAAATCCTTTTGTAGGTGGTTGAGCCAATCGGCGATGGGGGATAACTCCTCCGGTGTCATTTGGTCCAGACCATCCAGCAGAAGCAGAGCACGGCTTTGTCGAAATTGCGGCCGCAGGTAGCCAGGAAGGCGAGAAGCCAGTCCCGAAGAGACTGTTCGTTGGGCAGCTGCGATCAGAGGATTGAGAGGATCCTTCTCGGAGCGTCGGTCTATTTTCAGGTCTGTGGCATTGATCAGCACTGGCACCAACTCGGCTGTTATTCCAGCCTCAGGCTCTTTGAGGAGACATCGAATCATCAAATAAGCTAATGCGGTTGTTTTGCCGCTCCCAGGTGGTCCGGTGATCATCAAGTTCGCGCCGTTGGACAACGCATCGGCGAGAGAAATCGTTGGGGCGCTATACACCCCCGACAAGTAAGTCCAATCAGGAAGGTTGGGCACCACGGAGAGCGTGTCTTCAGGCGCGGGTTCTTCCTGCTGAGGGTCAGCGGGTTGGGGAGGGGCAAGCAGGTGAGGTGGGATGACTACCTCGTCGAGGACGAAGATCGGATTTGCCAAGTGCATCGTTTGCGCCCGAGTGAGCAATTCCACTTGGTAACGGTTGGTGGAGGCGGTTGCCAAACGTTCGCCAACGACCCTTGCCTGTTTTCGGAAAAACTCCATGAGCCAGTTGAGGATTGGACGCATACGAGCCAGAGCCCAAGCCAATACGACCCCGACGAGCATGCCGGCGAAGAGTTCCGGCCAATCGAAGCGATATCCAAAGATCCCAGTTAAAAAATCTAGCATCAACGGTCATCCTGCATAAAGGATTCTGCCGCACTGATCACAGCGGATCAAATTGCTGCCGCTCCGGATTGATTGCTGCACGGAGTGTGCCACACCAAATCCACAGGCGCCACAGTTGCCTGCTTGAACAAGGGTGATGACTATACCGCCGAACCGTTGCTTAAGGTCTTCGTAGAGCGACAAATCCTGTTGATCCACATTTGCCAGGGCTGCTTCACGCTCTGCATCCATGCGATTGATACTTTCCAAAAGCCCTTCACGTTCCTGGTTGAGATCCTTATGTTGCGTTGTCCGAATATCTTCCGCTCGAGCGAGGTTCTCACTTGCTGTATCCCACTCCTGCTGCGCTTCATCGAGTTGAATCATGACCTCCAATAAGCGATCTTCAAGCGTCATGAGGTAGCGTTTGAGTGATTCAGCCTCTTGTTGTCTATCTTGGAGTTCCTTGGGGTTCCGTATTGTGCCACCATATAGCGTCTTCTCTGTCTGTTCGATCTTAGCTCTCTGAGAAGCAACGACATGTTCAGCTCTGGAATTCAGGGCTCGGGCGTCTTTAAGCTTTGCCTCTGTTTTCTCCAACATCTCACGACAGCGTATAATCTCTTGGTCATCTTCTAGAATCACCAGGATCTCTGTAACCCGTTCTCGGCTGCTTTCAAGTTTAAGATCTAGTATCTGCAGGGAGTAGAGACTTGAAGCGCGACTCATGCTGCGATTATAGATGCTATAGGGTTATCAGGGCAAGGTAGGTCATGGCGCAAGACTGTACCTCAGCGTAAAATGCAATCGATGAAGAACCGGGTTGAATGGATTTCAGCGCTTGTACTGTGCCTGGCTGTGGCTGGGGCTGCATTGGCTCCATACCTTCTAGCAAGTAGACTAGACAAACCAGCGGTTTTTAATGGATTCTTGATCAATCCAATGGACGGATTTAGCTATCTGGCGAAGATGCGTCAGGGTGCTGATGGATCATGGCTCTTTCACTTGCCGTATGCCCCTGAGCCTGGTCCGGGAACTTTTGTGTACGTTTATTACTTGTTCCTGGGACATGTGGCAAGTTGGCTCGGTCTACCATTGCTGACCGTCTATCACGTGGCTCGGTTCCTGGCAGCGGTGGTCATGTTTATGCTGGCGTTCATTTTTTTTAAACGGACGCTGTCGGAAAGTCGGGTGACATGGATTGCCTTTCTCCTCACCCTGTTCGGTTCCGGTCTAGGGTGGCTTGCAATTCCCTTCGGTATTCAGGCTAGCGACCTACTGATCCCTGAGTCGATCCCATTCCTCACGGCTTATACCAATGCTCACTTCCCGCTTGCGGCAGCGGCTATCCTAGGCGGCGTACTATCGGTGTTAGGCAATGGGCGCTTGGGACTGCGTCTTCTGGCTGCTTTTATTTGTGGGAATCTCCTTGGGGCTGTGCTGCCCTTCTCCGTCGTGAGTTTAATGGTAACTCTTTTAGTTTGGCTGGCCTGGGAATTACATTCGCAGGGCTGGAGAAGTGGAGTGGCCTCACTATGGTCTAATCAGCGCCCGCGCCTTCTATCTACCTTGGCCCTTATGGTCGGTACTTTACCCTGGTTGATTTACGACCTCTGGCTCACCTGGACCCATCCGGTGCTGGCGGCTTGGACAGCTCAAAATATTACCCCATCTCCCCCCCTGTTGAACTATATCTTCGGGTATGGTTTGATCCTCATTTTGGGTATTGCCGGCGCCGCAGCGATTTGGCCACCCCGTCAACCTGGGGGTCGTTTACTGCTGGCCTGGGTCGTCAGTAATGGGATCTTGCTCTATGCCCCCTTTAGTTTGCAACGAAGGTTGACGCTGGGCCTGTTCTTTCCCTTGGCCGGCTTAGCTGCGTTGGGCCTCGAAAGGCTTGTTCGATCTCGTTCTTGGTTAAGAATAGTATTTGTCGTAGTTCTCATCCTATCTGTCCCCTCCAATTTGATCGTTGTAAGCGCAGGTCTTTCAGGTGTTCGGATTGGTGAGCCGGCTGTAGTCCACCTCCAAGACGAGCTTGATGCCTACCAATGGTTGGGGGAGCATGCGCCACGACAAGCACTGGTCTTGGCCGCCCCGGACACTGGCAATAGACTTCCTGTATTTGCCGACGTGAGAGTGCTTTATGGTCACCCCTTTGAGACGCCAGACGCTGATACCCAGAAAGCCTTAGTCGAGTCGATCTACGCCTGGGATGGTTCGATCGAGGATGGAAGGCGCCTGCTGTCCAATCAGAGTGTTGACCTTATCTTCTATGGCCAGCGTGAACGAGCGCTTGGTCGACCAACATGGCTTGAAGGGTTACCCCTTGTTTTTCAATCTGGCAATGTTGAGATCTACCAGGCGGTCATGCCATGACTGTCCGTTTACGCCGTCGATTACTCGATTCACTCCTCACACTTCTGATCCCAACTTTATTGTTGGCGCTGCTTATTCCCGATCCCGACGGCTTCCCGTTCTGGCGTGGGGCTAGCTACTCCGATCTACTCATTTCCCATTGGCCCAATGCTTTCTTTCTACGGCAGTCTATTTTCAAGTGGGGTCAGATTCCGTTATGGAATCCAACTACTCTTGGCGGCGGTCCTTTCGCTGCGGATCCTCTCTCTGGTCTTTGGTATCCACCGAATTGGTTGACATTGGTGATACCAATAAGTCTGGCGTTCAATCTGCTTTTCTGGCTCCATCTGGCATGGGCGGCTTGGGGCACCAGGCGTCTGATGAGGACGGAGGGGGTTGGGTTGGTCGGAGGATGGATTGCTGCTCTGGCTTTCAGCGGGACGCCTAAATTCTTAGCCCACATCGGGTTGGGGCATTTGGGTCTAGTCTGTGCCGTCAGTTGGACCCCATGGGTCGTGTTAACCACCCGTCGGATGGTGGATGAGGTGTGCGGTAGGAGCGGTGGATGGCTGCGGTGGAGTGCGTTGACCGGGGTTACTTTGGGCGTAGTTGCCCTGGCGGACCCTCGCTGGGCGTTGCCAGCAGGGCTGTTGGCTCTGGTATATGGACTTCGACGTGCTGTTTATATTCATAGAGAGCAGGGGGGTAATTGGTCATGGCCAGCATGGCGCCGATTGTTGAAGGCTGGTGCGGTTACTGGAACCAGCGCGTCGGCAATGGTAGCGTGCCTGGCATTGCCTCTACTTGAGTTTCTACCGCTCTCAACCCGATGGAGTATATCAATTGGAGATCAGACGACGCTTTCACTCCCCGGGTCACAAATCCTCGGCGTGATTCTTCCCCAAGTCTCTCAACCGGAGTGGATGGTCTATCTCGGCATGACGGTGTGTTGCTTGGCGTTCATGGCTGTGCTGATACGAGCGCCTGAAGCCGGCTTTTGGTCGGCAATCATAGTCGGAGCATGGCTTCTTTCATTAGGCGATCAAACGCCACTTTATGCTCTATTTACAAAAATCATCCCGGGGTCGGGCTTGCTACGTGTGCCGCCACGGATCCTTTTCATGGCTTCATTTGGCGCGGCGGTTATGGCTGGGCGTGGCCTGGATTGGGTCCTTACGGGCGACCACGATCCGCCTGAGGTAAAAAAAATTAGACTCGCCGTCATTGGGCTTATGTCCGCCGTTATCCTACTGATCAGTGGTATTTGGTCTTTAACCAGGACAATATCAGCACTTATGCTCGGGGGTTATGTCTTGGCGTTTCTAACCGCACTTTGGGCTCTGCTATCGTTCGCTCACCGGTTACCGAGAAATATCATCGCGCTGGGTTGGGTATTACTGGTAATAGTAGATTTGATGTGGATCGATACTCAATTGCTGGAGGTGCGTCCCAGCAGTACATCACTTGATGAACGGGCTGTGTTGGCAGAATCGCTGGCGGGAGAGGTGGGAACATGGAGATTGTATTCCCCATCGTACAGCCTGCCATATGCGACAGCGGTGCAGAAAAGTTTAGAGATGGCGGATGGTGTAAACCCTCTTCAATTAAAAGCCTATCGCGATTATATGGCTTCTTCCACCGGCTTCTCGCCGGATAATTACAGCGTGACTCTGCCACCTTTTCCCTCTGGCGAGCCAGATCGACCATGGGGGGTTGATCTGGAGCCGGCTATGTTGGGGCGGCTAAATATCGGATACATCGTCTCTGAGTATCCGGTTGATACACCGGGGATCCACCTTCAGGATAGGCTTGAGGGTGTCTATGTCTACCGCAATGAAATGGCTCGGCCTCGTGCCTGGGTCGAGGAGCTATCCGGAGAACCGTCGAGCAGTTGGAGGCCGGTTGAATCGGTGGACTGGACGCCGAACCGGATTACGATTCACGCGCGAGGTCCGGGTTTGTTGGTGCTGAGCGAAGTGGATTACCCAGGGTGGATGATTTCAGTCGACGGTATTCAGACCGAGGGGCATCTGGTTGATAACCTTCTGCGGGGTGTAACGCTTCTTTCAGGCGATCATGAAGTGGTGTTCAGCTTTCAACCCAAGACCGTTTTCCTTGGGTGCGGGACTACGCTGTTTGCTTTGCTATCCTTGGCGATTTTATGGGTGCGACGATGACCAGGCGCGAACGGAACTGGTGTCTGGCTTATGCTTTTTTTCTGGCCGCCATAACCACTCTCCCATATCTCCTGGGATATGCTATCCAGGGCGATGAATGGCATTTTACAGGCTTCTTGTTTGGCGTAGAAGATGGAAATTCCTACATCGCCAAAATGCTGCTTGGATCACAGGGTGAATGGTTATTTCGGACGCCGTACACAAGCCTCCAGCAGAGAGGAGTAGTTGCGTTTCTCCCCTATTTATTACTGGGGAAGCTCGCGGCAGGCGTTGAGCTTCACCAGCAATTGGTGGCTCTATATCATCTTCTACGGGTCATTGCTACCCCACTGGCCGTTATAGCTAATTACCAATTCATTTCACTTTTCGTGCGCTCGGAGAGATGGCGGCGTTGGGCTACTGTACTGGCAACCGCAGGAGGCGGTTTAGGATGGTTATTGGTTATTTTAGGGAAATCGGACTTGCTAGGGAGCCTGCCGCTCGACTTTTATTCTCCTGAAACGTTTGGATTTCTCGCATTCTATGGGTTACCTCATCTCGTTCTGGCGCGAGCGCTGTTGCTTATCGGGTTGGTCAATTACCTCCGGTCGCCAGAGTCTACTCGTCGGGGTTGGATGGCCGGTGCATGCTTCTTGGGTCTCACTCTGGTTCAACCCCTTGCGGTCATATCTGCTTATGCTGTTATTGCCATTCACCAGGTAGTCCTGTTTAGCGTTCTGCTTATTCGCCGGAGATGGCGGAGTTGGTTGCCGTGGTTTGGAGCCGCGTTGCGAGCAGTTGTGATTCCTTTGCCGATGATGGTCTACCTGGCGATTGCTTTTCTCTGGGACCCATTTTTACAAATTTGGACGACTCAAAATCGCATCCTCTCACCTCATCCGGTACACTATGCCGTTGGTTATGGATTGCTCGCCCTGCCGGCCTTGCTTGGGGGGTGGCGACTTGCTCGTGAGGGCGACAATTGTGGGCTGCTCCTGGTGACATGGGTATTGGCTTTCCCCGCGTTGGCTTATGCACCACACAACCTTCAACGTCGACTGCCGGATGGAGTGTGGGTAGCGTTGGTTACTCTAAGTGCAGTAGGTTTTGCGGTTTGGAGCTTGAAGAAGACCCGTCTGGATCGCTGGATTGGGTGGGCGGTTCTGATACTTGCGCTACCCAGCAGCCTGATGCTCGTGGCAGGCGGCTTCGGTGTAGCGCTGACGCCCATGGAGCCGTCATTCCGACCTGCCGATGAGATTAAAGCTATCCAATGGTTGAGCGGTGAAGTTGAACCAGGATCACTGGTGATGGCGGCTTTTGAAAGCGGGAATGCTCTGCCGGCTTGGGCGCCTGTTCGAGTAGTTATCGGTCATGGACCTGAGAGTGCGGATCTGCAAACCATGTCGTCTATTGTGGGTGCATTCTATGACGATGAAATGTCAGACGAGGAAAGGATCGATTTCATCCACGACAAAGATATCGGTTATGTGTGGCACGGTCCACATGAGCGGGAATTGGGTTCGTGGGATCCAGCAGGTGTCGATTTCCTGACCCTGATCTATGGACAAAGTGAGTATGAGATCTATCAGGTACTGCACTCTCCATGAGGTATCGGTCATATCATTTGAGGGAGGGTTCTGGTAAACGACGGTAGAATTTGATCTTATGGTCGCCAATCGCGATTAATGACTTAGTATGAGTACAAAGCAAATCAAACGTCTCCCTTGGATTCTTGTCACGCTAGGCCCACTGATACTTTTCGGGCCTATGCTCATACGCGCCGAAGCGCTATTCTGGGGGACGCCGCTCTTACAGTTTGTCCCCTGGCGACAATTCGCACTGAATACTTTAGGCCAGGGTTATTTGCCATTGTGGAATCCAATGCTCGGCATGGGAGCCCCGCTTTTGGCAAACTATCAATCTGCGCTCTTGTATCCTCCTAATATCTTATTGATCCTCACTGGTGTTGCGTGGGGTCACGGATTGCTGATGGTGCTACACCTAATTTGGGCCGGTTACGGGATGATTGTCGTTGCCCGCAACCTTAGGCTAGGACCTCTGGCGCAGGCTGTGGCTGGATTGTCATTCAGTCTATCGGGTTATCTTGTAGCACGTGGGGGGTTTCTGAGCATTAACGCGGCCGCTGCCTGGTTGCCCTGGATTGTAGTGGCGGTCGACCGCATGACAAAGCAGACTGCCAGCCAGGGGTGGAGTAAGAGCGCCGTAAAGGCCGTGTTGTGGCTTAGCTTGGCGTTCTCTCTTCAATGGTTGGCTGGCCATGCTCAGACCGCCTGGTACACGCTCCTATTGGGTTGTTTTTGGGGAGGGTGGCGAGCTATTGAGTTGAAGGGGTGGAAGGGACTTTGGCGTACGGGGGCAGGGTTGATTGGCGCTGGAGTATTAGCATTCGCGTTGTCAGCCGTTCAATTGCTTCCGACGGTGGAGTACCTCACCCAATCCCACCGTGCTGCCGCGCTCGATCCGGAGTTTGTTTTAACCTACTCCTTCTGGCCCTGGCGGCTCCTGGGGTTGCTGATGCCAGATTTGTTCGGTAATCCAGCGACTGGAGATTATTGGGGTTTTGGGAATTATTGGGAAGACGCAATTTATATCGGGGTTTTGCCCCTCCTGTTGGCGTTGAGAGCGATCTGGAGGAGCTTTCGTGGTCAAGGAGAACATAGCCGGCTCAGTCGTCTTCTGGTAGTGCTTTCCACCGTTGCTTTGGTCTTCGCTCTTGGCAAAAATTCTCCCATCTTTCTTATTCTCTTTCAATATGTGCCTTCATTTGATCTTTTCCAGGCGCCAACCCGATGGAACCTGATCCTGGTCTTTTCGCTGTCATTGCTGGCGGCAATAGGCGCAGAAACCTGGCGTGAACCTTCTGGCCGATCCCTGTATTGGACGCGACTTGGCACTGTCGGGGCAGGAGTGGTCGGCTTCGCAGCTTGGTTGGGGTCATCGTTGATAGAGGGAGTGGAACCTAGCTTCGTGCGCGCTTTCGTATTTGCCGGATTGTGGATGTTCATCACCGGGGTGCTGACTTTACGCGGGTCTGCTCGATTCTCATGGATATGGATATCCCTCTCTGGATTGGTAATCCTGATTGACTTAGTGGTCGCTGGCATAGGCCTAAACCCGACAGTACCAACAGAGGTATTTCAAGGGAAAAGTCAATTGGTAGATGTCGTGGGTTACGAACACCGGATTTATATGGCACCTGATGTGGAGTATGAGTTTAAATACGAGCGAACTCATCGATTTGACACTTTTCATGCGGTACTCGATTGGAGTGATATTCGTGACTCGGGTCTACCTAATACACCACTTCTGGATGGTATACCCTCGGCAAACAACTTTGACCCAATCCTACCTGATCGATATGTAATATGGTTGGAGACGGTTGAAGCGCTACCAGATGTTCAGCGAATGAAACTCCTGGCATTGATGGATGTCGGTTGGCAGGCTTCTATTGACCCCTCAGAAGACATCAACCTTTATTATGAGCCGGTCCCCGGCGCATCCAGGTTAAGAATGATCCCTCAGGCCATCGTTGCGTCTTCACCTGAGGCGGCGCTTTTGCTGGTGACTGCACCCGATTTTGAGCCCACTCAGACAGTCGTCTTGGAAGGTGTATTCCAGCAGCCTCCGCCGATCGGTTCTGGAGAGGGCAAGGCTCTTTTCAATCAGACATCGGATCCGGGTGTAGTGTTGGTCACTGTTCATGCGCCAGAAGGGACCTGGCTTCTACTTTCAGACACCTGGTATCCAGGTTGGGAGGCGATGGTAAGTGACGTGTCAACGACACTCTACCGAGCAGATTACCTCTTTCGTGCGGTGTGGGTTCCCCCCGGAGAACACCAGGTTGAGTTTCGTTATCGACCCGCGCTCTTTACTGTTGGAGGCTTCCTTAGTCTAGCGGCATGGTTATCATTGTCAATAGTCGGATGGCGATTATGGCGCGACTAAAGACAATCTGGCCGGCGCTCGTCGCATTCGGTGTTGCCACTGCTTATGCTCTTTGGCGGATGTCGGCCGGCGGTTGGGATCCGATGGTCCTTGCCGAGCTGGGGTCGCGCTATGCACAAGGTGACCCTGATGGGAGCGAGGGGTACGATGGGCAGTTCGCCTACTACATTGCAGTCGATCCGGATCCACATTCCGTCGTAGAACGTCTCGACGTTCCAGCTTATCGTTATCAGCGTATTCTATATCCGATCCTAGCCCGGTCGTTGGTTGGGGGAGAGGCCAATGGAATTCCATGGGCGCTTTTAGTGGTGAACTTGGCAGCTCATGCGATCGGGACCTGGGCTGTGGTTCAACTGCTAGCGGAGCGCCGCCTCTGGCGAGGGTATGGGCTAATCTACGGTCTATGGGTTGGGTTGATAGCTGGTGTTGGGCTGCAAATGCACGAGCCATTGGCTTACGCGTTGATTGCGGTGGGCTGGCTCCTTCGGTGTCGCGGGCGACGCTTACTTGGGGCAATCTTTCTAGGGCTGGCACTATTTTCGAAGGAAACCAGCTTGCCTTTTTGGGGTGCAGCCTTGCTTGCGGACTTGTTGGACAAGGATAACTCGGGATCTATCGCTGGGTTAGCTGCGAGTGGTCTGGCTTTCGCCGGATGGCAAGTCTGGTTATGGCGTGTATTCGGCTCGCCAGGATTGGGAAGCGGCGGGGCGATGGCGACATCTTTCGAGTGGATTCCATTCATGGGGTTGTGGCGCATTGGGCAAGTCAATATGATGGTTCTTGGGTTGTTCGCGGTTGTATTTGGGCCTACGGTTGTATTACCAGCGATCTGGGGGGTGGTTGCCGGGTGGCAAACCATCCGCCAAAGTTGGCGGCAGGCAGAGCCTTGGGCGCTGCTGTTCAACAGCTTGCTAATCGTCTTCCTTCCCTTCTCAACTTTTCGCGAACCATTGAGCCTCCTTCGTTTCTCCACCGGGTTGGTTTTAGCGGTAGTCTTTTTCGCCGCCAGTCGAGGTCAGAAGAAGACCTTGAACTACGGGCTTTTTTGGATACCATTGCTGGTGATCTTACTCAACAGATGAAGATCTCTCTGGGCTGAGTACGAGTGAGCGGTATGATAGACTACGGTGGAGTTTTCTCGAGTAGGGTGTGTCTATTGAAGGCAGCTGGCCAGGGATACCCGTGCGTCTAATCCGCTGTAATTAGTCGTTGGATGCGGTGTTCAGTTCGCCGACCATTTTTCAACAAGTACCTACTACTTCGTGATGTGTAAGGAGGAGATCTGGTTGAAGCGCACTTTAAAGCGTAGCCTATTAACTGTAGCTGTATTCACTGCTGGCATGACCACCTTGGCGATTGAGTTATCAGCTTCCCGTCTGCTAGGGAATGTTTTTGGGACCAGCAATATTGTCTGGGCTAATATCATTGGTTTGATCCTGGTGTATCTGACGGCCGGATATTTTATCGGTGGCCGGTGGGCAGATCGTTCGCCCTATGAAGGGACATTTTATCGATTGCTTGCTTGGGGGGCGTTTACTGCTGGACTGGTGCCAATTATCGCCCGGCCAGTACTGCTGAGGGCAGTCGAAGCGGTCGAGCAATTTGACTCAGCCGTCATGGTGGGTTCCTTTTTTGCAGTGTTGATCTTGTTTAGTTTGCCTATCACTTTGTTCGGTTGTATCTCACCCTTTGCCATCAGACTGGCCATCACTCATACCGATCATGCGGGCCGGATTTCAGGTCGGATTTATGCCATTTCTACCCTCGGTTCAATAATAGGCACATTTCTACCAGTTCTATGGTTGATCCCTGCAATTGGTACTGCTCGGACCTTTATGGCCTTTAGTCTGGGGCTGCTGACAGTATCCTTGTTTGGTTTAGGATTGGAGGATTGGCGATCAGCGTTGCGACACTTGTGGATGCCTGGGTTACTGTTCGTTCTCGCTGCATTAACTTTAACCGGTCCGGTGAAGGCAAGCGCGGGGCAGATTTTTGAAACCGAGTCAGCTTATAACTATATCCAGGTAATTGAAGGAAGTGATGGCTCCATACGATATCTGTTACTGAATGAAGGGCAGGGTATACACTCCGTCTATGGTCCAGATTTAAAGGTCACATATGGGACATGGGACTATTTCTTAGCTGCACCTTTCTTCAATCCACCGCCAGTGAGGTTGGAGAGCGTAGAACGTCTCGGGCTGGTTGGTTTAGCGGCGGGTACGATTGCCAAGCAATACACCCAGGTGTTCGGGCCGATTCCGATCGATGGTTGGGAGATCGACCCAGAGATTGTGGCGGTCGGAAGGTTGTTGTTTGATATGAACGAGCCCAACCTGAACGCCATTGTCGCTGATGGACGCTGGGGGCTTGCGCATAGCCAACATGTATACAGCGTGATAGGCGTAGACGCCTACAGGTTGCCATACATTCCGTGGCATTTGACAACCCGAGAATTCTTTCTTGAGGTCGCTGATCATCTTTCAGAGGATGGTGTAGTGGTAGTAAACGTTGGGCGCACGCCGAAGGATCGGCGCTTGATAGAAGCTATGGTAGGCACCATCGGATCTGTTTTCACTTCGGTTCATGTGGTCGATGTTCCAGACACATTCAACACCATCATCTACGGTACCGTCCAGTCGACCCGTCCTGAGAACCTGGTGGTCAACCAACTATCATTGGAAAGCGAGGGTGCGCCGTTAGTCTTGCTGGATGTGATTCAAAGGGCGATTGAAAATCTACAGCCAACACCGACTTCGGATATGGTGTTCACTGACGACTGGGCGCCAATCGAGCAATTGACAAATGCGATGGCTATCCAATTCATACTTGGTGGGAATATAGATATCCTGCGCTGAACAGGAGCGGAATGTGACATCAACTGACAAGCATTCAGTATGGATCAAAATGGCAACTAGTATCCTGCTCGTTCTGTTGCCCATTGTCATCGTCCTGACAAGCGTACGGATCTTGATCCTCACCGCCAAGGGTTGGGTGCAAATTGAGTACAATCTACCCGGCTTTCCGCAGGATCGTTACGGTTTCTCGTTGGAAGATCGCCTATATTGGGCTTCTATTGATATCGAATATTTATTAAACGAGGATGGGTTGGAGTACTTTGATGGTTTGCGGTTGGAAGACGGATCGCCAATGCACAACGAGCGTGAGCTGGAGCATATGGATGATGTCAAACGCCTCATGCAAGTTGTATGGAAAGTGTGGGGAGCTGGCTTTATTTTCATCATTTTGCTGATCTTAGTGCTATGGAAAGTTGGGGGGGCATATGTTGCACTCCAAGGCTTGATGGTTGGCGCACGGGGGACGCTTATCCTGATGGTGGTTTTTTCGATTGGTGTGTTTTTTGCCTTCGGCGTACTGTTCGTGGGTTTCCATAGGATTTTCTTTGAGGGTAGCACCTGGATTTTTCCTTATTCGGATACCTTCATCCGCCTCTACCCGGAGAGATTCTGGCGCGATACTTTCGTCTACGTTGTTTTCTTGACGTTAGTCGAGGCGATACTGATTTTCCTGGTTGCTCGCTATTTATCCGCTAGGACTCAGAGCGGTTGAAATTATAGTCATCGTGTAGGGGTGGTTCGCCAAGCATCCCTGCTTTTCGGGGGGATAATCCATAAGAACCAGCAGGGGCGACCGGTCGAAGATGCCGGGTGATTTCCCCGGTCGAAGATGTCGGGTGATTTTCCCGACCCGGTCGCCCCTACTTTATTTTGGAGCTTGCTGGTGCTTGACATGCGGGTCGCAAGGTGGTCCGTGCCCCCTCACGACCCGCTTTTCTTTGCTTGTCCTGGGTGGTATTTATCCAATTCCCAACCGATAGGATTGTTGGCGATATAGTTGCGGAGGCGGTTCAGTTCATCGTCGTTGCGGATGATGTGTTCGTAGTAGTTGCGCTGCCACAGTTTGCCTGGAAACGGGGTCCAGCTGTTTTGCTTGACGCCACGGATGTAAGCGTTGGTGGTCATGGTCTTAAACCATTGTATTATCAGGTGCAGGGGCGCACCGATGTGTGCGCCCGTTTTAGG
>JAUWHR010000028.1 GCA_030605795.1 Anaerolineae bacterium | reverse complement strand
GAAGTGGTTTTCAGATATCCGGGTCCCTACCATACAATAGATATGTGTGCACTGAAAAAAAATACCCGCGTGTAGCGGGGTGGTTTATAGGGGGGGGTGCGGGCGGCGCCCGCACCCCCACATATACCGGTTCCCTTCTCGCGGTAGACCTTTTTTTCAGTGGAGTCAGATAAGTAAAAACAAGCCCGACTACGTAAGTCGGGCTTGGGAGGCCAACATTTCGATCTGGCTCAGCCGACTGGCACTACCTCCTGGGTCTCATCTGTTGGCTCAGTGGTTTCTCGGCGCAAGACTACCTCGCCGTCCTCGGCATCGATCATGATGGTATCTAATCGCTTGAATTCACCCGCCAGCAAAGCATCCGATAGCTGGTCTTCAACCTTGTTTTGGATCAATCGTCGCAATGGGCGAGCTCCCATCTCCGGGTCATAACCCAATTCCGCCAACAATAATCGGCCATCTTCCGAAATCTGGAGGGTGATCTCATATTCGGTCAGCCTCTCAGCCACCTTGGCCAGTTCCAGGTCCACTATCTGAGTAATTTGGTCCTTTGTCAGAGCATGGAATACGATGATCCCGTCCACCCGGTTGATAAATTCTGGCCGGAAGACCTTGTTCAAGGCATCCATTAATTTTTCACGCATCTCCTCATAGACCAGCCGCTCCTCCTTCTCCTCATCTCTATCGAGAGCGAACCCGAGCTGGGTCTGGCGCTTGATCATCTCAGCTCCGACATTGGAGGTCATCACAATGATCGCATTACGGAAATCAACCTTACGCCCCCTTGCATCTGTGAGATGTCCTTCTTCCATAATCTGGAGCAGTATATTATGAGCTTCAAGGTGCGCTTTCTCGATCTCATCAAAGACCACGATCGAGTAAGGCCGGCGGCGGATAGCTTCTGTCAATTGCCCAGCGTCCTCGTATCCGATATAGCCCGGTGGGGCGCCCACCAGACGGCTGACGCTGTGCCGCTCCATGAACTCCGACATGTCAATCTGGACCAGCGATTCCTCGCTGCCGAAGATGAATTCAGCCAACGCCTTGGTCAGCTCAGTCTTGCCCACACCAGTCGGTCCGAGGAATATAAAGGAGCCAATGGGACGCTTGGGGTCCTTCAAACCAGCCCGCGCTCGGCGCACTGCTTTGGATATGGCTTCGATCGCCTCGTCTTGACCGATAATCCGCCGATGCAATGCCTTTTCCATTTGCAGCAGGTGCTTGGATTCCTCTTGGGCGAGCTGCATTACCGGTATTCCGGTCCACATTGAGACCACTTCGGCGATATCCTCAGCCGATACCTTAGGACCTTCCCGCCTATGATCCCAGGCAGTTCGCAACTGGCTCAGCTTCTCATCAAGCTCAGCCTTCTGCACCTCAAATCTCTGCACATCATCATAACGCGCTTCCTCAACTGCCTGAGTATGTGCCTCACGCGTCTGCCGCAATTCAGTGATGATTTTCTTAAGCGCAATTGCCTCCGGGCTCTTATACATACGAACGCGCGAAGCCGCCTCGTCGATCAAGTCGATCGCCTTGTCTGGTAAGTAGCGGTCGGTTACGTAGCGTGTGGATAAATGAACCGCAGCTTCCAGCGCCTCATCGGTGATCACTAATTTGTGGTGCTCTTCGTAGGGTCGTCGCACACCACGTAGAATTTCAATTGCTTCCTCGATAGTGGGTTCCTCCACCATCACTGGCTGGAAGCGCCGTTCAAGTGAGGCATCGTTCTCAATGTGTTTGCGATACTCGTCCATCGTGGTAGCGCCAATCACCTGCAACTCGCCACGGGCGAGCGCCGGCTTGAGGATATTAGCCGCGTCCACCGATGACCCGGCCGATCCAGCGCCCACTATCATATGAACCTCGTCGATGAAAAGAATAGCGCCCACGGATTTCAACTCATCAATCACCCGTTTAAGACGTTCCTCGAACTGACCCCGATACATAGTACCCGCCACCAACGAGCCGACATCCAATTGCAACACCCGTTTATCGAGCAGTGGACCTGGCGTCTCTCCGGCCACGATGTGCTGGGCAAGACCCTCGACGATAGCCGTCTTACCCACACCCGGTTCACCAATCAGGGCAGGATTATTTTTTGTGCGTCGCGCCAATATCTGGATCACGCGCTCGATTTCCTGCTCACGACCGATCACCGGATCGAGCTTTTTTTCCTCGGCCATCAAAGTCAAATCTGTTGCCAACTGATCAATGAGTGGGGTCTTTGCTTCTTGCTCCTTGCGGGCAGCTCCCGCCTGACGAGCCTTGCGACGGGTGGGACTCTCCAGGAGGATACGACGAGTTTGACGGCGAATCTGCTCCGGCGTGATTCCCAGCCTTCGCAAAACATCAATCCCCACACCCTCCCCCCGACGCACCAGACCCAGCAACAGATGCTCAGTACCAATGTAATGATGTCCCATCCGGCGCGCTTCTTCGATCGCTATTTGCAGTACCTGCTCGGTTCCCGGCGCCAACTCAATTCGACCACCTTTGTGTCGCCCAACCCCGGTCAGTCTCTCCACCACATCCTTTACCCGCGACGGATCTAAGCCCAACTCACGCAACACGCGACCAGCCACGCCGCCTTCTTCACGAATCAGGCCGAGCAGGAGATGTTCAGTTCCGATGTAATTGTGATTCAACTTTTCAGCTTCTTCATGAGCCAGACTCAACACACGCCGAGCCCGTTGAGTGAAGCGCTCCATTTTATCGGCCACTATTTCCCTCCACACTCACCTTCAAAATCTACCTACCCCTCCCTCATTCTACCAAATTTTACCGTTACTCCCCTTTAAAATAGGACCATTGTCCCGTATGGAGAATATAAAAACGGCCGGGCGTACTTACCTGCGCCGCCCAGCCGTATGGCTACTCAGCATCATCTTCACCACCACCGGGGTCTTTAATCTCCGATTCGACCGTCGGAGGAGATCCTTCCTCGGCGTCTGGTGCCTCAACCTTTTTGGATTCGTTGACCTCATCCTGCGTCGCTTCAGGCTCCTCGGCCTCGACAGCCTGTTCATCCGCCATCTCAGGCTCCACAATGTCAGTCACCTTAGCCTCTGGTACCTCGAGCTCCGCCACCTCGGCCAACTCCTCTACCTGCACTTCTGGCTCAACAGTTTCTGCATCCTCAGCTATTAGCGCCTTCGGCTCCTCAGCCTCTGGTACCTCGAGCTCCGCCACCTCGACCAACTCCTCTACCGGCACCTCTGGCTCAACGGTTTCTGCATCCTCAGCTATTAGCACCTCCGGCTCCTCAGCCTCTGGTACTTCGAGCTCCACCACCTCGACCAACTCCTCTGCCTGCACCTCTGGCTCAACAGTTTCCGCATCCTCAGCTATTGGCGCCTCCGGCTCCTCAGCCTCAGCGATCTCATCCACGGCTGCTTCGACCTCATTACTTGCGGAGGCCTCAGCTTCCAGCGCGGCGTCGAAATCCTCGACCTCTTCTGACAAGCCGACGCCGATCCCCTCCTCGCTTAGTTCTTCAATGTCCTGCATGGCGGCTTGCCAATCTTGCTCTGCATACTCTGCTGAATCAACCTGTTTTAGACTGAGGCCTATGCGGCGCCGCTCGCGGTCGATCTTGATTATTCGCAATGTCAGCGTTTGACTCTCCTGGACCACCTCTTGAGGATTCTCGATCCGCCGATCTGATAATTCGGAAATATGGATCAGGCCCTCGATGTCGTACTCTTCCGCCCCTACTAGAGAGGCAAAGGCACCAAACTTTGTAAGCTTAGTAACAGTACCCTCGACTAATTGCCCTTCACGATACTGCTCGGTGATACTATTCCAGGGATCAGATTCGAGTTCACGCAACGATAGACTAATTCGCCTACGCTTAGGATCTACCCCCAACACCTTGACCTCGACTTGTTGGCCAACCTTGAGCAAATCACGCGGATGAGTGATGCGCTTCCACGAGATCTCCGACATATGTACCAAGCCATCCGCTCCGCCAATGTCGATAAAGGCGCCAAAATCGGCTAGACTGATGACGTAACCGGTGCGGACTTCGCCGGGTTGAAGTTCAGCGATTAGCCGATCCTTAAATGCGTCGCGCGCCTCACGCGCAGCCAACCGCTCGGACAGGATTAACCGGTTGCGACGTCGATCAACCTCGATGACTTTGGCCATCATCGACTCGCCGACCATCTTCCCCCAACGCTTATCAGGGGTATCACCATGAACGCGACGACGGCGTGAGAGATTTACCTGAGAAGCAGGCACAAACCCCCGTAGACGACCGAGCTTGATGATCAAGCCCCCTTTGTTGTAACCAGAGATCACTCCTTCATACAGTTCCTGGCTATCCAGCAGTTGCTCAGCCCGCTGCCAGTCCTGCTCCTCTTCTGCACGCACAACAGACAAAATCAGCGCGCCACTCTGCCCACCAGAACTCACAACGTAGACATCAACCTCCTGCCCAACCACCAGCCCCGCTCGTCTCTCATCCGATAGTCTTTCGAGCTCCCGAGCAGAGATGACACCTTCAGACTTGGCGCCAACATCCACTAACACATCATTCTCGGTAACGCGAGCAATGGTTCCTTTCCGAATCTCACCTCGCCGGGGTATCTCAAGCTCATATGATTCTGATTCCAGCAAGACATCCATCGGGTGAGAATCCAGCCCTTCTCCTCCCTCTAAAGGTTGTTTGGAGGGAGCCGTCTCATCTCCGATGGTCTCCTCATTAGGTTCGACCAAAGTAACTTTCTCCGTCTAGATAGGATGAGCGCATTATAAAGGTGAACCACGCTCTTGTAAACCTATTGCAATTCGACTCCTATCTAGATGCGGTATAATCTCGCCTGAGTGACCAACCAATGACTTATGTCTATCCCTTCACTGCTATCGTCGGTCAAGAGCGCATGCTGCGGGCGCTGATTCTGAACGCAGTCAACCCGCGCATCGGAGGGGTGCTGATACGTGGCGAGCGCGGCACCGCCAAGTCCACCGCCGCCCGTGCACTGGCAGCCCTGCTACCAGATGTGAGTGTTGTGGCAGATTGCCGTTTTGGATGTGACCCAAACCGACCAATCACCTGGTGTACCGAATGCAAGGAACGCGTCGCCCGTGGTGAGGAGCTACCGGTCGAAATGCAACGTACTTCATTCATCGACCTGCCTGTTTCCGCCACTGAGGATCGCGTGGTGGGTACGTTGGACATCGAGCGAGCGATCAAAGAAGGAGAACGCCATTTCGAGCCTGGTGTGCTCGCCGCCGCCAATCGCGGTTTGCTTTACATCGACGAGGTCAACCTACTAGACGATCATGTGGTGGACCTACTACTCGACTCGGCCGCCTTAGGGATGAACATCGTCGAGCGGGAAGGGATTTCCTTTAGCCACCCCGCCCGCTATATCCTGGTCGGTACGATGAACCCCGAAGAGGGCGAATTACGCCCACAGTTGCTGGACCGTTTTGCCCTTTCAGTTCAGATTAAGGGCCTGGCGGACCCGCTCGACCGGGTAGCGATTATGGAACGCAACTTGTCCTTTGAGGCTGACCCACAGGCGTTCCACACATTGTGGATAGAGCAAGAGCAGACCCTTTCGCGAACGATCGAGACCGCCCGCAAATTGGTGGATAAAGTAACCTACACCAAGCTTAACCTGCTTGCCATCGCCGCGCTAACTTCATCGATGCAGGTCGACGGCCACCGGGCTGACCTTGTAATCCTGAAGGCAGCTCGAGCCCATGCAGCTTTTGAGAACCGGATGGAGATTACCGAACGCGACATCGCACTAGCTGCCGAATTAGCGCTACCCCATCGGTTACGGCACGGCCCATTTCAACAGGTCGAGGTCAACCTAGAAGACTTGCAGGCGCGCATCGACCAGATTCAAGCTCAGGTCGCCGTTGAGGAGGTCGCCTCCGCTTCGGCTGAAGAGCAGCCCTCCGGTAAAAAAAAAGCAACCTAGCCCCTGAAACCAACGAGGATGCGCCACAAATCGGCCAAGCCGAGCTGACCCACCAGTCAGCTATCGATTCACTTCAGGCACGCTGGTGGGAAGGCGGCGATAAGGTTAAGGTCGGCGGAACGTTTATCCCGCGGCGCATCGAGGGCCAGCTTGATCGCCTGACACGCCGCCTTGGCGGGCGCCGCACACGAACACGAACCAAGCGAAAACGCGGTCGTTACATCATGGCACGACCCGCCAAAGGATCGACCTCCGACATCGCCTTTGATGCTACCCTTCGCGCGGCTGCTCCATATCAGCTCCAACGTAAAAAACAACGCCAGAAGGTTGCTTTCGCCATCCTGCCCTCCGATTTACAGCGTAAAGTGCGCATTCGCAAAGCTGCTAACTTGATCCTCTTCGTCGTCGACGCCTCGTGGTCAATGGCTGTTGCTGAACGTATGTCAGCCACCAAAGGAGCGATCCTTTCACTGCTGACTGATGCTTACCAACACCGAGACCGGGTAGGGCTGGTAGTGTTCCAAAAAGACCGCGCCCTAACGGTGCTCACCCCCACCAACTCGATCCAACTCGCTCGGCAGGCGCTAGCTGATATCCCTGTTGGCGGAAAAACCCCTCTCTCGGCCGGGCTCAGTCTAGCCTATGATATATTTCAAAAGGAAAGAATCATCCACACTGATGTGCTACCGCTCATGATTCTCCTCACCGACGGAGCAGGAAACGTCTCAATGGGGAACCTTCCACCCCAGGAAGAAGCTCACCGAGTAGCCGACAAGATCCAGCAAGCCGGCATCCGTTCGATTGTGATCAATATGGAGCACGCCGCTTTCGATCAGGGTTTGGCCAATGCGCTCGCCGAGCACCTGGGTGGTCCATGCTATACGCTCCACGAACTCAAAGCGGATCACTTGTACCATGCCGTACGTCAGGAACTGAACGATGGGGGTTAGCATAGAATGAAAAGGGGTAAGCGCCACGAAGTTCGTGGCGCGATCGATGGAGACCTTTAAAGTCTCGATAGAAATTTATTTACTGTCGTTCCCCCATTTTCCTCGCCAGCCGCGCCAGTCGGTGCTCGACCGATGCCCAGGCCTGATCCCGGCGCCAATTATCTGTCCAATGCGTCAGGCAGACCATCGCCTCCTGAGCCCAGCGGCGCGCCTCCACAAGGTTGGGCGCATGCCATTCATAATACATGGCTAACTCCACGCAGGGTCTAGGGTCGTCTGATGCCAGGGTATGCAGCATCTGCCAACCCTCTACCGCTTCCTCTCGCCGCCCCTGGCGTTTGAGCTGAGCGGTAAGGTAGCGAAGCGCATCAAGACGCACCTCAAGTTCCGAGCTGGACACCGCTCTTCGGTAAGCCATCTCCGCCGGTCCCGACCGACCAGCATCATGGTGCCAACGACCAACTGCCAACGCTTCCGACCCAGACAACTGCGATGGATCTTCACGTTGATGTCGATCAAGCACCTGTATTGCCAGCCCGACTAAGGTTAGAATATCGACCGCATTATGGTAGGCTACGCCCCCCATTTCGCTGGCGTCCCCGGTACGTAGATAGTCTAGGTACAAACCGGGGATCAACGCCCCGGGCACATCCTCCTCCGTCCGCTGTATGCCTAATTGCTGCCGCTCGATTGTACCCAGAGTGCAGTCGGGCAAACTTCGGCGCCACAACCGCCGCGCGGGGTGTAACAAATCCAACTGCGGCCAAGTACTCAACGGCCAATGTCGCCGCAATCCAAGCATGTAGCGCATCTCAAGTAATGGGAGATCGAACGTCCGTCCATTGTAGGAAACGAATCCAGCAGCTGCCTCAATATCACCCTTTAAGGCGTGCAACATTCCTCGCTCTTCCCCAGGATCACGCAGGAAGTATTGACGGAGCAGAAAAGCATTCTCGACAAAGGCGCCCACTCCGACCATGAAGGCGATCGTCCCCGCTCCACCTACCAAGCCAGTGGTTTCGGTATCGATGAAAATCAGCCGTTCAAGCGAGACCTCCCTCAAACGGGGTTGCCGAGCAACCTCAGCTACCAACGCGGAATCAAATTTCAATAGGTCTGACAACCTGCTTGCTCCGTGTAGATAGTCAAGCGGGTACTTGGTTTGGATGAGGTAGGTAGGACCGAAAGGTGTTTCGATCTCCTCTCCCGGAGGCAATTCCCGGCGAGGGAGCGCAGCGTCTATCCTAGTCGGCGGCGGAGAGCCGCGGCGGCGCCGACCCAACCGTTGCAAACGACGACGTAACGCCTCATCATTCATCGAGAGCAGATCTCCCCCTTGAGAGAAACGCTGCCTCATGTCCAACCCGGGAATAGTGGTGTGCTCCCGTGCCGTGCCAAAATGACTGACCCCGTATAGCCACTATCGATGAAGCTAAGTCCATCATTTACCTGTCACCTGTCACACCGAATAACAGACGCTTACGATCTCATCCCACTGCCTAGAGGTTCTGGAATTTGGTGGGATGAACGTCATCCAACTGCCGTGACCTTCGACAATAGCCCACTTCTTCACCAGGAGCTATTATAACCCGCGGAGACGAGGGACGAGTCACAATAAAACTCATCGCTGTCTCCTCCTTTGACGAAAGCCTCCGCCGGGTTAATCCCTCACCGCCCCGGCGGAGGCCTCTGTAAAGCCAACCCACGACCAAATAGGACCACCCACCAATTTTGCTGAAGTAGGTTCCCCGCGATTTAGGTGTCCACCGCCTGTAATATCACGGTGAACGTAGTTCCATCACCCAGCTTGGAATCTACCCAAATACGACCGCCATGGTTATCGACGATCGACTTCACAATAGACAGACCTAAGCCGGTCCCTGGCATGTCATCCGGGACATTACTGGCGCGGAAGAATTTGTCGAAGAGATACGGCTGGTCAGCCGGAGGAATGCCTGGCCCAGTGTCGCTTACTCTCATAATCACTTGATCGCCTTCGGCCTCGACCACAACCCGCACCTTACCTCCCTGGGGAGTGTATTTGATGGCATTATCAAGCAGATTTCCGATCATCTGCCGCAGGCGAACTGGATCGCCGTTCACCAGGGGCACCGCATTCGGCAGGTCGACCTCTAACGTCACTCCTTTGTATTCCGCAGCTCCGCGCAAGCCTTCAATTGCATAGCGCGCCAATACTACCAGCGGAGTATCTTCCTTGGCGATATCCAGACCCGCTTCAACCCTTCCTAATTCGAGTAAGTCATTGACCAGGTCGGTAATTTGCTTAACACTGATCTGGGCTCTGCGGATAAATTCACCCTGCTGTTCGTTGACCGATCCTGCTCGCTCGATCAATTCCAAATAGCCGAGAATAGCCGTCAACGGCGACCGGAGGTCGTGTGAGACGGTCGTAACAAATTCGGATTTGATCTGGTCGAGTTGCTTGAGGTGGGTGATGTCGTGAAACACGATCGCTTGCCCGACGCCCTCAATCGGGGTTCGCTGGGCGCTGAACACACGGCCATCAGGAACTTGGACTTCTTCCCGGCGCGGGAGGTTTCCCTTAGTACATAGCAATTTCAACAACTTAGCGTCTTCAAAGGTTTCGACTACTGATCTGCCAATAAGCTTTCCATCCACACCGAATACCTGCCGAGCGGCGCGGTTAATTAGCAGCAGTCGGTCATCAGGGTCAACCACAATTACGCTGTTCTCGGTTTGCGTAAGGATCGTCTCAAGTTTGCTGCGTTCCACCTCTGACCGACGGTATAGCTGTGCGTTTTCAATGGCGATCGCAGCGTAGTCCGCCATCGCCGACATCACGGTCATGTCCTGATCAGTCAGCGCATGACCGGCCGTGCGATTATCAACCCCAAGCACTCCGATCATCCGCCCGCGCAATCGCAGTGGTACATAGATCAAGGAATGGACCAAATAAGAGGTCTTAATCTTCTGTGGAGAGCTTTCATCAATGATCACCGATCTACCCGAAGCAATCACCTGTCCGGCAAGAGAATCGCGGACATGCAAACGGAAGGAGCGGGCGAACTCCTCGTCGAAATTCTTAGAAGCCCGCATGTAAAGTTCGCCGCTATCCTCATCGATCAGCAGCAGGCTTCCTTCCTCAGCGCCGGTGAGACGCACGGCAGCCTCCACCACGGTGGTCAACACCTCATCCAGGTTGAGTAAAGCGGTCACTGTGCGACCGATCTGCGCCAGAGCCTCGAGCTCATGCAGCCGACGAGCGAGGCTTTCAGCGCTGATCTGAGCTTCAGACTGGGCTTCGACCAGTGACTGCCAGCGATGTCGCTCGGCTAGCGCTCGACCAACTGCCGCCAGCAAGTGCTCTGCTTCAAAAGGCTTGGTCAGGTAGTCTACTGCTCCAGCTCGCATCGCTTCGACCACCAACCATTCTGATCCCTCGCTGGTGATCAGGACAGCTGGAAGATGAGGGAGGTCGCGCCGGAGCCGTTGGATCAACTCAATACCGGTCAGGTTGGGCATCTGTTGGTCAGTGATCAACAGATCAGGTTTTATTTCATGTGCTAACGTAAACGCCGACATCCCATCACCAACCGACCGCACCGTGTAGCCAGCTGGAACCAGAACATTCTCCTCAATAAAGCGGCGGATTTCTTGACTATCGTCGGCAACTAAGATCAAAGATCCATTCATATAGCTTCGTCATCTGGGATCGTAGCGTTACCTGACGCTACTCCTGATAAGGTCGTCTTTTTTGATAATCTAAGTTTGCTGAAAAAAGTAGCCGCCAAAAGGATAATGGATACCGTTCCCTTTCTCGCCCTTGGGCTTTTATCAGTGCAGCCATAATCTGGAAATTAGACAGTGGATGATGACTCAAAGGAAGACAGCTCTTCAGCTTGATCTGTTGGGGAAACCGAAGATACCTCTTGGAACATTGCTTCAAGATCGCCGTTAACCGTTTCCAATCCCGCGCGAATCTGGGGATCCTCAACTTCATCCAAAAGATGTGCGATCTGAGCCTGCGCCGCTCGCAGACCTCGGTTCAAGCCCGTCCGCCAGTCGGCACGCGCCTGAGCATCCATCTGGGCTTCATCAATCACCTGCTGCAATCGATGCGCCCTGGCTTCCAACGCCTGGAAGAGCCTGGCGTTAACCAACGAGATCGAGGCGTAGTCGGCTACCGCCTCTAGCATCGCCTGGGACCGCTCGGAAAACGGCCGAGCTTCCTTGCGGGCGACAGTAATGACCCCGATCGACTGATCCCGGACTTTGATCGGCGCGATAAGCGCCGCCTCGCCGAAACGGGCCAACTTGAACTGTGACAACCCCTCCCCATGGATCGCCAGCGCCTCACCCGATAGCATCACCAGCGAGCTCACACCATCGTCCCACGGTTGATGCAACTTGCTTTCCAGATCTGAAGGCAGGTTGCGTTGAGCGCGCAGATATAACTGCGGATCATTTTCCTCAGGCAACAATACCCAACCCATATCGGCTTCGGTCACGTAAATACTGCCTTCTATCAACTTGTCAAACAACTGTCCTTGATGGATCGTGGAAGTCACCGTCTTGCCAAGCCCAAAGAGTGTGGTCAATTCCCGCACTCGCCGCTCAAGTTGACGATTGCTCTCCTCTAACTGCTTAGCCAGTTGCTTGCGTTCGCGCCGCAATCTTATCTCGGAAATGGCGCGCTCCACCGCCGCGACTACCTCAGCTTCTCGCAGTGGTTTTACCAAATAATCGCTCGCCCCCAGACGAAAGGCTTGGATTGCATCCGCATCCATCCCCTGCTGGGCAGTTACTAGCGTTGGCACATCCAATCCCTGCGAACGTAAGGCGACCAATAGGTCCTTCCCACTAAGACCAGGTAAGCTCAGGCTGGCAATAACCAGATCCGGTGCAAATGTCAGAGCCTGCTGGATCGCCCCCGCTGCATCACCGGCAGTAGCCACGTTGTAGCCAAGCGGTTCCAGCACCTGGCGAGCGACCAGATCGAGCACCTCTGGATCTTCATCCACTACAAGAACACGTTCGAGATGGGTAGGGGCGACCATATTGCTATAATAGCACGGAAGATCAAGCGGAGGGAGTCTGGTAATCAGCCATGCGTCCTGTTATTAAGCGAGCCGGGCCCCACGTCGCCAGAGCGCTGGGCGTGGGAACCGCTACCATTGGTGAAAACGAGGTGATTCTAAAATTTTAGGGAACAAGTAAATGGGACCCACCCAGCTTTAATCACTCAAACGCCCTTCGATATGGATATTAGAATCATATTAGACTCACCCTCCTCATCTTGACTCGGTTTCCCTGTCGCCTTTACAATCAAAGGTGAAGGTTAGGTGTCTATGGAGTACAAGGACTACTACAAAATCCTGGGCGTGGGACGGAAAGCCGATGAGGAAGAAATTAAGCGCGCATACCGCAAACTGGCGTTAAAGCTCCACCCGGATAGGAATCCAGGCAACAAACAAGCTGAAGAACGCTTCAAGGGAATCAACGAAGCATATGACGTCCTTGGAGACCCAGCCAAACGCGCCAAGTACGATCAGTTAGGTTCCTCTTATCAGGCTTGGCAGCGGAGAGGTGGCAGGCCCAGCGGTTTCGACTGGTCGCAGTGGACCACTGGAACCCCTGGAGGTGTGCGTGTCGAGGTCGGCGACATCGGCGATCTGTTCGGTAATTTTTCAGATTTCTTCAACACCATATTTGGCGGTATGGCTGGTCAAGGTCAGTACTTCTCCAGCCGTCCTCGGGGTCGTCCCCGCGACACCGAACAGCCGGTCAACATCAGCTTGAATGAAGCTTACACCGGCACTACACGCATTATCCGCTATAATGAACGAAGAATTAAGGTGAAGATCCCGCCAGGAGCTAAAACTGGCACCAAGGTCCGCTACAGCCTCACGGCGAAACCCGGCCGCCGCAACGCAGGTAATTTGTATCTGCTGGTGAATGTCACCCCCAATCCATTCTTTGAACGTAAAGCGGCCGACCTTTATATAAACGTGGATGTCGATCTCTACAGCGCCGTGCTGGGGAGCGAGATCCACGTGCGAACCCTGGCAGGGGATGTAATGCTCAATATCCCTCCCGGGAGTCAACCCGGTCAGACGTTCCGCCTTAGGGGACGTGGCATGCCTAAGTTGCGCAATCCCACACAACATGGAGACCTTTACGCTCGTCTCCATGTTAACCTACCACAGCAATTAAACGACCGCGAACGAGACCTTTTCCAACAACTTACCAAGCTTCGGGATTGATTGGGTTTCGAGAGAATGACAATGAAAATACGTTCAATAATGATCATTGTAGCGGCGATGGCCTTGATTTCGGTTACCATATCTTGCTCCATACCGGCTGATTGGCTTCAAAATCCTGCCGCCACCGAGACGCCAACATCATCGGATCAACCGGCGCCAATTTCGTCTGAGCCATCAGTTATACCCACCGTGAGCGGCGAAGCCCTAATGGTTGAGGGGGATCTTACGAACCTCTACCTGCGCGTCAACCCAGGCGTGGTCACCATCTGGAGGTATGACACCATCGGCTCAACTCATGAGGAAAGTTTCACCACCGGGCAGGGCTCCGGTTTCGTGATCGACCTTGAGGGGTATATTATCACCAACCAACATGTGATCGATGGCGCGGATGAAATTGAGGTCGACTTCCCTTCCGGCCTTAAAGTCTGGGCTGAACTGGTGGGTACAGACCCCGATTCAGACTTGGCAGTACTCAAAGTTAACGTTCCTGAAAATGAGTTGGTGCCCTTGCCACTTGGCGACTCGGATAAGGTCCGGGTAGGGGATTTTGTGGTCGCCATCGGCAACCCATTTGGCCTCTCGGGCACGATGACCGTTGGCATCATCTCTGCCATAGGTCGTACTCTCGACTCGGAGAATCCCGCACCCGGTGGGGGTCGCTTCGCCGCCGGTGACATCATCCAAACCGACGCCGCTATCAATCCGGGCAACTCGGGCGGACCACTGATTAATATGCGCGGAGAGGTAATCGGGGTCAACCGCGCCATCCGTAGCGAGTCGTTCACCGTGCGTGGCGACATTGCCAATTCTGGTGTGGGCTTCGCTATCCCAATTAACATCCTTCGGCAGGTGGTACCCAAGATTATCGAAATCGGCAGTTACGACTACCCCTACCTTGGCATCGTCAGCCTGAGTGATAATCTGTGGAACTTAAAGACGATCGAGGCGCTCGGGTTACCATCTGACGCCACTGGAGCTTACATCACTGGGATCGCCCCAGGTGGTCCTGCTGAAGAGGCAGGGATCAGAAGCGGCAGCCAGTCGACTTCGATTGGGATATTCGCTGGCGGCGATTTGATCATCGCCATTAATGACCAGCCGGTGCGTCGATTTAGCGAACTTCTCTCCTATATAATCAACCATACACAAGTTGATCAGGTTGTGATCCTGACCATCTTGCGCGATGGAGAAGAGCTCGATTTTCCCTTGACCATCGGCGCTCGCCCATAAGATCGTCACCCCAGACGGAGACCTCTGGCTACCTTTGAGGGGAGGTTACCATGCTCACCGAGCAGGATCTGCGAGAATTGATGTCTTATCAACCAAGTTTTCCGGTACTAAGCGTTTATCTCAATGTGGATCCGTCAGTTGGTTCAGCTGATGTTTACAAATTACGCCTCCGTCAAATGCTCAAAAACTGTGACCAAGACGCCGTAGAGGACACTGAAGCAGTTGAGCGCTTTGTTGAACATATGTACGATTGGTCTGGCCGAAGCTTAGCCATCTTCTCCTGCGCACAGGACAATTTCTTCCGTAGTTTCTCCCTTGCGCTCCCCGTGCGCAACCGGACGCGCCGCCTGAACCGACCCTACGTCAAACCATTAGTCGATTTCCTTGCTAACTATGGAAACTACGGCGTGGTTCTGATTGATAAACAAGGCGCACGCCTGTTCCACTTCCACCTGGGCCAACTGCAGGAGCAAAAGGGAACAATGGGGGAGGCCATACGCCATACTAAGCGCGGAGGTGGCTCACAAGCCCCGGGTAGGCGCGGTGGCACGGCCGGCCAGACGGGTTACGCTGATGAAGTCGCTGAGCGGAATATTAAAGAAGCCGCTCGCTTCACCGCCAGCTTTTTCAAGGAGAAACATGTTCGCCGGGTATTAATCGGCGGTACAGAAACGAACGTGGCCCGCTTTATCAACCTACTACCAAAGACCTGGCAGAGTCTGGTGATGGGCACCTTCCCCATGGAAATGACTGCCGGTTACACCCAGGTTCTGGAGAAGGCCATCGATGTCGCTCAGAAAGCGAAGAGGAAAAATGAAACCCGCTTGGTGAATGCTGTCATAACCGCTGCCGCGAAAGGTCGCGAAGGGGTAATACGCCTCGATGACACACTGGGCGCGGTCCACGCAGGTCAAGTTCAAACACTGGTGATATGTGAGGGTTATCGCGCAGCCGGATATCGTTGCCAGGGTTGCGGCTACCTAACTGCTCAGACGTTGGAGAAATGCCCATTCTGTGGCAAACCAGTTGAAATAATCGAGGATGCTATCGAAATGGCTGTGCGCAAAGTATTATCAGATGGGGGCGAGGTCGAAGTGATTCACCAGAGTCCCGAACTAGAGAAAGCTGGGCGAATCGGCGCCTTACTGCGCTACTAACCCACTTCGACATTTATCATCTCCAGCACCTAGTAAGTCTTCTCAACAAAACCTCTGAGTTCTAGTCGAACCCAGAGGTTTGTGCTCATTTATAGGGTGAAAGCTACTTCAGGCTCATCCGCTATTCACCGAACAAAGATCGTTCGAGCGAGAGCAGGTTGCTGGCCAGAATCTGCAAATCGCGTTGAGCGGCAAAGGCGTTATCGTCAACCTCTTCCAACACCAAAGCCAGTCTCGTCCGAAATCCTTCCACAGTTTCCGCATCGACAAGCTCCATGTCCATCGCCATCAGGCGATCGTCCGTACCTGCCAGGGCGGCTTTGGCGGCGATCGGATCATCTTGAGCCATCGCCAGCTGCGCTGTAGTTACGTCCACCAGCACGCTCAAGATATCCATCCGTTGTTTGATCTTGGTTAACTCAGTCCGTAGAGATGAGTTTTCCCCTTCCAATGGGCGCAGTGATTCCACCTCACCCGCTAGTGAATCAATTTGGACCTGGGCTGAGTCCAACTCAGCCCGAAGTGCGCCGATCTGCTCCGACCCCGGTCGAACTTGGACAACCCATGTCGCGGCGACACCAAAGGCAAACACCACCACAAACCCAGTAACCCAACGTAGCGCTCGGCTCAAGAAGCGACGAAATTTGCTGGGCGGTTTAGCAGGCTCAACCTCCTCTAAAAGTTCAGCCGGTTCGCCTACTTCAACAACAGGCTCGATTTCGGGAGTCTCAATCTCAGCTTCCACGGGCTCAATAGCCGGGGGCTCAGCTTCAGAAGTCATCGGCTCGATATCGGGTTGCTCGTCCTGGATCTGCGGGTCATCATTAGTCATCAGTGTCCTCCTCATAGAATATTTCGCCCGAGGGAATAGATAAGTATAATTCAGACTCAGTCGCCTCGATCAGCAGCTTCCAGGCGATCTCTAGCTCGTCGGCGGCTACAATCGGGGTCGTCCGTACATCCGCCAGGGCTAAATCAAGCCTGTCGACGATTTGCCCCAGCGTCTCGTCTTCCCCATCCTGCTCAGCCCCAACCACCTCAGCCAGCAGATCTCGGGCAGTTGATATTTCCTCAGCAGCAAGACCAAGGTTATCCTGAACCAGCCATAGGCGGGCTTTGGTGAGCAAGGTCATTGCCCGGATCAACTGTAATTGTCGTTCTAAACTCGCCGCTGGCAACTCAACTTCAGCCAGAGTTGACTCCAGCATCTCCACTCTGGCAACCATCTTATCCATATCATAAGTCAGATCTTCCACTCGATCGACTACATTCCGCAACCGGGAAACTCGATCGCGCTGGTCCTCCAATGATGTCTGCACCACTTCCAATTCTGCTTGCATCATCGCTAACGCCTCACCTTGCTCCGCTAATCGGCCTTCAATCTCGACCAGGCGTTCCCCGGCTTGCTCCACCTGCCTCCTGGCAGTAGTCTGAACCTGGTCTAAGGCCTGCTCTAGCTCAGCAATGCGTTGAGCATTGACCTGCATCGGCTCAATGGCGCTCCTATAGAGCGTTGGCACCCCGAAATAGACCGCCGCCCCAAACACGCCACCGAGCAACACGACGATCAGTAAGCGTAGTAAAAAGCGTATTACCCGAGAGAGGAGAGACGCTTTTCGCTCTCCAACCTCCGGTTCAGAGACTTCTGTCTCATTTTTCATAGCGGCCTCCATCAGTGTTCGGAAATCAACTATGGCTCATTCATCGGTGAATTCCCGATCAGCAATTGTCGTAGACCATCAAGAAAGGCGTCAAAACCACCGACGCTTTCTGAGAGTATGCTCACTTCACTTTCCAAATTGTCGATTAGGGTATGAACCGAATTTAACTGCTCAATGGATTGCATAACCTCGTCCCGCAGAGCGGAAAATTCGCCTTCAACAGCCATCACTCGACCGCTCAGACCCTCAACCGCCTCGATACGACGGCCAATAGCTTCCATGCGGGAGGAGACATCGTCTAAGTCAGCTTGAAGTACAGCTAGATCAGCTGCCATCTGGCGGACTGCGCTGTGCTGACTGATATCGAGCGTCCGGTTAATCCCGCCAAGAATCGCAAGACTCAGCAACACAGAGAGAGCTACGCTTATCACTGCTGTCCCCAGGACCAACCATAACGTCGTCCCCCGGCTGTACGTCGGCCTATCCTTTACAATCCGTTGCACCCTCGTTGGAGGGGCTACCTTTGGTTCCACTTCCTCTAGCTTGGGGGCCTCTACGCTTCTTTCGGTCTCCTCCCCCAACTCTTCCGTGGTCGGTTCGTCCTCCTTGCCTGTTCCTTCTCCTACGGGCTCTTCTGCAATCTCTGATGGCTCCAGTTCTTGATCGAACAATAGATAAGGAACGAGACGGTCTAGGGAAGCCTTACCCAGGCCACGCACACGAAGCATGTCTCCGGCTTTAGCGTAGGGGCGGGCCTCCACAATGCGACGAGCCATCACCTCGCCCAGTCCCGGAAGCTGGGCCAATATCTCAACCTCAGCAACGTTCGGATCGACAAGTAGATCTTCTTTCTCGGACATAGTCCCTTTTCCCTCCTGCAACCAAACCTACCAATCATATAGCATAAGTCTACTGAAAATAGCATCCGCCAGCAGGAAAAGGTGATATATGTGATGTGTGGGCTTTGCCCACACATCACATATATCTTTCCCTTCCTCGCGCTTGGGCGTTTTTCAGTGCAGTCATAGCATACAATCTTTTAATATGAAGTGGCAAGAATCGGGCCAGATTATATTTTCACCTAGACTAATATTCGTCTGGATACCAATGGCGGGAGACCTCAGGCCTTCGGGCAAAGATGCGAACAAGAAGCAATCCAACTAGAAAACCACCGATATGAGCAAACCAGGCGATGCCGCCAAAAGCTCCATACGCGCCCAAACTGAGCAGACCGGAAGAAACCTGAGATAAGAGCCACAAACCGAGGTAAATGAAAGCCGGTATCTCCACAAACCAAGGCAGAATGAAGATCGGTATCAACGTAACCACCCGTGCTCTGGGATAAAGGATGAAGTAAGCTCCCAACACCCCCGCGATCGCTCCGCTAGCGCCTACAGTGGGGATCCAAGATTGAGGTGATAGCGTTCCATAGATGGTGTTCGATACCAGTGCGTGAGTCAGGCCAGAGACAACACCGGCGATCAGATAGAACACCAAGAAACGGGTGGGGCCCATTCGGTCTTCCACATTGTCACCAAAAATAAATAGTGTCCACATATTGCTGATCAGGTGGAACCAGCTTCCGTGAAGGAACACCGAGGTTAATGGAGTGATGAAGCTCAGCAAATGGACGGTGGAAATGCGGGCTGGAACTAGCCCGAAGATATCAAGCAGGGTGTTGAAACTTCTAGGACCCAAAGAGGCTTCGAAAAGGAAAACGATTGTATTGACCGCGATCAAGCCGTAAGTGACCAAAGGGAACGACCTTGATCGCACCGTATCGCGTAACGGAAACATACCCACTCCAGATGTATGAAAAACGCAATGAGCGGCAATTGCCGCTCATTGTACCCCAAGTGACCATCCCTCTCTAACGAACTTTGACCTTAATTTCCTTCGGTCGCGCCTCTTCTGCCTTGGGAACACGCACCGTCAGTAGGCCGTCTTCGATCTTGGCCTCCGCTTTAGATGCATCAGTTGGATCGGGCAGACGTAGACTGCGAGAGAATTCACCATGGGTGATCTCACGAAGTAAGTAGTCACCTTTTCCATTCTCCTCAACCTCATCCGGCTGGATCTCCGCCCGTAGGGTCAACACGTCGTCTAGGATCTCGACATGAAGGTCTTCGGCCTTCAAGCCCGGGACCGCGGCGGTGATCACATACTCATCACCGTCGACGCGAACATCCAAGGGCAAACGCCGTCCACCGTTAAAGCCCACAGGGCGATACCGGCGAATACGAGGGTAGGTTCTCGGAGCAATATAGTAGGTTGTCATTGAAATTCCTCCCAACAAAAAATTTAGTTTACTGAAAAAAACAGTCGCCAGCGGTAAAGGGGGTATATGAGTGGTGTGGCAAAACCCACACCACTCATATACCGTTCCCTTTCTAGCACGTTAGCTTTTTTCAGTACAGTCATGATTTATTCACCACTTGCATGCAGTCTAACCCGGCAACATCTGAAGCCTGTATATAGGACATTGGAAATCCATTAACTCCCTTGTTGATCTTGTTCTAACACTATGCCAATTTGCCTCATACAGAAGGAACATAGACTTATGGTGAATGCAAGCTATGCCTGGCCTAGTATTGGCTATGACATCGAGGCGCGAAACCACTAACTGTCGACGCCTCGGAAGAATAAGTAAATTGCTGAGGAGCGCCCAGATGAAACTGGAAAAGTACACAGAGAAGGCCCGGAGTGCCATCCTCGAAGCCCAACGTTTGGCTCAGGATTATAACCACACATCCATCGAACCATCACACGTTCTGCTGGCGTTGGTCAGCCAACAGGAGGGTGTGGTTTCGACCATCATCACCCGTCTCACCGGCAGCACAGCGATGTTACGTCATGAACTGGAGCAGGATCTGGCAAGCCGCCCCAAGACGTATGGCGGCGATGTCCAGATCGGGTTGGCACGGCGTACTGCAGACATGTTGACCGCGGCTGAGCTTCAGGCGAAGATGATGAAGGACGAGTACGTCTCAACCGAACATATCCTGCTGGCCCTTGCCGCCGGACCAGAAGCTGAACGGCTCAAGGGTTATGGTTTCACACCTGATGTGATCCTCCAATCTTTGTCGACCATTCGCGGTTCTCAGAGGGTGATATCGCCAAACCCGGAAGATACCTACCAGGCGCTGGAGAAGTATGGCCGTGACCTGACACAGTTCGCCCGACGCGGCAAACTCGATCCGGTAATCGGTCGCGACGAGGAGATCCGGCGGGTGATCCAGATCCTATCACGACGCACCAAGAATAACCCGGCTCTGATTGGTGAACCGGGCGTGGGAAAGACCGCCATCGTAGAGGGCCTAGCGCAGCGAATCGTCAACGCTGACGTGCCGGAGGGTTTAAAAAACAAGCGCCTGGTTCAATTGGACCTCGGGGCGCTCGTGGCCGGCGCAAAGTATCGGGGGGAGTTTGAGGAGCGTCTTAAGGCTGTGCTCAAGGAGGTCACCGACGCCGCAGGAGAAGTCATTCTTTTCGCTGATGAGATGCACACCGTCGTCGGAGCCGGCGCGGCCGAAGGCGCCATGGACGCTAGTAATATGCTCAAACCAATGCTGGCTCGCGGTGAACTGCATATGATCGGCGCCACCACACTTGATGAATATCGCAAGCACGTCGAAAAGGATGCCGCCCTCGAACGTCGCTTCCAGCCGGTGTTTATCGACCAGCCAAGCGTGGAGGATACCATCAGCATCCTGCGCGGTTTAAAGGAACGCTATGAAATCCATCACGGCGTGCGCATCCAGGACAGCGCCGTAATCGCTGCCGCCACGCTATCCGCCCGTTATATCTCTGATCGTCAACTACCGGATAAGGCTATCGACCTGATTGATGAGGCCGCCGCACGACTACGAACTGAGATCGACTCCAAGCCTCAGGCGCTTGATGATGTCGATCGACATATCATGCAGCTTGAGATCGAGCGCGAAGCTCTTAAGCAGGAGAAGGACAAGGCCTCCCGCCAGCGCCTGGAGCTTATCGAGAGCGAGCTAGCTGATCTAGGTGAGCAATCCACCCAGCTCAAAACCCGATGGCAAACCGAGAAGCAAGCCATTTCCAAAATACGGGAGACCAAAGAGCAGATCGAGCAGACCCGGCTGCATATTGAGCAGGCAGAGCGCCAGGCAGACTTGGAAGCAGCTGCTCGACTCCGCTATAGCACACTACGTGAGCTCGAAACGCGCCTCGAGCAACATGAAGAGCGATTAAAGGAGCTGCAGACCGATGGTGCAATGTTGAAAGAGGAGGTGGACGCCGATGATGTGGCTTCGGTGGTCGCTAACTGGACCGGCATACCCGTTTCCAAATTGCTAGAAGGCGAAATTGAGAAACTGCTACACATGGAAGACCGGCTCCACCAGCGTGTAGTCGGTCAAGATGAAGCTATACGAGCTGTTTCCAACGCCGTACGCCGGTCTCGCTCCGGTCTGCAAGACCCGGACCGACCGATCGGATCGTTCATCTTTCTCGGGCCAACGGGCGTAGGAAAGACCGAGCTTGCACGCGCCCTGGCCGAATTCCTCTTCGACGATGATCGAGCAATGGTGCGCATCGATATGGGCGAGTATCAGGAGAAGCACACCGTTTCACGCCTGATCGGCGCCCCGCCCGGCTATGTGGGATATGAGGAGGGCGGCCAACTTACCGAGGCGGTCCGTCGCCGACCATACAGCGTGATCCTGTTCGACGAGATCGAGAAAGCCCACCACGAGGTCTTCAATGCGCTGCTTCAACTCTTAGATGAAGGTCGCATGACCGATGGTCAGGGACGCACCGTCGACTTCCGCAACACGGTGGTGATCATGACCAGCAACCTAGGCACTGAGTTATGGGATGACCCCGCCCAGGCCGAGATGGTTACCAAGGAACAGGTGCGTCAATTGCTCACCCGTCACTTCCGCCCCGAGTTCCTCAATCGGATCGACGAGATCGTGATCTTTCATCGGCTAAGCCGGGAGAACCTGCAGGAGATTGTACATCTACAGCTCGGGCGGGTTGCTGATCGAATAGCAGAGAAAGGCTACAACCTTCAGGCGAACGAGCAAGTCATGACCTACCTGGCTGAAACCGGATATGACCCTGTTTATGGCGCTAGACCGCTCAAGCGGGCCATCCAGCGTGAGCTTCAGGATCCACTGGCGTTGCGCCTTCTAGCTGGTGATTTCCACCTCGGTGATACAATCCGCGTCGAGCGCGGGGATGATGGGCTTGATTTCACCGCAATAGCTTATGCCGAGGCGGTGCAAGAGGGAGCGTAGGTAACCCGTCACGTGTAAGGGCGAAGCATTCGCAGTTTCATATGACCCGCATCGATTCATGAATATAGCGAATGCTTCGCCCCTAGCTCACTAGAGGGGACACGATTAAACAACAGTAGGGGCAATTCACCGTTCGTGTCGCAAAATGCCGGGAAAACCACCCGGCACCTTTGACTGGCGGCACGCCGGCCGTTTCGCCCCGTCGGGCCAGGACTCTCGGCCCAAACGGGATGCGAGACGGCATGAATTGCTCCTATCCCTTTCCAATCCCGCGTGATCAGATAGAAAAACACATACACTGAACGAACCCTACTGTATTACAAATGAGTGCACTGAAAAAAACTACCCTCAAGGAGTGGAGAGGGGTATATGTGGGGGTGCGGTCTGCGCCCGCACCCCCACATATACCGGTCCTCTTCTCGCGGTTGACCTTTTTTCAGTGGAGTCACAAATACAATATATACAAACGGATCGCTTTGTCGTTGCGCACTCTTCCGCTAGAATTCAAGTGCCAGTAATGGAAGTAGCGATGTCCCGATCTCGTTCCACAAGCACTACCCTCGGTTTGGCTCTGATCTCAGCCGGATCTCTGGCTTTTGAGATCAGCCTCACCCGCTTATTCGCTGTTCAGCAGTTTCACCACTTCGCTTTTATGGTTATCGGCTTGGCGGTGATGGGATTCGCTGCTAGCGGACTACTGCTGGCCATCAAGCCCAAACACCCACCACTGGCTGGGTTGGCTTGCGCATATTCTGCTTCCATTGTATTAGCCTACCTGACGATCAACCTGCTGCCCTTTGACTCCTACAGCATCGCCTGGGATCGACGACAGGTTGGGATCCTCCTCTTGTACTTCCTGGCTGCCGGGGCGCCGTTCCTGCTCACCGGATGGACCGTGGGCGCCTGCCTGTCTGACGCTGGGCCGCAGGCCCACTTGCCCTACGCTGCCAACCTGGTGGGTTCGGCATTGGGATGTCCGGCTGCACTGGCGGCCCTGGCATTGTTGGGCGGCGAAGGTGCAGTTGCCCTGGCAATTGCCCTCGGCCTGCTGGCAGCCATCTCCTTCACACCGCGCATTACAGTTCGCGCCATCCTGATCACCCTGACCGGCATGACGCTGCTGGCCGGTGTCTGTCCGCCTTCAGCACTCGCCATACGCCTCTCGCCCTACAAGCCACTCTCCGTCGCTCAACTGGCCCCTGAAGCTCAGCTCACGCTTACCCGGTGGAGCGCTTCTGCTCGCCTGGATGTCGTCGAGAGCAACAGCGTACATGTTCTGCCGGGTCTCAGCCTGAATGCCCAAATCGAACTGCCCCGACAAGCAGCGATCTTCATTGATGGGGACGGTCCAATCCCTATTAACCAACTATCGCCTGACGACGAGCAAACCCAGACACTAGCGGCTCACATGCCCGCCGCACTGGCTTACCAACTGCGCCCCAATGCACAAGCTTTCATCTTGCAGCCTGGCGCTGGCCTCGACGCGGTGATCGCCCTGGCTGCGGGAGCAACCCATGTAACCCTCGCCATTGATGAGCCCATGATTCGCGATGCTCTAACCGGACCTTATGCCAACTTCAGTCGCCATCTCCTTAGTTATCCTCGCCTGACAGCCGTCACAAGCCAAGGTCGCGGCGCCCTTCGCACTGGTGACCAACAATATGATGTGATCCAACTCGCCCTCAGCCAGGGCTACCGCCCGGTGACCTCCGGCGCCTTCAGTTTGACGGAGAATTTCACCCTTACGGTCGAAGCTCTCAGCCAGGCTTATTCCCGGCTAACGGACAATGGACTGCTGGTGATTACCCGCTGGCTGGGCACACCGCCAAGCGAATCAGCGCGCGCCTGGGCGACACTTCTGGCCGCGCTCGAAGCCAGTGGCGCTACTAACCCCGCCCATAATCTTATCGCTTACCGCGGCATGCGCACGGCCACCTTGATCGCTGCTAAGAAGCCCTTCTCCACTTCCGAACTTATGATCGTGCGCGCCTTCCTCCAAGCCAACGCCTTTGACCCCATTCACCTGCCGGACCTTGATCCAACAGAACTAAACCGCTTCAACCAACTCCCAGCGGACACCTATCACAAGTTATACACTGCCCTGCTCACCGACCCAGCATCAACCATCGCGGCATATGACTTTAACCTCAAGCCGCCGACAGATGACCGCCCATTCTTCTTCCACTTTTTCCGCTGGCGCCAAACGCCTGATGTCATCGCGACCCTTGGCCTGACCTGGCAGCCATTTGGCGGCAGCGGCTATTTAGTCTTGTTGGCATTGCTCGGACTGATGCTTGCGTTGGCTGTGCCGCTGGTTCTAGCCCCGCTGGTCATTCTCGGCCGAAGCGCCTCATGGTCCGGGCCAAGCCTCCCAACACTAGGCTACTTTGCCTGTCTGGGCGCTGGCTACCTGCTGGTGGAGATACCCCTCATCCAATATTTGACATTGCTGCTTGACCGCCCGGCCCTGGCGCTGGCGACCGTCCTCTTCACTCTATTGCTGGCCTCCGGCGTTGGAAGCCTGATTTCAATACGGGTCAGCTTGCGTAAGTCATTGGCAGCCTTGATCGTACTGTTGGCATTGACCATAGCCCTTCTGCCGACTGCGGTCGATCTGGCGCTGGCGTGGGGGTTGGCGGCTCGCCTGACCCTTACCATCGTCATCCTCGCGCCGGTTGGATTGTTGATGGGCGTGCCCTTCGCCGCCGGCCTGCATCGACTCGAGGTTCGCGCTCCTGGCTCGATCCCCTGGGCCTGGGCGATCAATGGCGCCGTTTCGGGCATGAGCGGGGTGCTGGCGGCGATGATTTCACTCGATGCAGGGTTTACCGTCACCCTGGCCGTGGGTACGTTAGCCTACCTTGGAGCATGGATTACGGCGTCCAAGCTGACAAGCGATCGTAACCCTCAGTAGATTACGGATACCAATTGGTGATCCCGCAGCCGGCTCATCACGTCGGAGCGCACCCTTGGTTGCACGTACTGCTTAGCAATCCATGCAAACGCGGCAGCCGGCTCCTGTGTGGTCCAACCACGCACCGCCCAACCAAGGTCTCTACCCCAGGTTTATCCTCCCTTTCGCCTCACCCCTATCGAACATCGGCGCCTACGCTAGTGCAGTCCACCGGCAGACCGGTTGCCGCCAGGAGAAGACAACTACAAAAGCTCAGAAGACCATCTTGACAATTCTTAATAACTCCCCTGCCTGTCTTTAATGTGCGGAACCCCCGACCTCGTCTGGACACACCGCCAAGCCTAATGTTCTCGGACCGGTGTGAACAGCAATGGCGGGGCTGATTTCGGTAATGAAAAGTTCCACACACGAGAATCGTTCAGCTACCCTAGCCTTCAACTTTTCCGCATCCTCGGGTATACCAGAATGTACTACCGCCACCCTCACCGGTTTGTTATCAGCATACTGATCAGACAGATCGAGCATGCGGTTGATCGCCTTTACCTTTGTACGCACTTTCTCCAGCGCGTCCACGCGACCTTCATTCATGTGTAAAAGCGGTTTGAGGCTTAACATCGTGCCGAGCAACCGGGACGCACCCCCAATCCGACCACCCTTATGCAGATACTCGAGTGTATCCACAACAAATAAGATCCTAACTTTTGAGACAACAGAGCGAGCGGCCTCTTCTACTTCCTCGAGAGGCTTCCCCTGAGCTGCTGCTCGGGCAGCGGCTAGGGCGACGAAACCCAATCCCATCGATGTCGATCGGCTATCGATGACTCGCACAGGCATCCGGTCAAAATCCTTCGCAGCCATCTCGGCCGAGTTGACCGTGCCGCTCAATTCGGTTGAGATGAGTGGGACGACAATAGCGTCATATTCTTCAGCCAATTGCTTATAGACGCGGAGGAAGTCATCCGGATTGGGCTGGGTGGTCGTCGGATGGACTGGGTCTTCAACCAGCCGTTGAATGAATTCGGCGGCTGTGATGTCCACCCCATCCAGTAGCTTCTCAGGTCCCCATAGTACCGTGAGCGGTATTATATGAATCGAGTATTGATCAATTAATTCTTGCGGTATATAAGCTGAACTGTCGGTGATTACTGCGATTTTCGTCATTTGATCCTCCTCCGAATAAAACGAATTTATTGTCTAAAAAAATCCTAAATTCCAACGATGTCTAAGATCTCTCGAGTGAACTCGGCCAGTCGGCGGCGATTCTCCGCATTCAGCTCCGCCAGGAACTTTTGGAATCTCTTTGCCTGACCAAGCAACGCGCTAGCTATTCGCCGGTTAATACGCTCGACCAACGATAGACCTACGCTAAGACCCGCTAATGCACTCAGATCCAGCTCGCCAGGTAGTCCGACTTTTCTCAGGATCTTGCGCATGCCGTTTGCATTAGCCACATCCTTCAAAGAATGCAGGCCGAGGGCAATAGCGGTGACCATCTGCGTGAGGTATACCGTCGGTGAGCGCTGGTGGGGAAGACGTGAGAGCAACTCCTCTAGTAACGTCTTGTAGTCGCTTGCCTTACCCGCACGTAACCGATCAAGAATGCGGGCTTTGGCTTCCTCCCATTCATCTTCTCTCCATTTCCCCTTGGCCAAACCCATCAGGATCTTGGCCGCGAGGGGAGTAGGTCGAAACACAACCGACGAGCGACCTGGGCCGCGCATGTCCTCAGGGCGATAATACTCCGCCTGAGCCAGCCCCCTCTCCTCCAGCAAGCGCATCATCTCGTATGCGGTTACTTTGCCGACCCCCAAGCGCTCAGCAACAATGGAATAATGGACCGGTGCGTTTTCCTGATAATACAGGTCGAGGAGCTTACCTAGGAATTCCTTCTGGCGTCTGGTTAGCGATTTCATACAACACCACGATTTACCGAAAATTTCTAAGAAATTATAGCACTATTGTTGATTGTTGCGTATATTCTAGAGACACTTATCCTTTTACGATATATAACCACCATTCAACCCACTGTTGGCGAAACATCAGTCGGTTACATTCTACTTTGTGCAATCCATCAACTTTAATCTACTTCCATAATTAATGGATCGTGACAATAAGAAAGAAATTGGTACAAATACTTACGGTCAGAACAACTACACAACCGATTGAGTGAGCCACTGCCAGATCGAATGCGATTACAGTACAGTTGATAACCACCATTATGTCATTCCGCGGGAGCCGTGAAGTGGCTACCGAGGAATATCCAGAGTTTCGTCGAATTCCAGTGTGACATCATAGGTAGATTCCTCGCCGCATTGGGGCTCGGAATGACAGAGAGGGGTGAGAGAGCGTCAACACTATCATGTCATTCCGAGGGAGCCGCGAAGTGGCGACCGAGGAATCTCCAGAGTTTCATCTAATTCCAGTTTAACATCATGGTCAGATTCCTCGCGCCTGACGGCGCTCGGAATGACAGAGATGGGCGAGAGAGCGTCCACACTATCATGTCATTCCTGTTACTGTAAGCTAGACAAAGAGAGACCGATAGCGTAGAACATTATGACTAGTAAAGCGGGGTTGGTAATAAAAACAGCACGTTAGTTTGCCAGGTATGTTTTTACCCCGGAAGCACCGGCTGATACATTTCTGAGATGTATTCTTTCACCATTCGACGCATACTGAAGCGGGGAGCCAAGGTGATGATGGATTGTTTGACCCACCCGAGCCACTCCCTTGGCAGATCGTCAGCGGAGCGTTGGTAATAGAGTGGGATGATTTCCTCCTCTAAGGTTTGGTAGAGGCTCTCGGCATCCTTTTCATCCTGGATTTCCGTATCCTCGTAATCCCGATCTTCGCCGATCGCCCATCCGTTGCCGCCATTGAAGCCCTCACGCCACCAGCCGTCGAGAACCGAGAAGTTGAGCACTCCATTGATGGCCGCTTTCTGACCGGAGGTGCCGGATGCCTCATTGGGGCGGCGAGGGGTGTTCAGCCACACATCCACACCCTGGATCAGGTATCGAGCCAAGTTCATGTCGTAATCTTCGAGAAAAACCAGCCGCCCTTCGCTATCGGCTCGCTTCACCTGCCGGTAGACCTCCTGGATCAGGTGTTTACCAGGCTCGTCGGCCGGGTGTGCTTTTCCAGCGAAGATCACTTGAACCGGCTTGCTGGGGTTTTTGATCAACCGGAGCAGACGTTCCGGATCACGTAAGATCAGATTGGCACGCTTGTAGGTTGCGAAACGTCGAGCGAAGCCGAGTGTCAAAGTATCGGGGTCGAGTCGAATACCGCTGGATATCACTTGCCCAGGGTGGACCTTTCCTGGTAGCCGTTGTTGGCTGGCTCGCTCCCACAGGTAAGCCACCAGCTTATGTTTAAGGTGACAACGCACTTCCCACAACTCATTATCTGGGATGCGTTCGATGTTCTCCCAGATTTTGGGGTCGTCAAGCCGCTCCATCCATTCTGGGTCCAGATACCTGTCGTAGAGATGTTGCAGATGCCGGGCGAGCCAAGTGCAGGTGTGGATCCCATTGGTAATGTGGACAATGGGGACTTCATCGACCGGCTTGTTGGGCCACAGGTGGGACCACATCTGACGCGCCACGTGGCCATGGAGCTCCGATACACCGTTGAGCTGTCCTGACATATGCACAGCCAGAATCGTCATGTTGAACATCTCACCCCAGGGTTGTTTGTTGTACGCTAGGTCTAGAAAGGTCTTACGCTCCAGGTTGAGTTGCGGCCAGTAGGCATTGAAGTATTTGTCGATCAACCGAAGAGGGAACTCATCGTGCCCCGCGGGAACCGGCGTGTGGGTTGTGAACACAGTGCTGCCGATGGTTTGATTGCGAGCTTCTTCGAAGGTACTTCCGTCTGCAGTTAATTGACGTACTCGCTCGAGCGTGAGGAATGCCGAATGACCCTCGTTTAGATGCCACACCGCTGGCTTATAACCCAAGGCATACAGCGCCCGCACACCACCGATCCCAAGAATTATCTCTTGCGAAATTCGTAATTCCAGATCGCTCACGTACAACCGTGCGGTTAGGTCACGATCAGATTGCTTATTATTCGCAACGTCACAGTCAAGAAGGTATAACAGTACACGACCGACATGCACACGCCAAAGACAGGCATACACATCCCGTCCCGGAAATTTAATTTCTATGGTCAGCTTCTCTCCTTGATCGTCAAGAACTGGATACATCGGAAGATCGGAGAAAGAAAGGTCAGCGTAATGCGCTTCCTGCCCACCTTCTTTGGAAATACCTTGAATGAAGTAACCTTCTTTGTAAAGGATTCCTACTGCAACCAGGGGCATACCGAGATCGCTAGCTTCTTTAAGATAGTCCCCAGAAAGAATCCCCAGCCCACCGGCATAAATGGGCAGTGCCTCGTGAATCCCGAATTCGGCGCAAAAGTAAGCAATGGGTTGGTTAAACCACTCTTGGTGGTGCCGTGCATACCAAGTATTATCGCCACCAGTCATATAATCATCGAACACTTGGATCACACGATCGTATAGATCTAAATAATGGCTATCATGTGAGGCGGCTAAAAGATGATCGTGGTCGACGAGTCGGAGGAAGCTGACCGGGTTATGATAAGCAACCTCCCATGTCTCTCGATCGATGAGCTCGAAGACCTGGTCCGCATCCCTGCCCCACGTCCACCATAAGTTATAGGCAAGATCGGCCAGGCGACGCAGTCTCCGCGGCAGGTTGAAGGTGTTAGAAGGTGAACTGGTCGACTTTTTTCCAAATGGCATGATTTTCACAACCTCGCGGGTCGCCTACATCTAAGATGGTAGCCGCCCATAGATAAAACTCAGATCATGGAGCTTTGCGGCTAACGCTTGGGTTAGTTGCCCCTTGGTGACCCGCCACTGCCAATTTCCCTCCGTCGTGCCAGGTAAGTTCATTCGCGCCTCACTGCCAAGTCCAAGGACATCTTGAATAGGGGTTAGCGCCCAATCAGCTACCGAAGCCCATACCGCCCGGATCATATCCCATGAGACATCGATCCCATCACTACCTAAGTAGCGACGGCAGAAGGCACGAAGTGACTCCGGAGCAGACTCATACCAGCCCATAGTGGTGTCGTTGTCGTGAGTGCCTGTGTACGTCACGCAATGCCGGGGGTAGTTATGGGGAAGGAATTCGTGCATTGGGTTACCGTCAAAAGCAAACTGAAGGATCTTCATCCCAGGGAGATCGAACTTGTCCCGAAGCGCTATTACCTCCGGTGTAATGAAGCCAAGATCCTCGGCGATGATCGGCAAATCACCCAACGCCTTTTGTAAAGCCTGGAGGAACGATGCCCCAGGACCAGGCACCCACCGACCTGTTTCAGCTGTGGGCGCATCTGCAGGAATCTCCCAGCAGGCCTCAAATCCGCGAAAGTGGTCTAGTCGGACTACATCAACCATTGCCAATACCGCTTGGAAGCGCTTGATCCACCAGCGATACCCTTCAGTTTGTAAGACATCCCAGCGGTAAACTGGATTACCCCAAAGCTGTCCTGTGGGACTAAAATAATCGGGAGGAACACCACCCACCACGAGAGGTTCACCTTCATCGTCGAGCTGGAACACCTCTGGATTAACCCAGACATCAGCGCTGTCGTGCGCTGCGAAGATGGGAATATCCCCGATAATCGTTATCCCCGCTGCGGCTGCGCGCTGCCGAACCACTGACCACTGGCGAAAGAACAAAAACTGGCGAAATCTTTGAGCCTCAATCTCTTCCGCCCATTGTTCCGCAGTTCGTGTAAGTGCCTCCGGCTGGCGTCTCACCAAGGTCCGTCCCCACGCTGTCCATGGAGCGTCTTGATGAGCTTTCTTAAGAGCCACAAATAGCGCAAAATCATCCAGCCATGCAGATTGTGCTTGGCAAAAGGACGTGAAGTCATCCTCCAAGTGGCGAGCTGCACCTTTGTGATAATTATCCATGGCGAGTGTAAGCAGTCTCTCCTTGTAATCCTTCACCAAGCTATAGTCAACACGGTTGGGAGGACAATCTGGACGTGGATCCAAGTCCTGCGATGAAAGCAAACCTTCTTCAACTAAACAATCGAGGCTAATCAGCAAGAAATTGCCGGCGAAGGATGAGAAGCTCTGGTACGGCGAATCCCCATAACCAGTCGGACCCAGTGGAAGGACCTGCCAGAGCCGGCAGCCTGCCTCTACCAACCAGTCTATCCAATCCAGAGCCTCCGGACCTAAATCACCAATGCCGTGCGGTCCTGGCAAAGAAGTTGGGTGAAGGAGGATACCTCCTAATCGGCCAGACATTGCAAATCCCTCCTCCAGTAATTATCTTTCTTACAGCACTCGGCTTCTAGTATACGGCTGACAGCTCACCCCTCCTGCACTACTCATCCTCGATCTCGCGCGTGAAGGGCACAAAACGCACACCACTCAAACTCTCCGAGCGGAAATTCGTCTCATCGATTCTAATGATGCGCCACAGTTCCTGGTAACCACCTACCGGTCCGACGGGGATAACCATCACCCCGCCAATCTTTAATTGGGCCAGCAGCGGTTGCGGTACGTGGTCCGGCGCGGCGGTGACAATCACCGCGTCGAAGGGCGATTCCTCCTCCCAGCCGAAGTAGCCATCCGCGTGTCTTACATGAACAAGATCATAGCCCAACCGCTCCAGCCGTTCAGCGGCCGCCTCCGCCAGGGGTCCGATGATCTCTATCGTGTACACCTCCACCCCCAACTCCGCCAGCACCGCCGCCTGATAGCCTGATCCGGTGCCGATCTCCAGCACCCGATCACCAGACCCCACTCCCAATTCCTGCGTCATCAGCGCCACGATGTAGGGTTGGGAGATCGTCTGGCCATAACCGATCGGCAGCGGGTTATTTTCGTATGCCCGATTGAGGTAGTCCACAGGGACAAAGTGATGGCGCGGCGTCTGGCGCATAGCGTCAATCACCAGCGGATCCTCGATCCCCCGACCGATGATCCCCTGCTCCACCAAGCGCTGGCGAGCTTCGGTATATGGATCGACTGTGGCGCTGACAATGGTCGCGTCTGAACTGTCAACCGTCGTGGTTATGGATGTCGAGACCGGGGTATCAGTCGAACGGGCAACGGTTGAGATCGAGCAACCGCTCAGCAATGCATAGACAGTTACAATCGAGAGAAGACGTAGAAAAAGGGTGGTAAATCGCCTCCACATAACGACCTCCATCCTAAATTTTACTAGTAAATATAATCAGACAACAGCCATCTCATGCACCTGGACGGTGATGATGAACCGGGGCGGTTGTTAGTCCACTCCTGACTATACCCGTCGCACGCCGGTACCGCTTAACGAGTCTTCAAAAAAAAGACTCTGGCAGCAGGAAAATAAGGTATATGCGGGGTGTGGGCAAAACCCACACCCCGCATATACATTTCCCTTTCTCGCGCTTGGTTTTTTTTCTCAGTGTGGTCCCTAATAGAATCCCAAAACCCGAAGTGGCGCGTAGAGAATATCTGGATAATTTGCGTCCATAAACCACAAGACAGCGCCACAGGCAATAATTAGAATCAGACACCCACCTCCGGCTAGTGCCAACGGGAGACAACTCCTCCGGGCCGGGCGTTCTGCCGGCGTGGCGGGGGTTGGAGTTGCTACATGCGCCACAGGGGTGGCAGCCGGAGCTTGCGGAGCAGGCGTAGGGGGAGGCGCAGCTACAGGACTGGCGATTGTCGCCGCAGCGTCAGGTGACACGGCGTCAAAGGTCAAAGTCACGCCCTCACCAAATCCAATTAAATCACCTGGGTTCAATACCCGCGGCGCCATCAGACGCTCACCATTGACAAACGTGCCATTCGTCGAACCAAGATCTTCCATCACGTAGCCACCAGCCGTATGGGTGATGCGGGCATGCTGACGTGAAACCTCCGTATCCCCAAGCACAATGTCGCTGGTGACATCCCGCCCAAATAGAGTCACCTCTTTGGTTAACTCGAATACCATGCCGGGATTGGGACCAGTACGCACAATTAATCGGAATAATGAGGATGCCATGATCTCCTCCTTAACTAGACGGCGTTAGTTTACAAGCTGTACCGAGTCGAGTCAACCGATCTTCTGTACCACCGAACGTATACTCAACCGTAATCCTTCCACTCCCACCACCTCAACCCGTTCGCCAGATCTCACCGCGAGCTCACCATCCTCGATCTCCGCCGACCACAATTCACCCGCAACCTGGACCATCCCCCGCGGAGCAATGTCGGTACGAGCCTCACCCACCCGACCAATTAAAGCTTCCGCACCAACCTCTACCGGACGGCGTTGGGCTTTTAGGGCAAAGGTTAGCACGGTCATAAAGAACAACCCTATAGCCACTGCCACCCCAATCACCAATGGAACCGACACCCGCTGGAATGCTGGTGTGCTTGAAGAATTGAACAGCACTAGAGCTCCAACGATGAATGACCCAAGCCCGGCGACGGTTAAAGCCCCATATGTCGGCGCTTCGATTTCGAGCCAAAAGAGCACAAACGCGATTACCATAAAGACCAGACCAAACCAGTTTACTGGTAGGATTCCTAAACCATATGTGCCCAATGCCAGGCAAACCACACCGATGAAGCCGGCCACCCATCCACCAGGGGCGGAGATCTCAATCAAGATTGCCTGCACGCCTACGGTGATGAGCAGAAAGACGACGTTGGGATTGGTGAGCACTTGCAGAAGCTGCTCGATAAAACTCTGAGCCACCTCCACCATCCCAACCCCCACCGTGTTGAGCGTGCGCTCGCCAGTTGATAACTCGACTTTAAAACCGTTAATTTGGACTAATAGATCGTCCAGATCGGTCGCAATGAAGTCAATCAAGCCGGCTTCGAGCGCTTCCTCGGCTGAAGCCGCGGTGGCGTCTTCTATTGTCGCCTCAGCCAAAGCTATAGCCTGCTCCCCACGCCGCGAGGCCAGACTGCGTATGGTCGCCTTAAGAATCTCTTTTTGTTTGGCCTCGATCGTCTCCCCCAAATCCTCGCCCTGAGCCCCCACTGGGCTGGCGGCGCCGATAGCCGTTTCGGGCGCCATCGCGGCAACATGACCGGCTAATGTGATCACTGTCCCGGCGCTGCCAGCAATAGCCCCACGCGGCGCGATGTAGATCACAACTGGCACCTGGCTGTTTCGTATCCGCTGAACCATTCGGTTCATAAGGTCAATCGAGCCGCCTGGAGTGTCCAACTGGAAGATCAGCGCCTCGGCTAATTCGCGTTCAGCATAACCTAATCCACGATCGAGATACTCGGCCATCGCCGGTGTTATGGGGCCATTCGCCGTGAGCAAGATGACCTGTCGCTCCTCTTGCGCTCTTACCGGAAAAGGATATATCGATGCTAGCCCGATCGCTATCCACAGGAACAGCATATACTTTCGCAACATATAACTACCTCTACCTCTCGATTATAGCTGTAAATAAGTCTTCTATCCGCCCGACTTGTCCCCAGGTGCGACTGATTTATAATGTAATTATACTTACTATAGCTTAAGACGGACTTCACCCGACTTGGTCGGATGTAATTGTCCGCTTGCACATAAATGACCGGCTCGAGTAGCAATCGGTCGTCGTACACACGGGAGAGCGATTTCCAACAGCAACCCCGACGGGAGCCACCATGAAAGTCATAGATCGTTCTGAATTCCGCGACGAGGAAGGCGCCATCAGTCTGGAGAACCGAATCCGGGGCACATTTCGGCATGGGATGAAATGGCATGGTTGGATGCAGGCCCAGGAGTTTACCACCCAACGATTGGAAAAAAGCCTGGACAGGGAACATACACTGCTGCGCAACGTGATCATCCCCGGAACCACAGTCATCGTGCAGATGATCTTACTCAGCCCTCAAGGTGTACGAGTGTTGGAGCCCAGCCCGATAAAAGGCGTCTTTCGCGCCAAAGGGGAGGAATGGCTTAAATTCGACAGTCGTGGTCGTCGCTTCAAGCGATCCCAACCCAACCTGCAAACCCGCACGCTCAGCAATGCCCAAGTGGTACAACGTTACCTGCAAGAACAAGGCTATCCGCTACCAGAGGTCGAAGCGGTGCTCATTTTCACCAAACCCCGCACCCATGTAGATTCCGCTCGCCCTAGGGTTCGCATCGTACAGGCGGATGCCATCGACTATTTTGCAGCTAACATACAAGAATTCCAGCCCATTATGGACCAGGAAGACATCAATGCCCTGACTGAAGCCCTCATCAACCCAAAGCTTCCCGAGCCAGAGCCTACACCAGAACCCGAGGCAGAACCAGAGTTAGCTCGAGCTGAGTTCGTGGAGCAGGGGGAGACGTTCACCACTGAACCCGAACCAATGGCTCTCCCTGCCCAGGCGGTCCATAGATTGAGCACACTGCCCATCTCCAGGCGTCAATGGATCCTACTTGCGGTGATGCTCTTCTTTGAGTTGGTGATAATCATCATCTTCGCCATGATAATCATACGCAATACGATATACGCCTGACTGAATTGACCCAACCTGACCGATGATGAACGGCGTGGCCCCACTGCTATCGATCATTATTCCCGCCCATAACGAAGAACACCGCCTACCCGGTAGTCTGAATAAGGTTCTCTCATTCTTACAATACCAACCCTATCAAGCCGAAGTCCTGGTGGTCGAGAATGGCAGCCAGGACCGCACAGCAGAAATCGCCCTCAGATTCACCGAACGCTATCCCAACCTATACCTTCTGCGTGAGCCCAAACCCGGTAAAGGCTTGGCAGTTCGACGCGGCATGCTCGAAGCCAAAGGGGACTATCGCTTCATCTGCGACGCTGACCTCTCCATGCCCATCGAAGAGGTCAACCGCTTCATCCCACCCCAATTGCACGACTTTGATATTGCCATCGCCTCGCGCGAGATACCAGGATCTGCACGTTACGGCGAGCCGCTCTACCGGCACTGGATTGGACGGGGGTTCAACCTGCTGGTACGCACCCTGACCGTTCCCCAGATCCAAGATACCCAGTGCGGCTTTAAGTGTTTCCGGGCGTTAGTGGCTGAGGACCTTTTCAACACACAAATCCTGGACGGTTGGACCTTCGACGTCGAGGTGCTCTTCATCGCACTCAAGCGGGGATACGAAATCATTGAGATCCCGATTCCCTGGTACTACATCCCTGGCAGTCGAGTCCACTTTCTCCGCGATTCCCTGGCGATGTTCTCCGATCTTTTCCGCATTCGCGGCAACTGGCGTAGAGGACTATATGGGCCGCCCGGGTAAAGCACAGCGTCGGCCAGATGTGACCACTGAGTTCGAGTTGCTGCGCGACGGCTTTAGCCGCATAGCCGGCCTGGATGAGGCCGGGCGCGGCGCATGGGCCGGTCCAGTGATAGCCGCCGCGGTAATCCTTCCCCTCCAACGTTTCGACCTGGTGCGGTCGCTTGAGGGCGTGCGCGATTCAAAGCAAATGACTCCTAAACAACGAGAGACCTGGGCGTCACGCATCTATCAGGTCGCGCTTACCGTCGGCCTTGGGGTAGCCTCGGCAGAGGAGGTAGATCAGCTAGGCTTGATCGTCGCCACACGTGAAGCGATGACCCGAGCCTTGATTGATCTGTGCACACCGCCGGAGCATCTATTGATCGACCACCTGCGCTTGCCCGAGGTCGCACTTCCCCAGACAGCGCTGACCCGCGGCGACTCGCGTGTGCTGTCCATCGCCGCCGCCTCCGTGATCGCCAAGGTAGCACGCGATCAGGCTATGGTTGCTCTGGATGCCAGCTTTCCCGGATATGGCTTCGCTCGCCATAAGGGTTATGGCACGGCCGAGCATCGCGCCGCCCTAAAGCGCTTAGGGCCCTGTCCCTTTCACCGGCTAACCTATGCCCCCGTAGCCGCTTGCGGCTCCCCCACTTAATCAACCCGCCTCACCAGTAAAGGCCACCATCATGCGAAAAGGTCAGCCTTTCTTATCGGATGGAACACGATTGATCACCATCCGGTTATATCTGGATCCTTTGATGGTACACTATCCTCACTCCAGGAGTATCGCTAGTGTCGCTTGATGCTTTCTTCACTCCACGCTCGGTCGCCGTGATTGGCGCCTCCACCAAGCCTCATAAACTAGGTCATGCCGTACTCGACAACCTGGTTAATGGCGGTTACCTGACCGACGACCGCCAGGTCTACCCAATTAACCTCAAAGCCAAAACGATACTGGGCCTCCCTGCTTACCCTTCTGTCACCGATGTTCCGAACCCAATCGACCTGGCAGTGATCGTCATCCCCTATCCTCTCGTGCCTAACGCACTTCGTACCTGCGGCGAGAAAAGCATTCCGGCGGCCATCATAATTAGCGCCGGCTTCCGCGAGGCTGGCATGGAAGGCCTGCAACGCGAGCGTGAGTTGGTCGAGATCGCCGAACAGTACAATATCCGCCTGATTGGACCGAATTGCCTGGGAGTGATCGACACCAACACACCGCTTAACGCCTCGTTCTCCGCCGGGCTGCCCCCCGGTGGACCGATGGCATTCATGTCGCAATCTGGTGCGCTGGGGACAGCTATCCTGGACTGGGCCCAAGCTGGCAGGCTGGGCCTGAGTAAGTTCGTATCACTAGGCAACAAGGCTGATGTGAGCGAGACAGATCTGCTCCGTGCATGGTCAGACGACCCTCATTCACAGGTGATTCTATGCTATATAGAGGGATTGCCGGACGGACAGGAGTTCATCCATGTTGCCCGTCAGGTTTCCAAGAAGAAGCCGATCGTGGCTTTAAAATCGGGTGTCACCCAGGCTGGATCTCGAGCGGTCAGCTCCCACACCGGTTCGCTGGCAGGCTCCGAACAGGCATACCAAGCCGCCTTCCGCCAAGCAGGCGTCCTACGCGCGAACTCTTTGCAGGATCTATTCGATTACGCGCGTGCCTTCGGCTACCTGCCACCCCTCGAGGGTGATCGCATCGCTATCGTTACCAACGCCGGTGGCCCGGGCATACTGGCCACCGACGCACTCGAGCGTGCCGGATTGCGCCTGGCTCGCTTCGATCCTGAGTGTATCCAAGCGCTGGAGCAATTCCTTCCTGACGCCGCCAGCGCAGCCAACCCAGTTGATGTACTCGGCGATGCGCGCTCCGACCGCTACCGTTTCGCCATCGAACATGTTGCCGCTGACCCCCATGTCGACGGCATATTGGTCATTCTCGCCCCCCAGGCTTTGACTGATATAGCTGAGACAGCTAAGGTCGTGACTGAGATCGCTGGCAAGGTTGACTTGCCTGTGCTGGCTTGCTTCATGGGCGAAATGCAGGTTAAAGCTGGTATAGAGATACTTGAAACCCATAATGTGCCCAACTTCTCCTACCCCGAGCGAGCCGCCATGGTGCTTAAAGGCATGAGCACCTACCGTGGTTATAAAGCTGAACCCCCACCTATCTATGAAGAGTTTGTGGTTGACCAAACCCTGGTACGCCAAACTCTTGATGGCGCTCTATCTCAAGGTCGGGTCACCATTGGCGATGCTGAATCGCGCGCCATTCTGACCGCCTATGGCCTGCAAATTCCCGCCTCAGAGCTGGCCAAGACCGACGACCAAGCAGTTGAAATAGCTAATCGCATCGGCTATCCGGTGGTGTTGAAGGTCGCCTCACCCGATATCCTGCACAAAACCGATGTCGGCGGGGTTAAAGTAGGATTGCAGAACGCTACTGACGTGCGAGACGCCTTCGATCTGATCACCTATCGATCACAACGATACCTGCCTGAAGCTCGACTATGGGGATGCCTGGTGCAGAAGATGGTCCCTCCAGGCTTAGAAATCCTCATCGGGATGAACCGTGACCCTCAGTTCGGTCCGCTGGTCACTTTCGGGTTGGGTGGCATCTACGTGGAAACACTTCAAGACGTGACGTTTCGCATCGCTCCCTTCTCCCGCCTAGAAGCGGAGGAGATGATAGGCGAGATCCGGGCTCACGCTTTGTTGGACGGAGTACGCGGGGAGCCGCCGGTCGACAAGCTCGCCTTGATTGATGCGCTGCTCCGTATCGGTCAAATGGTGACCGACTTCCCCGAGATCGCTGAACTCGACATCAACCCATTCGTCGTCTATGAGCAGGGTTATGGCGGTATAAGTATCGACATGCGATTGGTACTTAGACCAAACGAACAGCAAGCAGGATCGGCAACCCAAGCTGGATCCGCAGGGAGTTCCACATGAAAGTGTTGTATATCACCTCTGTTGAACCCTATTCAGGCAAGACAGCCGTCTGCTTAGCACTCGGCCGGCAGATGCAATCTGAGGGCCACAAAGTAGGTTACCTCAAGCCGGTGAGCACTCAACCCTGGCGAACTGCAGAGGGAAAGCTGGCTGATGAAGATGCAGTCTTCGTTCACAATATCCTCAGTCTGGATGGAGATCCGACCATGGCCTCCCCGGTAATCGTAACCCCTTCTGCACTTAGAGAACGTTTGAAAGGTCTCAGTGGAGACGATCTCATGCACAGGATTCAGCAGGCTGCTGAAGCGGCGGGGAAGGGAAAGGAAATCCTGCTCCTGGAAGGCGGCGCTAGCCTACGTGAGGGCTATGCCATGGGGCTTTCCAACCTGCGGGTGGCAGAGATCCTTGGCGCGCCGGCGCTGGTGATCGTTCGTTATCGCGGCGAGATGCGGCTGGTCGACGACGCCCTCACCGCCCAATTCCGGCTAGGCGAACAACTGTGTGGTGTGATCTTGAATCGGGTTCCGGACGAGGCGGGTGAGTTCGTCGAGGAGTATGCATGCCCCTTTCTCGAGAAGGAAGGCGTCAATGTGCTTGGCGCCCTTCCTAGCGTTCCCCGTCTCTCGGCTCTCAGCGTTGGTGAACTGACCGACTTGTTGCAGGCAGAGGTATTAACCAAGGATATGGACCCTAACGAACTGGTCGAAACCTTCACCGTAGGGGCCATGACTGCCGATGCCGCCCTATCCCGCTTCCGTCGCTACCAGCATAAAGCCGTAATTACTGGCGGAGACAGGACCGATATTCAACTCGCCGCACTTGAGACATCGACCGTGGTATTGATCTTGACCGGCAACCTGCATCCCAGTCCGCTTATCATTCAGCAGTCTGAGACGCTCAACGTTCCAATATTGCTGGTTAAAGAGAACACCATGGAAACCATCAACAGCATCGAGCGCGCCCATGGTAAAACACGCCTCGGTCAACCTGAGAAGCTGGACGCCTTCATCCAATTAATGTCCGATAACGTTGACATGGACTTGCTATTTCAAACGTGCGGGTTGAGCTGAGCATTTACCGTCTGCGAAACTAGATCGGCTTTCATGGAGGTTGTGGGTTCCATAGTGAGGTAGCTGAATAATGGACGCACTGCCTCGCTCATTAGAATTTCAAAAGTGATAAGATCTTAGGGGCGATCCAGCATTTTCTTATGTCGTAATGCCTTGGCTCCAAAACAGCAAATTAGATATTCTTTCATCATCAACCCGCGGTTGCACTTGTTTGCTAAGTCTAAGTTTGGAAAGAGGATAAAGAATAGGATCTACGGCATTGGACCGGTTGGACTATCTGGTCCGATCTGACACATAGGCGTTCCAGAAAGGTAACCATTTACAATCCTCCACCGATTTTTCTTTGCTTTATTGGTGTTCCCCGTAATTAATGACCTACTTTCAAATTGACACTTACGTAGATCCAAGATCTTCGTACTTTCATCCGAATATAAACCCACCAATAAAATTGGTAGCGTTATCGATAATTTTGCTGATGGTAATTCTCTAACAGCACGTTCGAAGTTGGCTACGTTTTGGTCTATGCGCTTGGCTAGTTCAAACATTGGCACAATTGAAAGACCAAGTTGAGTAAGTGCTTGAGAGTATGCTGTCTGAAATTTAAAAATATCACTATACCATCGAGCCATGTTGCCAAACTGAATCTCCGCCTGGATCTCTAGATCGTCGAAGCTTTTCCGAAAATCTGCTGCAAGACCAGATTTTACAATCTTGGTAGCTAACGGATGGTATTTCCATCCATGGTCAACTGCCAAACGACGGTCAAAGTAAGTATTCATTACTTGCTGAACTACATCTAAATCGGACTTCTTCTTGGATTTCCCTGGATAAATGAATAGAGGAGCTTCATCGAGAATTGTTTTAATTTCAACCCAGGCATTTGAATGCTTTTCGTGCTGCAGGATTTCTTGTGCAAATCGATAGCTATAGCACTTAAATTGCATAATCGCCCTCCAAACTATCCTTTGAGGGCGATTCTACAGTAATTTGACAGTAATTGTATGCGAAACTTTCTCGTATCAATCAAGTGTCATTCACAACCTCACCTGTCAACCACTCTCGTGGAACCTGGACCACCTTCTCCCTCCCACTTGGCTTATGGACAGGCTTCCCCATCGGACGTAGCTTGATGGTTCCATCTAGTAATCTCTCTATTCTCTCCCGAGCTACATCAATATATTTATCTTCCTTCTCTGCTCCTATGGCTCTTCGATCATGTTTTATTGCAGCAATCAGGCTCGTTCCAACACCTGCGTACGGATCGAACACCCAATCACTTGGATCAGTCAATGCTATCACACACCTCTCAACTAACTCAACAGGAAACTGGCAGGGATGGATCGTCTTTTCCGGGTGATTAGATTTTACATTGGGTATTTCCCAGAACGCCGCTACCCACTCATCTGCAACGATTTGCCACACATCTGATGGGTTCTTTCCTTTCGGATTTCCAGAGGGTTTTCCTTTATTAGGCCCCTTATAGTGTCTCTTGCCAGGATATTTTGATGGAACCCTAACTGCATCCAGGTTGAATGTGTATTTATCCGATTTTGTGAACCACAAAATCGTTTCATAGCGTCCAGATAAACGTTTACTTGAGTGCAGGCCATGACCAAAGTGCCAGATAATTCGATTACGGAGATGCAGACCATGATCTTTGAAAATGTCGTAGTAGTAGATATCGAGAGGATATACCTCTCCATCCTCCACATAATTCCCAACCTGCCAACAGATGCTCCCACCATCGTTAAGTACTCTCATCAACTCCTTTATAACATCAGCTTGGGTTTCAAGGTACGATCGTAACCTAACACGAGTTTCATACTCTTTACCGAGGTTATAAGGCGGAGAGGTAATGATTAACTTTATAGAATCGGAAGGAAGTGTCGCGATTAAGTCCATGGTATCGCCATGGTGGAGGACAATCCAACCATCAGCATGGAACTGATTATCAATACTTGGCCGCCTTGAGCCAAGTGCCATAATCTTTTTCTCCATTAGTGTCTCCATTCTATTAAGAGTATAAACCCTCAATTCAAAAAACGGAATTGTATTAGGAGTAAAGTCCACCGAAAACTTATGTGTGCTATTCGCCTTATGTTACCTAAGGGAAGAAGCCTATATTCCTAATCCTCCCTCAACCCCGGCACCACCAGCAAGAACATCTGGCGGCACTTATATACCTTGAGCGAACCCAGCGCTTCGGGGTAGCGGACCTCACCCGCGCTTTGCCATGCCTCTAGGCTGCCCAAATACTCCACCGCACACGGCGGGGCCAGCTCACCAGATTGACCCAACTTCGGCTTGCTGGCCTCATCAATCGGTTGCGGTCGAGGCATCCTTCCTCCCTCAGAGAAAGGGCAAGGTTTTCCTTCCAATCCAGAAGGGGAAATGCCGGAACAGACTAGGTCGTCACTAAGCAGCTTACCATCCGGGAAAAGAAAGAGCGCCTGAGGTTTATCGTCCTTATTGTGCATGCAACCCCCTTTTCACATTCACCGCCGGACCCCCCTAGGCGCTCCCACCCGGGACCGAACCTATGTTCGGGTTAATGACATCATACACGGTATCGGGTTTCTTGTCAAGTTCCACCTTTTTTTACCGCTTCAGCCACATGTTTACCTTCTCCAAAAGGAAAACCCACCCGTTCAGCTACCATTGTCAGATGTTTTGAGCGCGCTCGCGTGGGAGCATAGATAGCGGTCTCCCACTCGCTGACCGTTTGCTGCCGCACGCCCAGTAGTTCCGCTAACGCGGCCTGGTTTGCTCCGAGGTGTGCCCGCAATGCCCGGACCATAGCCCCATCCCACAGAATGGTGTCTCCTTCGCGTCGCACTGTGTAGCGCACTATCGGGCGACCAAAGGTCACCCGCTCAGCCATCAAATCTACCTCAATCACATGGTAACCAGCTTCTATCCAGGCGGCAGCCTGGTTTACGCTGCGCCCCCGATTGCTCCAGAAAGATCGTCCGCCGCGGGCCGAGGCGGGCAGCCGATCGCCGATTAGAGCCTCCATCTCGTTGAAGGTGAGCGTGATCCTACTCTCCCTACTGCGGCGAAGTTGATCATATAAGCGGTAGTATTTAGAATCCGGCTTTACCGTCATCGATAAATAGTCTCACTCAATTGCACAGCGTACCTCGACCAGCCGCCAATCGTTGTCATCCTTCGGTTGGGATGATCGGGGTTGAAAATTACTCGGAACCGACCACTTCCTGACCGGAATGCAACTGACCAGCCCCAGTCGACCGTACCACAACCCGGTTGCCCCCAGCTTGTTTGGCTTCAAGCTCGGCCTGGTCAGCTACTCGCACCAGATCGTTAACATTATCAACATTCTCTGGATAAGCCGTTCCGCCAATACTAACGCTGAGCTCTATCGGTCGTCCCTTGGGCAACTCTAGAATCGTGCCCGCCATCGAGCTCTGCAACTTCTTTCCGATGCCCAGTAGTTGATCGGCTGAGCAACCGGGGAGCACCACCGCAAATTCATCACCCCCGTAGCGGGCCACCCAGTCTGTCTCCCGGATGCTCTCTTTAAGCACACAGACAACCAACTTCAGCAATTCATCACCCGCCAAATGCCCATGCCGATCGTTCACCTTCTTCAAGTCGTCAACATCTACAATCAGCAAACCGAGGGGGTAACCAAGACGCCGGGCCCGATTAAGCTCGTTATCTAGGTGGGCATTGAGGTAATTTCGATTAAAAGCCCCAGTTAGATCATCGACGGTAGCTAGGCGTTGTACCTCGGAGAATAATTGCGTGTTGGCTACAGCCAGAGAGACCACCTGGGCCAGGGCTACCAACAAATCCAAGTCCTGGTCACTAAATTGCCTGGGAGCCCCGCTCAAAAGCAGCGCCCCTGAGACCCGTTCGCCGATATGCAACGGCGCACAAAGCCGGCTTTCATCACCCACCGGCGTCCCATCCACCTGCATAGTGCGAGGATCTTCCAGCGCGTGATCTACCCGCTGGGGTAAACCGTGCTCGACCACCCACCCAGCGAGACCTTCCCCAACCCTCAACTGCATGTCCATCATTTGATCTGCGTATTGACCCGAGGAGGCCACGGGGATCAGGGTTTCCTCATCCGACTCCAAGAGATATAAGGTGCAATCGGAGGCGTTCAAGAGTGAACGTGACTTCTCGACGATCAATTCCAGCGACTGAGGCAGTTCCAATTGGGCCAATAACTCGCGCTGCACTTGAAGCAACACTATCTGCTCACGAGTCCGTCGCCGTAAAAGGTCAGCCAGCTGAAGGTGCTGTGAGACATCCCGAGCATGGCCATCGATCCCGATTACCTGGCCGGTCTCATCCACAGCTGCGATGAGAAACATCTCCACCCACAGCGTCCTACCCTGTTTATCCGCCATCCGAGTCATAAGCGAGGCCATTTTCTCCCGTCCCTCTCGCAGACGCTCCTCGGTTGCTAAGAACTCTTCCAGACCTGAAGGTTGAATTAATCGATTAAAAAATTTCGGGCGACACAGGACTTCCACTTCCGAGTATCCTGTCATGCGCAGAAAACCATCATTGACATACGTCAACCCCTGGCCAAAGATCAGCCGGAAGCAAGCATCTGAAGAATACTTGGAGAGCCGCTCATAATCGGGTCGCGTTCCCGTCATGCTCAGGTGCTCCTATTTGGCAGCCAGTGCATCTGCTCCCGGATCAAGCAGGGCATCAGTAGTATTATCACCGATATGAAACCTACCCCAGGTTGGATAAAAAGCGACTGGCACGGCTAACTAGTTTCATTGCACCCACTACCAGTATAAAACGAGCTGCGCTGAGCGGCAATATTTCTGTTCGCTTTGTTAATGCAAAACCGAGTCTACCGAAAAGCAACCACTATTAGGAAATTGGATATAAGTGTGAGGTAGATGCTTTACCCACACCCCCCACACACCGTTTACTTTCTCATATTGTAGCTTCTTTCAGCGAAGTCATGACGGGGATTTACAGAAAAACAAAAAGCGAGGCAGCGGCAGGAGGCCTCGCTTTTTGGCGGCTACTCTACTACTAGATGAGCAGCCTTGGAGGAACTAGCTTTCTCGTATAGCCACCTCCTGCACAACTATGCTCCCTGTTCGGAGCTTGGACACAATTGGCGAAGGGCCTGATACCCCATCGCTCTGCTATTCTCATTATAAGGACAAGTTCACCCCATTTGAACACTTTGTAAGGCATCTGTAAGCACTGCGCTTTGGGTTCAGCGTTGGGTTGAGTGATTACGCCTCACTCTCAATGCTGGATGGAGTGGACATGGCATTCTTATGCTGATGTCGCGCAAGCTGGTCCCGCCCAATCGGGTGCTTGGAAGCACTTTTATTCACGCTGGCGCACTCAGCATTGGTCCCCCGACCGTGGCGGCGCTATAATCCCTAGGAGACACCCCGCACTAACCGTGCAGTTCGATCGATCAACGCGAGTACCTTGGAGCATATGCGATGAACAAAACCTACACTGACCTCAACCCCTCACCGCGCTTACTTCTCGGCCCCGGTCCGAGTATGGTCCACCCTCGTGTCCTGAGAACAATGGCCACCCCCCTAGTTGGCCATCTAGACCCCGACTTCCTTGCCATCCTCTCCGATGTGAAGGACCTGCTACGCTTCGTTTTCCAGACGGAGAACGAATTAACCCTGGCCGTCCCCGGTACAGGTACTGCCGCGATGGAGGCTGCCTTGAGCAACTTGATCGAGCCCAGCGACCGTCTACTAGCCTGCATCCACGGCTATTTTGGCGAGCGACTGGCCGAGATGGCAGACCGCTACGGCGCCCAGACCAAGCGCCTCCAACGCCCCTGGGGGGAGGTCTTCGATCCGGATGAAATCGACCTTGCTTTAAGCACCTTCCCGGCCAAGATCGTAACCCTGGTCCACGCCGAGACCTCGACCGGTGCTCTGCAGCCTGACATTGATGTTATTTCTGAGATTTGCCATCGGCGCAGCGCCCTGCTGGTGTTAGACTGCGTCACATCCTTGGGTGGAATGCCGGTCGAGATCGACTCCTGGGACGTGGATATCGCCTTTAGCGCCTCCCAAAAGGCGCTCTCCGCCCCCCCAGGGTTGGCTCCAATCACCATCAACCCACGTGCGCGAGAAGTTATCACCAAACGCAGTTCACCGCCTCCAGCTTTCTTCCTCGACCTGCTCCTGCTGGAACGCTATTGGAGCGACCAACCGATTTACCATCATACAGCGCCAATCAGCACTACCTATGCTCTACGTGAGGCTTTACGCCTGGTCTACGAAGAGGGCTTACCCGCACGCTTCCGGCGCCACCGCGCGGTCGCCGAGAACTTGTGGCAGGGCTTGGAGGCGCTCAGCCTGCCACTTTTCGTGCCGCAAGAAATACGGTTAACCACCCTGGCTACACCTCAACTCCACCAAGGCATCGACGACGCCAACCTTCGTCAGCGCCTGCTCGAGATATATAACATCGAGATCGCCGGCGGGTTTGGCCCGCTGGCGGGAAAGATCTGGCGTATCGGTCTGATGGGATACTCGAGTCGAGTGGAGAACGTGCGACTATTGTTGGCGGCTCTGGAAGATCTCTTAGGGGAGTAACCCAGACCTCGGAGGTCTGAAGGAAAGATGAGATGTTAACGGAGCGACCGCGGTACCTGGCGTCCGTAGCGCGAAGCGTAATAACCTAAACCACCTCCAACCAGCAGCAGCAATACACCAAGCAAACCTAAAAGCGCCGCGCGGTCGCCCCCTCCTGTTGCATCCCCAACAACCGAACTGGGCTGCGCACCAAATTGGACATACTTGATGTCTCCAGGTTCCAGACGGACGGGGAGGTTCATGGTTGTCGTTGGATTGTGGTCCGGCGGGACAGCCGCACTGACATTGTAATCACCGCTCTCAACGTCGAGGAAACAATGCCCCTCAGGGTTTAGGTCGGTGGTGTATTCGCCAGTTAATTGCCCAGAGACATCCGCCACGCTCACCTGTCCGCCTGCCAGTGGTTGCTCATCTTCGTCCAGCCGGGCATTCCCGTTCCCATCTATGAATAGGAGAATACAAATCTCGCCGGTGCCAAACACCGGGGTAGGCGTGAGCGGGATGGGAGTTTCGGTTGGCTCAACTCCTGGCATCAGTGTTGGTTCAACTGGCCCTCCAAAACCCAATTCAAGTTGCATCCCAGGCGAAATGAAATCTCCCGGCTGGATGCCGTTGCGTGACATCAACTCCTCTACGCTTATCCCGGCAATTGCGGCGATCCGCCACAGCGAGTCCCCTTCCTGAACAATGTAGATGATCTTGCCGTCCGGACCCGGGGTGGGGGTCAGGAAGGGGGTGGGTTGAGCTGGTGGCACTTTCGGTAGACTGGCGCTCACCGGCTGAACAAGAACCAAACCCAGCCCAATCAAGCTGAGCAATATAATGACCACGGCGGTACGAGACAGCGGGAATGTCACAGCCATCCAATCCTAGATAATTGCATTATAGCCTCTTCGGAGAAAGGGGTGTAGGGTTTAAACCAAATCCCCCATCCATAATTCCCGATTCCTGATATACTCCCCACGGAGGTGCACTATGCCACTCGACATAATCGTCGGCGCCCAGTGGGGCGATGAAGGCAAAGGCCGCATCACCGACCTACTCTCCGCCGAGGCCGACATGGTCGCCCGCTACAGCGGCGGCGACAACGCTGGACATACCGTTACCGTTGACGACCAGCTATTTAAGCTTCACTTGATCCCCTCGGGAATTCTCCACCCCCATACCACATGTCATTTAGGCGCCGGTATGGTCGTCAACCCAGCCAGACTGCTGGAGGAAATCGATCAATTGGACTCGCTCGGCGTGGATGTATCGCCAACTCGCCTGAAAATATCAAGCGCCGCGCACATCATCACTCCCGCGCACATCGCCCTCGATGGAGCTAGGGAGTCTCAACGGAGTGGAGATATGCTGGGTACCACCCGCCGTGGAATCGGTCCTGCCTACTCCGACAAAGCCGCCCGCAGCGGCCTACGCGCAGGAGCCATGCGACAACCTGAAGAATTTGCTAGTCAGGTACAGAAGCATATGCAGGCTGCGGGGGAGGTGCTAGAGAAAATATACAGCCTGGAGCCACCCGATCCGGCCGATACCGCCAGCGCTTACTGTGAATACGCTAAGCGGCTGCGCCCCTACATAACCGATGTCGGGAACCTGCTAGCCCAGGCGCTGGAAGAGGACAAAGTTGTGCTCGCCGAAGGCGCGCAAGGAACCTTGCTCGACCTCGATCATGGCACCTATCCCTACGTAACCAGCTCGCACCCGACTACCCCTGGCGCTCTGCTTGGGTTGGGAGTCGGACCGAAACATTTGCGGCGAATCATCGGGGTGACCAAGGCCTTTCAGACCCGGGTTGGAAGTGGTCCATTCCCCACTGAGATCTTCGACGAGACTGCTGACAGGCTGCGCGGCACAGGCGAGAACCCCTGGGACGAATATGGCACCACTACCGGTCGACCGCGTCGCGTTGGTTGGCTGGACGGCGTCCTGCTGCGTTACGCTGTCCGGGTTAACAGCTTCACCGAGTTGGCCCTGACCAAACTGGACATACTCTCCGGTCTCGACCCGCTGCGTTTATGCGTGGCGTACCGGCATGATGATGACCTGCTCAGCGACCTACCTGACAGCCCAGCTGACCTCTCCCCCTTCACTCCGGAGTACGAAGAGCATACCGGCTGGCAGATAGATCTATCGCAGGCTCACTATTGGGGTGATCTGCCGCCCGAGGCCCAAGACTATGTACACCGGGTGGAGGCACTCACTGATCTCAAGGTGCGACTGATCTCCATTGGGCCAGAACGCGAGCAGGTGATCCGTTGGGACCGTGATCTGTGAGTGCGCACGCCTGAACATCTCTACTCAGGTATAATCGCCGCATGTCTCACACCCGCCGCAAGTGCCTGGTACTCTTCTTAATCGTCATCGGGCTTTGCGGGTTACTCGCCGCCTTCGCCTACAATCAACCCTTGGTACAGGAAAGGATTGGTTGGCGTATCTCCGTGCTGCTCGCCGAGATCAAATACGCCTTATCGCCGCCCGAACAGGCGGTCTTCACCCCCAACCCGACAGTCGCCGCCATGGTCCAAGCCACCCTGGCTGCCTTCACCCCCACCGCCACACCGACTCCCAGCATGACCCCCACGCCAGACCCCACTTACCCGCCGACCTTCACCCCCACAGCCACGCTTGAACCCACATCTATACCAGCAAGCGTGGAGCTCGATGGGATTCGGCACGAGTATCAGAAATATAACAACTGCGGCCCGGCGAACCTGTCGATGGCTCTTTCCTTCTGGAGTTGGGAGGGCGACCAGCGCGACACAGCCGCGTTCCTCAAACCCATCCAGGACGACAAGAACGTCATGCCTTACGAGATGGCTGCTTATGTGGAGGAGCAGACATCGCTTAATGTAATCATCCGCGTAGGAGGGGACCTCGAACTGATCAAGCGCTTTCTCGCCGCTGGGTTTCCTGTCCTTGTCGAAAAGGGTTTTGATGTACCAAAGAAGGATTGGATGGGGCACTATCAATTGATCACCGGTTACGATGATGATCGACAGCGTTTTACCGCCCAAGACTCCTACCAAGGAGGCCCCAACCTACGAGTCCCCTATGACCAACTGGCGGAATATTGGCGGCATTTCAACTACACCTACCTGGTGATCTTCCCTCCCGAGTGGGAGGCAGAAGTGAGAGCTTTGCTCGGTCCTCATGTGGACGAGACCTACAACTACCAGTATGCAGCCGAGGTGGCCTCAAACGAGATCTTCACCCTCACTGGCCGCGCTCAATTCTTCGCCTGGTTCAATCGCGGCAGCAATCTGGTCTCGCTAAAGGATTTCGCCGGGGCGGCTTCTGCGTACGACGAGGCCTTTAACCTCTACCCCACGCTTGATTTAGAAATTCGACCATACCGCCTCATGTGGTACCAAACAGGTCCCTATTGGGCTTATTACTATACTGGTCGTTACTATGACATTATCGGTCTCGCCAACAATACTTTGTATTACACCGTTGACAAGCCCATACTTGAGGAAAGTTACTACTGGAGAGCACTGGCTAAAGAAGCACTCGGTGATGTGACCGGCGCCATCGAAGACTTACGAACATCGCTGGTACATCATCCCGAATGGGAACCCGCCTTGCAGCAGCTCGAACGTCTGGGCGCGTCGCCGTAATGCCGATGCCGGCTTATATCATATAAAAAATACATCATCTCAGGGATTCCTCGCTCGCGTGGCTAGCTCAGGAGTGACACTTCCCTGGTCGGCTGTCATCCCGAACGAGCTCTGCGAGTGAGGGATCTCCTCCGGAGCATCATTAGGGAATGAAGTTAGTAGCGTGGAGACTCCTCGCAACATAATTGCTCGGAGTGACACTTCCGGGGCCGAATGTCATCCCGAACGAGCTCTGCGAGTGAGGGATCTCCTCCGGAGCATCGTCAGGGAAAGAAGTTAATAGCGTGGAGACTCCTGGCAACATAGTTGCTCGGAGTGACATTAATGGGGAGGATCTCATCCGGAGCATCGTTAGGGAATGAAGTTAATCGCGTGGAGACTCCTCGCAACACAGTTGCTCAGGAATGACACTTCCAGGGCCGAATGTCATCCCGAACGAGCTCTGCGAGTGAGGGATCTCCTCCGGAGCATCGTCAGGGAATGAAGTTAGTAGCGTGGAGACTCCTGGCAACATAGTTGCTCGGAGTGACATTAATGGGGAGGGTTTCCTCCGGAGCATCGTCAGGGAATGAAGTTAATAGCGTGTAGACTCCTCGCAACATAGTTGCTCGGAGTGACATCACCCCATCATATTCATACTGACGAGACACTGACCTGAACATGAATAACACTGAAATTAATACGGCAAGCTCATCAACACCCAAAGGGACCTTAATTGGACGAGTAGCGCGCTCAACACTTATCGTGATGGGAGGGTTGGCCGCCTCGATCTTGGTCGGGTTGTTGCGGCAACGTATCGTCGCCGGCAAGTTTGGCACCAGCGCCGTGCTGGACGCTTACACGGCAGCCAATGGAATCCCCGAAATTTTATTCACCATGCTGGCTGGTGGGGCGCTAGCGTTTGCTTTTATCCCGGTCTACACCGAACACCTGAACAAGGACGACACGCGGGCCTCAAACAGGCTCGCCAGCCAGGTGATCAATTCGATCTTTCTCCTGACCGGATTGTTTTCGCTGATCCTAGCCCTACTAGCCCCGACTCTGGTTAGTGCTCCGTGGGGCATCGGGCCACACTTCCCATCTGAAGTTCAACGCCTTGCAGCCCAATTAATGCGGATCCTATTCCTTTCAACTGTTGTATTCACCATCAGCAGCATCTTGACCGGCATACTACACGCTCACCAGCACTTCCTACTACCTGCGGTTGCGCCGATCATGTACAGTGCCGGGATAATCTTCGGCGCGCTGGTTCTAGAGCCTACGCTAGGAATTTTTGGATTGGCCTGGGGTGCAGTCATGGGTGCGCTGCTGCACCTGCTGATCCAAATCCCAGGCATGGTCCGCTACCAGGTCCGCTGGCGTCTCACCTTTGGTTGGCGTAGTCCAGCGCTGAGGCGGGTAGCGATTCTAATGGCGCCGCGTGTAATCGACTTGCTGATGGCGCGCGCGAGCATCGATTGGTTAAACGCCAACCTAGGCTCCGGCTTGGGTGAAGGACGGGTATCGTCCTTACGCTACGCTTTCCAGGTGATGAACACACCCTGGACTTTGATCGGTACCGCGATCGGGATCGCCGTATTCCCGACCATGGCCGCTTTGGCTGCCCAGAGGGATGTTAGTGCTCAACGCAAAGCCCTCAGCGGAGCCTTGCGGGCGATCCTCACACTGGCGCTCCCGGCGGCTGTAGGGTTGATCGTCCTCGGTCGTCCAGTTATCGGAATCTTATTTGAAGGCGGCGAGTTCACCGCTGAGAGCACAGAGTTGGTATATTTCGCTCTGCAGTTCTACGCGTTGGCCTTAATCAGTCAATCCGTGCTCGAGGTAGTGGTGCGGGCCTTTGCCGCGCAACAAGACACTTTGACCCCACTTTTGGTTTCTTTTTTCACCACTGGACTCAATGTCGGGTTGGCAATCTGGCTGGCGCGCCCCCTAATTGAGGGCGGCTTGGAACATGGCGGATTGGCTCTGGCAAACGGCGTGGCAGTGGTCGTAGAGTCACTGATCGGGCTGACGATTCTGCATTTGCGCTGGCGAGGCGTCGACGCCCGACGTATCCTGCTTGACGCGGGCAAGGCTGCGCTGGCCGCGATCGTTATGGGTGGTTCGATTCTGGCTTTCGATGCTCTGCTAAATCCTGGAAGAATAACCTTATTGCTCGGGGGTGGCTTATTGGGCGGGGTGATCTCCTTTGGATTGGCTCTGCTCCTCGGCATTGAGGAGATCCGCAGCTTACCATTGGCTTTGCTCCGCTACACTCGGAGAAGTGAACAAGGCCAATAAGACATGACACATGCTGATGATATTATTTAGGAAAGTGAAACCTCTGAATGAAAACGGCAGTCTCGTCTCACATCCATTGAAATCTTGCGTTTCTTGTTATTTTTAAAAAGGGGTTCTGGCAAGATTAGTTGGAATCTGGAGTGCACAAGCTCTGCTTGTGCTCAGTTTTTTTTCATAAGACTCTATCGGTGTGACCTCCGCCATCTTCGTTGTCCGCAAGAAAAGCTTGCGGCCAGAAGCAGAGCTTCTGGACTCCAGAGGAAGCTTGAACCTATGCCTTTCTCTTCGATGATCAACTCTGGGATGTATCGTGTCCGTTTCTGGCAGATGGATAGATGAAGTTCACCTGAAATGGTTCCACCTGCTCCCACCCTTCCCGCACAAATAAGTTGGCCGGTGACGTGGCATGTCACCGGCCAACATTTCAATCTCATCACAAGTAATTGAGATCTAATTAAGTTGAGGGTTCTAATCAGATCTCGTAAACATATATAAGCTACTCCTTCTCATACGGTTGACCATCCGCCGCCGGCATTCTCGACCGCCCTATGAATCCGGCCAACACGACCATGGTTGCCAAGTACGGCGCCATTCCCAAGAGATCGCCGGCAACGCCCACCTGCAGCAAGGCCAGCTTCTCCTGTAGTGAGTCGAAAAAGCCAAAAACCAGCGATCCGAAGAATGCGCCCCCAGGATTCCAGTTGCCGAAGATCATCGCCGCCAGCCCTAAGAAGCCCTTGCCAGCTGACATCCCCTCGTTGAATCGCGCTGCAGATCCGATGCTCATGTAGGCGCCTGCCAAGCCGGCGATCGCACCGCTGATCAACACGCTGATGTAGCGCGTGCGGAATACATTGATGCCCAGCGTATCGGCGGCTCGAGGGTGCTCGCCTACGGATCGCACGCGCAATCCCCAGCGCGTGTTGTTCATCAGGATACGAGTGACGATCAGTAGTCCAAACATTGTGTAAATGATAGGGCTTAGGTTGAACAGCACCGGCCCCAGAACAGGGATCTTCCATAGGACTGGAATGGGAACGGCGGCGATTGCCGGCCCAGGTTGATTCAATTCAGGATTGAGATTGAGAACTGCGCGCTGAAGATAGCTCGTCGTTCCCAGGGCCAGGATTATCAGGCTTGCGCCGCTCACAATCTGATCCACTCTGTAGCGAATGGAAAGCACAGCATGGATCAAAGCCAGGAGCATTCCGGCAAGCATACCCCCCACGATACCCAGCAACATGTTGTCCGTGATGCTTGCCACGACAACTGCCGCGAAGGCCCCCATCAGCATCATGCCTTCAATGGCGATGTTCACCACACCTGACCGTTCGCTGTAGATGCCGCTGAGCGCCGCCAGCGCAATCGGGGTGGCACGAACCAAGCTGCTCACGAATATGCCCGTAAGGTTGACCGAGGCTCCTCGCGCCGCCCACACGAGGAAGGCCATGATCATCAATCCCACTCCCAGTGCCACGGTAAGATCCGAGTGCTTGAATCCCTTGATTGCCTGCCATATGCCACCGAGGGCAAGAACCAGGCCGATGACAAGCAATGTGGGCCAAGTGGACAAGACCAGATCAGGAGCCTCGATGGCCACGCCCCCTCGACGGCTGGTGAGGACGAAAGTCGAGGTCAACCCCTCGCTCCTCGCCGGCAACAGGAGAAAGGTCAGGGTCGCCATGACGAGCAGTACAATGCCGAATGCTACTCGCTTGCGATCAAATAGTGCTTTGCGTTCAACTGCGATCTCAGCCATCTCGTCTCCCTCTTAACCCCAACCTCTCTTGATGGCCCCCTCACCCTTGCGGATGGCCTTCAATCGGTATATACCGCGCATGATCTCCGGCGCAGCCACAAAGATAATCACGATGGCCTGGAGAATGCGAATGATTTCCACGGGCACATTGGCCAGAGATTGCATCCTTGCCGCACCCGCGCGCATGAACCCAAACAGGAGGGAGGCCAGCACCACTCCCACTGGATGGCTGTTTCCTAGCAAGGCCAGCGCAATCGAGTCAAAGCCAAAGCCCGACGAGAAAGTCCGCACCATCTGGTGATCAACGCCCAAGATCTGGCTGGCCCCCGCCAATCCACCCAACGCACCGCTCAACGCCATGGTGAGCACTATGATCGAGCTCACGCGCACCCCAGAATAGCGAGCTGCCTTCGGATTGGCGCCCACCATGCGGATCTCCATCCCGAGCGTGGTCTTCCACAGGAACCAATAGACCAAACCAGCCACGGCCAATGATAAAAGGAAGCCGACATGCACTCGCATGGGCGTTGGAAACAGTGTGGGCAAGTACGCATTGGGGCTAATCAACGGCGTCATCGGCATACCATCCGGGCGTGACATGGGCCCAAGTAGCAAGTAATCGGTCAGCCGGAAGGCCACGTAATTCATCATGATGGTGTTGATGACCTCATGGGCTCCAGTGCGTGCCTTTAGGAAACCAGGAATCGCTCCCCAGATAGCACCTGCAGCAATCCCTGCCAGCAGCGCCAGCGGCAGGTGAACATACCATGGCAAGTTCGTGAGGGAATAGCCCACAAGGGCCGAGGCCAATCCTCCCACGAACAACTGACCCTCGGCGCCAATGTTGAACAAGCCGCCCCTGAACCCCAACGCCACTGCCAAGCCAGCAAAGATGTAAGGCGTTGTGAGCACTAGGCTCTCGCTTATTGGCCGGAATGCATCGAGTAGGGGCCTGGTCTCCCCGGTCGCCCTCCAAGTTTCGAAAGCCTCCACAATTCGCGTTGGCTGGCCAAAGGATCCCTCAAGTAGCGCAGCGTAAGCATCACGCACGGTGATCCAAGTGATCGATAAGGCACCAAGAGGATCTTGGAAGAGACCCTTCCATGCAGAAAGCACATCCGGTGTGGAAACCGCGATGATGATTGCCCCAATCACTAGAGCCGAAAACACCGCCAAGATCGGCAACAGCAGTGAGGAGAACTTTCCTGATCTGACAAAGATGCGCTGGAGGAAGTTCCTCTTGGGCTCGGCCGTGGTTTCGGCGGTTTCAGAGATGGCAGGTTTCTCGCTCAATGGGACCGCCTCCTTGTGACAATAAAGGGGAAGAAAGCTTCGCCTATGCGACGACCGCTGCGGGTTCCTTTTCCTGGATACCTGCCATCAAGAGGCCCAGTCTCTCTTTGGTAGCCTCATCGGCCGGCATGATGCCGAGTATATTCCCCTCAAATATCACCGCGATGCGATCGGAGAGGCCCATGATCTCGTCGAGTTCGGGTGAGACTAAGAGCACTGCGCAACCTTCATCGCGCTTCTGCAAGATGCGTCTGTGAATGTACTCGATCGAACCGATGTCCAAGCCTCGTGTAGGCTGTGAGGCAATCAATAACCTGATCGGGCGTGAGAACTCACGGGCCACGATCACCTTCTGTTGGTTTCCACCGGAGAGGTTCGAGGTGGGCAAGAAAATGCTCGGGGTTCGAATATCGAAGAGCTCCACCCGCTTCAATCCAGCTTTTTCGATCTCATCGTGCTTAAGGGAAATGCCTTTGGCGAAAGGTGGCAAATAATATGTGTTCAGCACCAGGTTGTCCACAACGGGGAAGGAAAGCACCAGTCCGTCCTGCTGACGGTCCTCGGGGACATGGGCCGTGCCCGCTTCAGTGATCTCCCTGGGCAATGCGTGGGTGGTATCTTTCCCCAAGATCTTCACCATTCCACTCTCGATCTTTCGCAACCCGACCAGGGCTTCCACAAGCTCCGTCTGTCCATTCCCCTGAACGCCAGCAATACCCAGCACCTCGCCCTCGCGCACTTGAAGGCTGACATCATCAACCGCCCGCAAGCCTCGTTCATCCTGCACTCTGAGGTTTTCAACCTCCAGCACGACTTCACCCAATTGAGGAGGCTTCTTATCCACCCTAAGGATTACTTCGCGCCCCACCATCATTTTCGCCAGAGATGCTTCGGTGGCCTCCTTGGGTGTTGTAACCCCAGCCAATCGTCCATCGCGAAGCACCGCGATACGGTCAGCGATCGCCAATACTTCCTTCAGCTTATGGGTGATGAATATCAAGGACTTGCCTTGATCAACAAGGGAACGAAAGACCTTAAAAAGCTCCTCGGCCTCTTGCGGAGTAAGCACAGCCGTCGGTTCATCGAAGATCAGGATCTCGGCCTCACGATACAAGATCTTGATGATTTCGACCCGCTGTTGTATGCCAACGGGAAGGTCTTCGATCATTGCGTTCGGATCGACTTGAAGTCCAAAGCGGGACGAGATCTCTCGGATGCGTTTTGCAGCTGTCTCCCGGTCAAGGAAAACGCCCGCCCTGGTCGACTCAACGCCCAGCATCACATTCTCCGTCACGGTGAAAACGGGGACGAGCATGAAATGCTGGTGCACCATGCCAATGCCTTGCTCAATGGCGTCGTTGGAATCGTGGATATCAACTTCCTGGCCGCGAATGAATATCTCACCATCATCGAGGGTGTAGAGGCCGTAGAGGATGTTCATCAACGTGGTCTTGCCGGCTCCGTTCTCGCCCAGCAAAGCCAGAATCTCCCCTTGGTTGAGGGTTAGATCGATATTGTCGTTCGCCAACACCCCTGGGAAGGACTTGCTGACGCCACGTAGCTCCAGCACGGGTGCCATAGACTTGCTCCATGGTGTTATTCCCTCCCGCGAGGTGGAGCAAGCACGGAAGGGATGTGTGTAACCAGGCGGTGCCCCGGGCACCGCCTGGTTTATTCCAGAGTTGTGCTTGCTACTCCAACCAGCACGACCCTTAGTACAGACCACCGCAATGCTGCGGATATGAGACGCAGCCTGTGTCTGTGATCTCGCCTGTGCGGATCTGTTCTGTAAGAGCTTCGATCTCGGCTTTCAGAGCATCGGGGATCGCATCCTCGAGGTCGTGGTAGGAAGCAAGTCCGACGCCACCGTTGGCAATCGTACCGACATAGTCGGTGCAGCCTGCGAAGGTGCCGTTCACACCGCTCTCGATCACGTCGAACACTGAGTTCCCCATGTTCTTCATCACGCTGGTCAGCATGACGTCTCGAGCCTCCGACAGGAGGTCATAGGCATCGAAGTCCACCCAGATGCCGTAGCCACCGCGCTCGCGGGCCACATCCATGCCGGGCGCTCCAATCAAGCCCCCGACCGGGATGAAGATGTCAGCACCCTCGTCGAACAGCGCCTCGGTCGAGTCTCGACCCTTGGTCAGGTCCATGAAGTCGCCGGTGAAGAGGCCCTCGCCAGTCGCATTGTCCCATCCGGTAAGAACGACGGCGGTGCCGTGCACGCTGTTATAGTGCTCCATGCCGGCCTGGAATCCAACGCCAAAGATGGTGACTGTCGGATAAGGCGCTCCACCAAAGTAACCGATCTTGTTGGTCTGGGTCATGCCAGCCGCCAAATACCCGGCAAGGAAGGCTGCCTGGTCGGTCTTAAAGACCTGGCCCATCACGTTCGGGATGCACTCGGCTTGTCCGATGACGCCCTCAGGAACACCAAAGGGATTCGGATATGAGCTGTCAACGATCGTGAACATGATGTCCGGATATTGGTTCGCCACCTCGGCCAACGCACCACCGAGTGCCCAGCCGGAGCCGATGATCAGATCGTAGCCCTGGCTGGCAAACTCGGTTAGGTTAGGAACGTACTGGCTGGCCTCGTCGGACTGGATGAATTGGGCTTCGACGCCCAACTCTTCGATGGCGCGCTCGACACCCAACCACTGCGCGGTGTTGAAGCTCTTATCGTCGATGCCGCCGGTGTCGGTGACAAAGCCAACTCGGAAGGGTACCGGTGTCGGCTCAGGCGGCGCAGGTTCCTCGGTCGCCTTCGCGCAACCCCCCAGCACAAATGACGCTAGGAGCAACAACGAAAGGACGGCATACAATTTCTTCATTTCTCACTCCTCCTCAAAAGAGAGTTATCACGGTTTCTCATTAGGATACAGTATGGTTAAGTTTCCCTAGGCTCACTCCTTTCCTAATAATCTATCCTTTATACCAGCTATTTCCAAAAAAGGATTGTTGGAATAATAACACGGTAGCAAAGCAGTTGCAAACTTTCTCTTTCCCTTTGCCTGAGTAAATCGCCGATCTCACCTCCCCGCGAGCTTTAAGCTCGCGGGGAGGTCAAAGAGGGGGACACCAAGCACGCCCAAGTATTAGTCCTCACTTGATAGAGTTAGCTCGCCGTAATCGAGCACTTCACGTGGTTGCGAACCGCTCTGCGCGGGCCCAACGATACCTCGTTCCTCCATTTGGTCGATCAGTCTGGCGGCACGAGTATAACCAATGCGCAGTCGCCGTTGAAGCAGCGAGATCGAAGCCCGGCGCATATTTCGCACTACCTCCACCGCCTGATCATAGATCGGAT
>JAUWHR010000023.1 GCA_030605795.1 Anaerolineae bacterium | reverse complement strand
TTGGTGCGAGCTGGGATAGAGTTCAAAGACGGAAAACAAGTTGCCCATCACATTGTTGAGGATGAAGAGCTATTGGTAGAGAACACACCCATGAGGATCGCTGCCTAATATGTCTGATCCACAACATTTGACAATATCCCTTTTATTTTCTCTGGGTCTCTTTATACTATGTATAGAGGGTCATAACCTCCGATTATGCTTTGAAAGTGAAGGAGATCTTCAATGAGAATCGATAGAGCGTGGTTGTACATCAGTTTTGCGTTGACAACCCTCCTGTTGGTAGCAGCTTGCACAACGCAACAAACCTCGCTGAGTCCGACTCTCACCCATACTTCACCCCTACAGCCGACCGGAGTGCCGGCCCAAGAAATTCCCACCAGTGTGATAAGCGTTCAACCCACACCTTCCTTCACCTCCAAGCCAAGTGCAATGCCGACGGGTACAATCACCATAACCTCACCTACCCAGGAGTCTAGCCCAGACCTGAGGTCATCAACAACACCAACAAAGGACTTGTGCAATCAGGCGGAATTCTTGGATGACGTCACCATCCCTGACGGCACTGTCTTAAGTCCCGGAGAAATTTTCTTCAAGATTTGGCGTTTGAAGAACATCGGTACCTGCCCCTGGTTGAGCTATGAATATAATTTGATTTTTTCATATGGAGACCAAATGAGTGGGCCAGATTCGGCTGTTGCACTTTTCTTCCCGCTGGGATTATCACCCCAACCCATCTTGGGGGATCGATCTTGGGCAGATCCGATGTGGGAGGTGGAACAAGGAGATGTTGTTGATGTTCCACTCTTCCTTAGAGCTCCAGACGAGCCGGGCACATATCAAGGTCACTGGAAGTTGTTTAGTTCATCAGGCGTAGTAGTGGGCCAACTTTGGGTTATTATCACGGTTACGGACGAGGTCACGCGTAGTGCCGATGACTGGAGTGGGGAATGGTTGCTGCAGGATCCCACTATACAAGGGGCCGAGCAAATCGTATCGATGGGCCTTGCACAGTCGTTGGCGGGAAATGTTTTCGGTTTTTTGTACAATTGTGATGGTTATTTGATGTTGGTCGATGGCGCTGTATGTGAAGATGGGAAAAGTGTGATCGGAACCTTTGGGGAACCCTGGCATGATGGCGTTTCGTTTGAATGGAAGATGTTGGACAACCTGAACCAGTTCCAGGGGATCTATAGAGACAGTGCGTTTTCGGCCGGTGCCTGGTGTGGCGGGCGAAATTACTACCTTCCGCCTTTTGACAATTGCGTGCTAACGGAGCCGTGAAGGACGTCCTTCCTAATTTAACTTTCCACGTAAAGCTTCTAAGAGCCTTTGGCGAGTTAAGCCGGCGCTGGATAGAAGCGTGTCGGCGCGGAAGAAACGCGCCGCAAGAGAGATAAAGAGGGATGTCGTTCCCGCTAGTCCGATCAACCCAACAATTGGCTGCCAGGCGGGAACCGCACCGCTTGCCAACCGGGTTACCATCGAGGTAGGCGCTGATAGAGGGAACAGGCTCAAGAAAGTTGCCAACCCTCCATGGGGGGATTCGACAAAGACGGTGTTTAGCGCTAGCGGGATTATTATCGGCAGCATGACGAGGAACGAGAACTGTGCTCCTTCTCGAGCTGTAGGCGCCAATGCGCCAAGCGCGCCCAGGATAGATGCGTACATGAGGTAACCGAGCGTGAGGTAGGCGAGGGCCCAAAGGATGAAGCTCGGTGTGAGGGCAGCAAGGGAGGATTTCAATACCTGCCCGCCGCTGCCTTGTGCCAGAAGACCCCCGCCAAGCCAGATGCTCATCTGAAGGAGTGCTACTATCCCCAATCCGAGTAGCTTGCCCGCCATTAACTCTCGCGGACGGAGGCTGAGAAGCAGTACCTCCATTGTGCGATTCTCTTTTTCTTTGGTAACGCTGGTGAGCATCATATTACCGGTCATGGAAATGAGCATGAAGAACAGCATCATCGTGGTGTAGGGGACGAGGAAAGATGTAACCCCGATGTCGTCCTCAGCCTGAATATCTACGGCTTGTGGGTATAAGACTTCATTTGGCGTCGGGTCGATCATTAAGCGAGCCAGAGCATCGTCTCCGATGAGGTTAGCGTCGATGATGTACTCGAAGATGGTATTCGAAGATAGATTGATAAGGGGAGAATAGTCGCTGACAACCAGGATCACCTCTCCTGTCTGATGAAAGTCCTCCGGGATGAGGTAATACCGGTCTAATTCATTCGCCTCCAACGCAACCTGCGCTGATGCTTGGTTGGGGAATGTCTGCAGCAATTTGGCCGGTACATCTGGAGGAAGGTGGAGTATCAATCCCGCTTCGTCCACGAGACCTGTTATTCCAGCCTCTTTAGATCGGAGGAGCCCTACTTCTTCTTCGTCAGCGAAGGATTTCTCCGCCAATAGCTGCGATCCGAGGGAGAGGGCAATTATTAGGACCGGAAACAGAAAGGTCATTATCCAGAAAGAACGTTTTCTAATAGTAGTTTGAATTTCGTATCTGATGACCAGTAGGATTTTACCCATCTTGGCCAACCTCCGCCGGGTGTGCCCGGGGCTTGATCTGGGAGCGGCGATTGCGAAGTGTCCCCAGGGTTGTGCGTAGACTGAACTGCTTACCATAGCGCAGCATTCCCAGACGAAAAATCCGGGCAGAAACCCAGAGGCTGAAGCCAGCCGAAGCAACCAGCAGCAGCCAACTCACCACAAGCTGCCAAGCAGGTATCGCGGTCATGCTCCAACGCATGGCGGTGGTTAGGAAAGCCGAGAAAGGAATCATTGTAAGGACCACTAGGACCGGATGGTCCGGATTGGTAAAAATCAGGGTACTGAGGAACCATGGCGCCATGAACACCAAATTTATCACCCCGGCGATTTGATTCCCCTGTTTTGCCTCCTCCACCATTACGCCGATGGCAGTCATGATCCCGGCGATGAGCACAAAAGTGGGCAGGAAATACAGCGTTACCACTAAAAGGAAGGACCATGGCACGCTGAGGGTTGGGAACGATTCCAACATCGTTGCCGCGGTGATGAGGGCGATGACGATGGTTATTATCCAGACCGTGAGTTGGGTCAGTACGACAGCCAATAAGCCGGCGGCTTTGCCGCCAATAAACTGCTCCGGCGTCAGCGAAGTCACCATGACCTCTATCGTGCGGTTTTCCTTTTCGTCAGCTACAGCCTGAAGCAGGTACCCCCCGGATGTCATCACGGATAGGTAGAAGATGAAGCTGGCAATGAAAGGGAGAATCAGATTCAATATTCCAATACCAGCGGTGACTTGGCGACGACCGTCGACTGATCGAACGGTCCATGCCAACTCTTTCAAGACGAGTTGTCGCCTGTCCTCGGGTAAATCCACCAGCAGGTTTGTCCGCAGGAAATCATTAAAAGCCTCCCAGGCATCATCGCTGGGTTTATCCTCCCAGTAGTACACTGTCACCTGTTGGGACTGCCGGTAATCTTCCGGCAGGACGATGTAAGCCTGGATATCGCCGGTCTCCAGGTCAGTCTGAGCTACACTTACGTCCTGGTAGGCGCGGATTTCGACCGTCTGGTCACCTTCGTCCAGCGAAGGGGCGATGGCTGGGGCGAGGACCCCGGAATTATCCACGTAGCCAATGGGCAGCTTGTCCTCACTCCTGATGGCGATGGACGCGCCCACGGCTATCAGGGCGGCGAACCCCAGGGGTACGGCAAATGTGGCCACCAGAAACGTACGGCGACGGACCCGCAACAGAAATTCACGCTTGGCAACCAGCCAGAACTTACCCATTATCAACCCCTTCTACTTCGTCATCGCCCTTCACCACCGAAATAAAAATGTCGTCCAGGGAGGGTTCGGCGATCTCGAAACGTTCGATCTTGATTCCCTCTCGGGTAGCCAGGGCGCGGAACACATCCTGGGGGTTGTTGCCAGGTTGGAGGGCGAGGTGCCAATCGCTGTTTTCGCGTCGCGTCTGAAGCACCCCCGGTAGGTCGCTGAAATCACCCTGCCCTTCGATTACCACCGCGTTGCCGGCGAAATCGCGCTTGATCTGCTCAACCTCGCCGTAGAGCACGGTCCGCCCATGGTTTACCAGGACAATCCGGTTGCACAAAGCCTCGACTTGGTACATCTGGTGGGTGGACATGATGATCGTTCGGCCTGCATAGCGTTGTTCTTCAATAACTTCTTTGATCAATCGGGTGTTCACCGGGTCCAAGCCTAAGAAGGGCTCGTCTACTATAATCAAATCCGGTTCGTGCAGCAGTGTGGCGATGATCTGTGCTTTCTGTTGCATGCCCCGACTCAACTCCTGGACCTTCTTATGACGATGCTGGTAGAGGTCGAAGCGATGCAGCCATTCCCCGAGCCGCTCGTTAGCGGCACTCATCTCCATCCCCTTAAGTGTGCCTAGGTAGAGCAGCACTGTCTCCAGCTTCTGGTCCTTATACAAACCGCGTTCCTCAGGCAGATAGCCAATGCGATTCTTCTTGGTCTCATCTAAGGAGCCACCGAGTACGGACACCTGCCCGCTGTCCGGTTTGAAGATGTCGAGTATTATTCGAATGGTGGTAGTTTTACCGGCGCCGTTTGGACCGAGGAGCCCGAATATCTCGCCCCTCTCAACTCTGAAGGACACATCATCTACCGCTTGCGTGGGGCCGAAAGACTTGTGTATATGAGAGACTTCAACCGTGGGCATTGCCACTCCTTTCCCAGAAAAATATTACTATCTGTGGATTATAATCGCTTTGAAAGCCGATGTTAGTCCCATTCCTGATCACCTATGTGTCGCTCTTTCCTGCATAAATATTCTCATGCTTGGGATCCGAAGGTGTGTCATTCGAATGACAAGAGACTGACTATTACCAGAGCTTCGCTGTCGAGCAAGCGAGCCCGGTGATCTACGTTCAGTTCTTCTCCATGCTGGGGGCGAGGCTATAGGTCAGCTACAATCCCCTAGCGATGAGGTGGATCTCCTCCATCTCCTTGTGGGGAACTTCACTGCCGGCACTGGCAACGATGAAGAGGGTGTCGGGGGAATAAGCCAATTTCCCTCAGAGGCGAGGAGAAAAACTCCCGGTTGAAGCGGCAGAGATCCAGGCCGACGCCGGTCTCAGAAGATGTTGAACAGAAACGTCAACTGGGCTAGAATTGAAAAATAGAACTGTTTACGGACCCGACTGCGCAAAGGTTTGTGAGCCACCTACATTGGGTGGAGGGGAGTGTTATGAAACCGACGAACGTGGTTGTCTATACCACTACTCACCGTATCACTGGCCAGATCATTTCCGGCGTACTAGGCCTGTTCAGCGTTCTTAATCGGCCCACTGAATCGTACATCGAGATCGAAGATTGTGAACTGAACCCGCTCCACCAGATCACCAAGCAAGCGGAGAGAATTAGTCAGTTGTGGTTGGTGAAGGACGAGATTGCGGCAGCAATCGTCGAAAGCCGTACCGGGCTGGGTCCGTCAAGCGCTACCCGGGCTGGCTACACTAAGCCATTCCCACACCGGGTTCACATCCTGGTGGGCGGCTATGAACTGCGTGGGCTAATCGAAAGTGGAGCGAGGTTTGATTTCGCTGCGCTAATGTTTGAGGGGGATAGTAACTTCGTGCCCATGTACAATGCTAAACTATCCGCGATCCTTTTTCCTCGGGTACAGGCGGACGCGCCGGCGATGGTTTTTAATCGCACGATGGTTCACGCCCTCAATTTGTTGCCACGCGATGAGATCCCTTAAGGGGCGCAAACAACGTACCAGAACATTGATTTTTAGCTAGGCTCAGACCATGTTTAACCCTTTCTTATACCGCTTGGTTCCCGGCAGGATACTGAATAGATCTTGACACCGAACGCGCAAGTCTGTGTCCCGTCGCTTGACTTCCCATTTATAATCACTACAATACTGGTCTCAAGGCGGGGATTTCAGGTTTGCACCGCTTGGCACCCTGCCCCAGGCGCCGGAACCAACACTGAAAAGGTCCGGCGCCTCACTTTTTTGATCCCCCAGGATGACCCAACTGCTAAATTGATACAGAGGCTCCCGCCACGCATGTGGACTTGGTGAAAGCCAATGACCGATGGAGTGGCGCCAGCATAACGCCCAGGATGCTGTAAAAAAAGAGTCTACTTTAGAAAAACAACTACCAGCGGGAAAAGGTGATATATGTGTGGGTGTGGCGGTGCGAAGATACAGTGGTGCATCCAATCAAAAATAGGGTTGCCATTGCCAGGAAAAGGGTTGACCGGACGATGGCGGAGATTTGGGGCGAGCTAGTCGGTCCAATTTACATCTGCGATCCGTGATGTGAGGCAGTGGCAGTAGACAGATGGCGCGGTTCGGCAACTCGAAACCGCAGTATGCCAAGGCCAGCGACAGAGAAAAAAAGTGAAAAACCGAGCATTATTGGATAGTTCGTCCACTGTAGGATGGCGCCGCCCACCAGGGGGGCTAGGAATAATATCGGTCCGGTCACTGTACGGGCAAGACCGATATATGTTGGTCGCTCGACCTCAGGTCCGAATTCCATGGCGATACTCAGGTCGCCCAGCACGCCGCCAGCGCTGCTAAAACCCATCAAGGCAAAGACTGCATAGAAGACTTCTACAGACTGCGCCAGTAGTGCCACCAGCAAGGCGGCAAGCCGGAAGACGCCGGTCAGTTCTAGTACCCGCTTGTGTCCCAGGCGGTCGCCGATCGGACCCAATAAAGCGTAACCAGCTACTCCGCTTCCAAACAAGATGGCAGTGAATACCGCTGCCTGTGAGTCGGGTAGTCCGAAATGTTGCACAGCATAGACGGCCATGAAACCGTAAAACATACCACCGAAGTAGGTAAACCCTCGGCTGAGTAGGTAGGTCCGGAAGTTGGCATTTCCTCGTAGAATGCTGCTCAATCGCTGAAGATAGTGCTGGTTGTTGTTTTGTGGGACTGCCGCTTGGGTTGTTTGCGGCTCGATGTTCAACATGAGAAACACATAGGACAGAGTTATGCCTAAGAAGCCGATGAAAAAAATCAAGGCGAAGTTCCGAGGATAGGGTAAACGCGCCAGGATTATCGCTGCGATGGATGCTCCCGCCACACCCAACAACTGACCAGCCAGGTGCGAGATCCCGAAGAACCGACCGCGGTGTGAAACGGGGATGACCGTAGCAATTAACTCCTGCCAGGGCATGGCGACCAAACCACTGGCCAGCGATTTCCAGGCAATTATGACCATGAAAGCCACTACCGCTATCTGACGGGGTAGGGTATTTAGCCACAGGACAGCCAGAGCCAGGGCCAGATAAGGCACCCGCTCCAGTGCTCCCAGCCAGGTGATAGTCGGCAATTTGCGCGTTAGCCGTTCCACGTATGGGGCCATGAACAATTGCGGGAGGAACCAGCCGGCGTCGCTAAGTGCGGGGATCAGACCGATGACCAGGGGAGAATCAGTCAGTTTGGCAGCATAGACTGGCAGGATGGCAGTCACCGATACGAAGCTCACACCAAATAACCACATTGTGATGTCGCCGACATTGACCAGGAAGTTGCGACGGAAGTGTTGGGCAACCTCTGGGCTGGTGGCTGTGTCGTAGGGTAGTGCGAAGAATCGGTCTATCCGCCGTTGAGTGAAGTTTCTCACCTCTATTTCTCCCTGGAGTGACGAGTGGTCATGATACCATCTAATCAATCGGGTTCGAAATCGGGATTGATACGCAACCGTCCCAAGGAGCGGTCAGCGATATAGGGAATGTAACCCCGGGCACTGTTCACAGGCATACTTGGTTAAAGCAATCACAAAATCCACCATTTCATTTGCCGCCGTTTCACGACTCTGCTCCGGGTAATACCAGTAAGCGTCGACCCTATCAAGGTAGACTCGGTCTAATCTGAGGTCCATTATCCAATCGAGGTAGCTTTCGGGCGATCCGCAGATTATAGCTTGCCACTCGGGAGCCCAATAGTGCACCCATTAATTCCCACTCTAGTCGGGGTCGATCTCGTCGAACCAAGCGGGTGAGTTTTTTTTCTGTGTGCGTCTGCTTTTTTCAGTAGACTCCGAAAATGTAAACCCCGGACGATCCAGTGCTGGGAGTGGAGGAAGGCGAACAAGATCGGTAGGATTATAATAACTATTCCGCTCTTTCTCGAGCCACTTTCATTTCCTTTGGATCAAGGATGGAAGAAATACACTTCGAATGAGAATCTACCGGTTATTATCAAGATCGCTCATCATCTCACCCCTCTCGGTGTGGATGTGCTCAAGGTTGAGTTCCCGCGGATGTGAAAGAATATCGGGACGAATTATGCCAGCCTCCTGGTATGGGTGGAAGTTTATGCGAGCAGTTCATAGATGGGTGGATGGTGGGTGGACAATATGATGGTTGAGCGAGGCGTACTCTGGGATATGGATGGTGTGCTGGTGGACACCGGTGAGCTCCACTTTGAAACTTGGTCGCAGGTCCTTTCCGAATACGGTATCCAATTCTCGCGCGAACTTTTCATGGCGATTTTTGGCATGAATAACTTCGATACCCTGTTGCATCTGCTTGGTGAACCGCCTACACCGGAGCAGGTTGTTGCAATTGCCGGTCGCAAGGAACAGGCTTTCCGCCAAGCAATCCGTGGACGCGTGAGCCCTATGCCAGGGGTTGTCGAATGGTTGGGGCGCTTGAGTGACTGGGGTGTACGTCAGGCGATCGCTTCTTCTGCGCCTGGTGCCAACATCGATGTACTGGTTGATGAGCTGGGGATACGCAATCGATTTGATGCTATCGTGTCAGGGTACGACCTGCCGGGTAAACCAGATCCTGCGGTGTTCCTCGAAGCCGCGCGGCGAATTAGTGTTCTACCTAAGAATTGCGTTGTTATTGAGGATTCGGTAGCGGGGGTTGAAGCGGCAAAGCGGGGTGGTATGAAGTGTATCGCCGTTACCACTACGACCTCTGCTATCGGATTGTCAAATGCGGACATCATCGTTGATCGGTTAGACTCCCTGTCCCCAGAAGTATTTAAACGGTTGCTGTAGCCAGCCGAGCAACGGAGATAGTGATACTTATACTGAACCCTTCTACATGGGTAAGCCTAACCCAAGTTGGTCTAAGGGGTCACTCAGCCTTGTCATGCCTATCTCGAGTGCTTCGAAGTGCTTCCTTCGGCTTCGCTCAGGATTGGTACAGTCGAAGGCAACCAGGTTTTCGCCGACCTTCCCAATGGTCATCACCGACATGTCCTTTTCGCCATACCTCTCTTGCAGAGAGTGCGTGTCACGAAGGTTTATTTCCTTCACTACAACATAGTTATAAGGATCACGTTGCTCGTTTCACCAGCCTCTGTAAGGACTCCACTGAAAAAAGGTCAACCGCGAGAAGAGGACCGGTATATGAGGGAGTGCGGGCTGCGC
>JAUWHR010000043.1 GCA_030605795.1 Anaerolineae bacterium | reverse complement strand
CTGGTGCCCGGATAGCACGTGTATGTTGATCGTTGGAGAACCAAGCTATATTGCATACCTGGATGGCAGAATGGAACAATTGTATTTCAATCCCGACCATCCTCTAGCTGTAATTGAGATCCCATAACGACCAAGCATTTGCTCTTTGGGACTCCAGGAATACAACAGATAAACATGTTCTTGCTGTAGGCAACCCCACACTAGCGTGCACACAATATGTGTTTTAAGGAAGTCTTGGCACAGAAAGAATCTCCATAAGGTTCAGGAAAGCGAGAAAGGGGGCATCGAATGACCATTCGGAGGGTTGCCTATCTATTCGGATTTATCGTTTTGTACCTATCGGCTTGCGACACAGTACTGACGACTGTCCCTCAACCCTCCTATACACCGGCTCCTGCAACAGCTATCTCAAGCTCCACGCCAACGTATCGCCCAGCTACAGCCATCCTTGAACCTCCGAAGACGCCTACTCGCGCTCCAAGAACACCTACAGTAACAGCAACACAGCTAAGTCCTGCCATCCTAGAGAATGCCGTCGTGCTTTATCGAGCTGGCACAGATGCAGAACCACTGCTCGGTGCAGTTCTGCCTGGGGAGTTGACCCGTGTACGGCTCGCAGAGGGATGTGCATTCACGTTTGGGCTCGATTCAAAGGGTCGCGTGCCCGTCATCCTAGGTGAGTCAATGGGCGAGGGTTGCTATAGCTCGTATTATTACAATGAACGGTTGGTCCTTGTAACGTTGCCTAACCTTGAACTGATTGAAATCACGCCTTTGACATCGTATTACGAGGTTACCGCACAACCTTATGCATTAAATGAAGTTCCGTTAGAGGTTCTCTATGTGACGAGTGTCACCTCTTGGAGCAAACCGGCCTGGTCGCCCGACAGGCGATATTTAGCTTTTATAGCTGCGATCGAGGGTCCATCATCGGATCTATATGTCTACGATTCTCTTTACGACACGATCGAGCGCAAGAGCAGTGGTCCCAATCAAGCTGCAGAACCTATCTGGTCACCCAATGGGGCTGGAATCATTCACTATGAATACGAGTACTATCCCATAGACATTGAACCCTACGCTGTCGCCCCAAGAGCTTTATGGTGGGCGCCCCTTCATGGGGGGAGTCTTCTCCGTTTTGCTGACAGCAGCATGGGCGAAGCTTGGCCCATGTTTGGCGGATGGCTCAGCGATGAACGGTTCATGTTCTGGTACAGCGGGCCTGGTGCAGTAAACGGAGGAAACCTTTTGATTGGTGATGTTGTTACTGGTGAGATGGTGAATGTCTTGGAAAGAGTGAAATCAGCGATTACTCTTAACAATGAAGAGGGCGGTTGGGTACTGGCATTGGTAGAGAAAGAAGATGGGGATGAAGAATTGTATCTCATTGATGATCAAACGAGCGAGCTCCTATTATTACGAACCAGTCCCAAGAATAGCGTCAAGCGCCTCGCAGCACAGGAATCCCTCGCGCAATTCCTCGTAGCAATAAGAAAGAATACCCTCCTACGGATAATGCCTGATGGCACCATGGAAACCCTGGATAGGGTGATCGATCCTGATTCTATGTTTATGTCTTCTGATGGTATGCACGCCGTAGTTAAAGATGGTAATCGTTACTGGGTTTATTCGTTCGATGAAAGTGGGCAGGTAAGCACCAAGGTTCAAGTAGAAGAGGGTAATCTGCTTGCTTGGCGTCCGGACGATCAAGCTCTGCTCCTGGGTTGTCTTAGCGGATCGTTTCTTGTCGCCCAGTCTCCGGATTGGGAAAGTCAATGGTTATCAGGTGTGTGTCCAGCGTGGCAAGGCTGGAGGATCCGAGGGCTCAATCTTCCAACAGGTGTGTTATGGTTAGACATTGATGAATAATCGAGAATTCGTGTCTGTAGAAGGATCTTCCTCACACTCCACCAGATAGTAGAGATGTATACCTTTCGGACAAAAATCCTCATCTGTGTTGCATTGAGGCTCAGATGGACGAGCCTTCGTAGGACACCTGTCCCCACACTCACACTGGGGGGCAATAGAGAATTTCTCTTAAGGTGAAACAATCGGAAGATCTATGCATGGGCCATTGAAATTGGCATACATGCCCTCCATCCAACCATTTTCCTCCATCTCCACATTTCCCACACCCAGGTCAACCGCAAACCAATTATCCGCTGTCTTACTTTCAACCTTCACGTAGTCGTATATGTGCAAAGTTATAAGGACCGCAGAGGATGTGTCAGGAGCAGCATAGATGGGCACATCGTCCATCGGCATGGTGAAGCAGACGCCTGGTGGGGGACCGACGACAACCAGAATCTCGGCGCAATCTCCTTCGAGGGTCACATCACTACTTTCTTGAACCCAACGGTGATGGAAGACGCCGATGTTCGCCGCTTGCGCATAAGCGGGATCAAAGCCGATCCACCCATCCGCGGTACGCGCTTCAACATAGAAGGGCATGCCGACCGGCATGACGGCGAAGACCTCCGCTTCCAGGCTCGGCCGCTTATAAGCGGTGACCTCGCTGTTTACAGTCAGCATGCAGGGCGTGACGGTTGTAATGTCCTCTGTGGGCATTAGCGTCGGCTTTGGGGGTGGACTAGTCTTAGAGGGTGTAGGTTTAGGCGGTTTTGGGGGACGGCTGGTCTCCGTGGGAGCAGCTACGGGTGGCTCTTTGGTGGGCGTTTCGACTTCTCCCTCGAGACCTGGAATGTTGCATGACAAGGTCGCAAGCAGGAGGAGAAATGCGATTAGATATGGATAGGAGCGGTGACGCTGACTCATGGGTAACCTCTATATCCGGTAATTTATAAGGATTATTTTTATCGGGGCAAGCGATGCGTGGCGAATAATTGGTAGCTGGCAACCGACTGTTTTTTGTCGGTTATTTTTCTCCAGCAAGTCGCTGCGCTTCGGCATTGAGGGAATAAAAATTTCATATCACGCTTCAGCCTCGCTCCACCCCATCTTAGGTGCAATTGATTGCTTACAATGGTACATCATTAATGATGTGTGCTGATCCAAGGTATAGGTGGGGATTGGGATCGCGAAGCTTGGTTTCTCGTCTAATCCTGCTTTTAAGGCAAAGGGTCCAAGCCAATGAGTTGGGAGATTGTTACCAGTGTGTACCCTTCGCCGCGCAGGTATTCAATAATCAATGGGAGAGCCTCAGCTGTATGCCATCCACGACTATTAGCGTGCATAATGATGATCGAACCATTTTGAACGCGGTCCTTTACAATTTCGAGCATGTTCTCGGCGGTATTGTCCGGCACGGGGTCTGCGGTAACAACATCCCATTGAATAGTATAGAGTCCATGCCAGGCGATGACGCTCAAGGCCAAATCATTGTAAAACCCGGAGGGCATGCGGAAGAGCCTGGGTTGCTCGCCAGTCAATTGGTACATGATGTCCTGAGTTTTGAGAACCTCAGCGCTGATTTTAGCTTCAGTCAGTTCCCTCATGTCAGGATGGCTCCAAGAGTGATTGCCAAGTTCGAATAATGAGTTACCCGCCAGGAGCAGAGTTTCCTCTGGGTGTGTACGCATCCAGTCGCCACCCAGGAAGAAAGTCGCTGGTGCATTGTATTTAATAAGTGCATTGAAAATGCCCTCATCGAACCCCGTTGGATCGCTCGGCTTTTGGCATAGATCGAATGTGAGGGCGAGGTTAGGTTCGTCACGGCTACCATTGGTAATGAAGTAGACATCGATATGGGGTAAGGAAGGTGCTTTACCAGATCTGGTGGAAATTTCGGTAATTACGCCCGTCGGGGAAGAAGGAACAGCTGAGATTGTAATTGTGGGGGTGGAGGTTGAGATCAATCTCATGCTGCGGGTCGCAGTAGGGTTAGGGGTACTAGTGGCAGTATGGGTAGGAGGTGTTGTTGGTGGAGGGGGAAGAGTATGGGAAATTATTGTTGGAGAAGACGGCTGCGCGGAGCAACTTAGCAGGAGGGTCATCAGGAGTGATAAGAACAGACAGATATAAGCGCGTCTCAAATTTGTTGCTCCTTCTTTCATCGGTAATAGAAGACACTCATTCCCACTAAGACATTACTTGCCTAGTATAGCGAATTTTGCTCCGTTATCGGTAAGGACTTCAGCTTTTCAGCCCGAAAGGGATTTGCCAAAGAAGTGAGGGGTGAAAATAATGGTGCTCATAAATAATGCTTCCATGCTATGATGATTTGGCATAATATATATGACTCCACTGAAAAAAGGTTAACCTTGAGAAGGGAACCGGTACATGTGGGGGTGGGGGGGCCGCCCCCACCCCCCCCAGTACCCCACCCCCCGACGCGCGGGTAGTTTTTCAGTGCACTCATATATGTCATCGATTTTAGAGGTATATGGAGGGAATCCAATGAGAGCCAAGAAAGTGGTCATTGTAAAAGGAAGCCCGAGAAGGAATGGAAACAGCGCGATATTGGCCGACCAGGTAGCAGCCGGCGCTGAGTCGGTTGGGGCGGAGGTCGATGTTTTCTACCTTCATGGCATGGATATTCGGCCCTGCGACGCGTGCGAAGCATGTCACGCGAGTATGGAAGATGAATGCATCGTCGATGATGATATGCAGAACATCTACCCAAAGCTACGCCAGGCGGACGCTCTGGTGATTGCCAGTCCGATCTATTGGTTTACCGTCTCCGCACAGACCAAATTGTTCATCGACCGGTGTTATGCATTGGGAGGCGGCGATCCCTCGAGATACGCGCTTACCGGGAAGCAAATCGGCATCGTCCTGACTTATGGTGATGCAGATCCTTTCAACTCCGGAGCGGTCAACGCATTGCGTACATTCCAGGATGCTTACAACTATATTGGCGCCGAAATCGTCGGGATGGTCTATGGGAGCGCTGATAAGGCTGGGGAGATTCGTCAGAATGATAGTCTGATGGCGGAGGCGAAAGAACTGGGGGTGAAGATTGGTTCTACCGCTTAATGCGGATTTTGCTATGTGAATGCTTCGAAGTTTGTATTTATTGTACTGCTTATCCTGTTCACAGCAGCCTGTGGTCCTCCTGATGACCAAGCTACACCGGTTAATACTGTATTGGTAACCCCGATCAGCACTGGAACGCCAATCTCAGAACGCCCTACAATTAACGGATCCGAGTTAAATGGAGAAGGACCCACAGACGAGGCCTCCTTACTTGGTTGTGAGAGCAACCCCCATCCGGTTTTCACCTCCCCTTTCACCGATCTGAGTATGATCAGCTTCATTAGTCCCCTCGGCGTGATCTCCCACTCGATCATTCACCACAGCTACGTGTGGATCGGCGATGATCCCAGTGGGGGCGTTTATGAAGTACCGATTTACGCACCGGTCGACTCTTGGTTGACCAGAGCCTCATATTATTCGCAGCCCATGCAGGGTGAAGATGGAGGATGGCACGACGTAGCCCAGTACTTCGTTTGGTTCGATGTGAGCTGCGAGGTCAGTTATAAGTTCGCTCATGTCGATCGTTTGGTGGATGAACTGGCGACTGTCGTGCCTTCAGTTCCCACCGACACCAGCCGTACAGTGGAGGTTAGTCCACCGGTGTTTGTGCATGCCGGCGATCTGATCGGCTACACCCGTGGCACCATCACCGCCAACAATTGGGACTTTGGAGTCTACAACCGAACTAAGACCAACCAGTTTGCCAATCAAGCGCGGTATCAGGAGACCTGGGATCTTAACATCCTGCTGTATGCCGATTGCCCTTATGACTACTTCGAGGGAGATCTACAGCGACAGATGTACTCGCTGCTCCCGGAGGGAGAGTGCGGGAGCGCCTCGGGAGACATCCCCGGCACAATCGCCGGCGCGTGGTTCGATTCGCCAGAAATCGATCCGATGGACCATGGCTCGGACCTGGACGTCGGGCAGACGCAGGTGCCGGGGGTGGTGAGTTCGTTATCGTACGAACCACGCAGGCAGAGCTGCGGGCCTGTCCGGAACAGGCTACGTATCTCCCACCGGCGATGGTGACGACCGAGCACTGCTATGTGGATTGCTGGGTTCCTTCGCGATTTGTCTATCTGAAACTGCTTTCGGAAATGGAGTTGGCGGTTGTTTTTGGTACCGGAGATTGCCCGAGTGAGATTCCCGCGGATTACAAAGCATATTACCGATAGGCGCCTGAGCTCGGTCATTACAAGATAATTGTCTCTCGCGTTTATCGTCCTAATCGGAAACCTATTCACCGATTGGGGTATTTTGACTTGTTAGGCCAGACATGTAATCCTGCTTGTCAAGCAGTTTCCCACAACTTGCTATAAAAGGTTGCCAATAGTTCGACAGACCTCCGAGGTCTGATAGACCTCGGAGGTCTTACCCAAATGTGCAAAGCTGAGATTGTCAGGGTGGACAGGATCGTAAAGTATAAGTATCTTTAGTCATGGGCCAGGCCACGGAGAAGCAAGTCCTAACCGTCTCATTTTTGCGAAGGTGGCAGGGCATCCTGGAGAGTGAAGGATGAGCCCTCAAATACCAATCGATCGCGACAAGATTGCAGAATTCTGCCGCCGGAATTACATCCGTCGGCTCGCGCTGTTCGGCTCGGTATTGAGAGACGACTTCGTTCCGGAGAGTGACGTTGATGTAATGGTCGATTTCGAGCCTGGTCAGCTCGTAGGCCTGGGTTTCATCGAGATTGAGTGGGAGTTATCGAGCCTATTAAGCGTTCGCAAAGTGGATCTCATCACGCCCAAATTCCTGAATCGACGCATACGTGATCGTGTTTTCGCCAGCGCTGAGGTGCAGTATGACGAAGGATAACTCGCTGTATCTTGGACATGATCAAACGCGAAACCCATACCGCATCTGCACGTGGCAGGATAAAGCCAACTGCGCGGGATGCGGCATCGAGGACGGGCTGAACTGCCGCTTCAACCGGGGCGACCTGCTGTATTTCCTGGCGCTGTTCTCCCCACCGGCAATCGCCGCGGTGGCCGGGATGATTCGGGGCGGGTTCAGCTGGTGGCTGGCCGGCTGGGCGGGGTACATGGTCTTCTTCTTTTTTGTGTGGGAAGCACGCATACTGTGCAGCCACTGCCCGTACTGGGCTGAGGAGACACGCGTGCTGCACTGCCTGGCCAACTATGGGGTGATCAAGATATGGCGTTACCACCCGGAGCCGATGAGCGCCGAGGAGAAAGTGCAGTTCCTGGTCGGGGCTGGGGCACTGGTTGCGTACCCGTTCCCATTCCTGATACTAGGTGGTGAGTACATCCTGGCGGTGTTGACCCTGGCCGGGTTCGTCAGCTTCGCCTTCAGCCTGAAGAAACATGTCTGCCCGCGATGTGTGAATTTCTCATGCCCACTCAACGCCGTTCCTAAACCGACTGTGGATGAGTATCTGAGTAGGAACCCGGTGATGCGCAAGGCGTGGGAAGAACACGGTTATCAACTCGATTCTTCAGCCGGTGATTAGGAGGAAAACGATGCAGACGATAACCAGCCCTAACCCTAAAATCGCCAAACTGTACCAGGACGTACCGGAAGAATCTCTCAGGCGCCTGCAGGCGTTCCGCGAACGCTACCCATATCGGACGATCACGATCAAGGGGAGGCAGTGGCAGTTCATCGATACCCGAGAAGGTGAGACCGCGTTGTTTATACCCGCGGGTGGCACAACCATCGCCGAGGTGTCTTTCATGTCGTTAGAGCACTTTGCCCAGCAGTACCGGGTCATTGCACCGGATTATCCGCCGATTGACAACCTGAAGGAGTTGTTTGAGGGTTTCATCGAGCTGCTAGATCGTCTGGGAGTTGACCAGTTTTACGCGATGGGTGGTTCCTATGGCGGCTGGATAGTGCAGTCTCTTGTGCGGCACTACCCCGAACGGGTGCGTAAGCTGGTCATAACTGCTATTGGACCGCCTAATAGTGAAAACAGCCAACAAATTGCTAAATTAATGCGCTGGTTACGGATCATGCCGACTTTCTTGCTGCGAGCGTTGATCAATCGGTCCTTTGTCCGGCTGGTTAGCGATAGAACCGGTGATCCGGATCTAACGATGCTCTGGGCACTTGTCAAAGAGGTCGTGTTCTACCGTGTAAGGCGTGAAGATATGCTCGCTGCGCTGCAGCGTCTGATCGATCAGACCCAGAACTACACTTTTTCACCTGACGACCTGAAGGACTGGCCCGGCAGCATCCTGGTGGTGTTCGGCTCTGAAGACCCCTCTACACCACCGGAAAAGCGCCAGGCGATGAGGAGGCTCTACCCGCAGGCTGAGGTGAAGGTTTTTGAGGGCGGCGGGCACGGAATCGCGCTCTCGCATCAGCAGGAGTACTTTGCCGCGATTGATGAATTTCTCGCCAGATGAGGTCTTTCTTGTTAACCCTCCCGCAGGTTTTAAACCTGCGGGAGGGTGTTTTGCTGCGGGAGGGTGCTTTTCGAATACAGTCTCTTAATATCGAAGCCTGACCTGCTACTCCACGATTACCCAATCGCTGCCGCTGCGGCCGAATACCTCCGGAGAGTACATCTCTTCGGCCTTAGCCGGCGGCACCACGAAGGTGCCTGGTGTGGTCGCCCGGGCGATATAGGTATATTCGTACACCCCGTCCCACAGCAGCGGTGTAAAGACCTCGACCCGTTCATCACGCATGTTCTGATGCTCGTACCAGGTCCACCACCACCACCATCCGTAGCGGTAATCCGAACTGTCGGGGTCCTGGGGGACGCTTCCAGATACCGCCAACACCGGGTTAACGATCTCTAACCCAGCCGGCAGCGGATCGACCAGCGCCACATGATAGCGTCGATTATCAGCAACCATCGTCAACTTCACCCGCACCCGCGCCCCGGCTGTGACATGCCAGACGCCGTCATCATCCTGGTAGACATCTTCGGGGTCATCCACCGCTTCGTAAATGCGCTGGACGACGAAACCCATATCAATCGGATCCAGAGACAGGTCGGTGGGGGCGTAGCGCAACCCAAGCCGGTAGTAGAGCCGCCCTGGGCCGTCCTTGCTCAGGATCAGATCCTGCGTTTCTCCACCACCCAGCGTTTCATCCACCAGATACACCATGGGGATCTTCGTCTCGTGCCGCTCGGTGGTGCGCCCAACGAATTGGTGATCGCCGGCATAAGTATCACCCAGCCAGATGCGGGCGACGAAGTCCGGGGTCTCCACCTCGAAGGTGTTGAAGTACCGGTCGAGAGCCAGCAGAACGAAGACGTTCTCCTGAGTATTACCCCAGTGGCCCCTGGTGCGATGCGCCAGCAACCCTTTGACCAGCTTTGGAATCAGGTCGCTCTGAGGGTTGTCGATGATCATTGTGTCCAGCAGAATCCCGTCCGTTCGCCGGTTCGAACTGAGCAGCAGGTAGGTCTGGTCGTGGTAGTGGGTGGTGAAGTTGGCCGCTCCGGCGGTCTCCACCACGCGGTTGTTGATGTACAGACGGATGGCGTCCAGTTCAGCGCTGGAATTGGGATCGTCCGTCAATGTTTGCCAGATCCAGCCAACAGCGTCGAGAGACAACTCCTCCAACCCGGCTTCACTCAGCAACTTGCGGGCTTTTGCCGGATCCCGGTCGCCCATCAAGGTGCGGACGTAGAGCGCATAGGCGCTGAGCGTTTGGCGGGTGCGGGTGCTGTACCAGTAGGGGTAGTGGCTCTCGATATCGCGCAAATATTCGAGCACGCGCGGTTGCATATCCTCGGGTACTTCGAAGCCCTTCAATTTAGCTCGCTGCAGGGCATGAGCCACGTGGATGGTGATGAAGGGGATCGAGTCCCGACCGCGCCGCCAGTAGGGGAAACCACCATCCCAGTTCTGCAGCCCACCCAGCCGCTCGATATCCCGCTGCAAGGCCGCCTCCATTTCTTCCGCTGAAGGCAACCCATCGGCTTTGAATGCGGTCAGTACGTCACGCAGAGCGGCGATGCCCAGGATCCGCGAAGCCATCTGCTCCGAGCACTCGAAGGGGTACGAAACCAGGTAGAGCACAGCGTCGGTGAGCGCTTGCAGCGCAGTGGAGGAGGTGTTGATCTCCAGGCCTCCGTACTGCGGGAAGACATCCCCAGGCGCGGCGACCGGCTGGGCCACGGCCCCCTCGTCGATCACGCCGTAGGTGGCGAAAGCCTCGGTCGTCGCTGGCGTGTAGACCGGTAGCTCCACCGTGGCCGCGTCGGCATAGTCGCCCGACACCGCCGCGATCTGGAAACGAGCCGTACCGGCCATCTCGGTAGTGGTCGGGAAGCGCACCTCAATCCTGTCGTGCGCCGGGACGGTCACCCGTAGACCAGGGTCGCCGGTGAGCTCGAGGTTGGCGGTTCGCAGGACTACATCGACGGTCATTGGATCATCGGTCTGGTTCTGCAGTACAACCGGCAGCTCAAAGATGTCGCCGAAATTGAGGAAGCGGGGCGCAGACGGACGCACCATCAGCGGCAGCCGGGCGGTCAGATTGGCCTCGGCTGAACCGAATTGACTGCCCCCACTATCTACGGCGACCACCATCACCCGGTATCGGGTCAGATTGTCGGGCAGTGTCACCTCCACCCGGGCTTCCCCGTTGGCATCGGTGCGCACCTCCGGGGAGAAGATGGCCAGCGGGTTGAAGTCCATCCGCACACGGATAGGCTCAGGCTCGGCCGCTGCCCCTCCCCCTCTCCCAAATTCATCAAGAGCCCCTTCCATAGGTGCTGCCGCGGGGGCTTCCATGGCTAACTCCTCAACCATTCCACTTTTAACAACATGGGCCTGAGCTTCTAATTCGCCTCCAGCTTCGGCTAGCGCCATCGGATCTATCAGGATGATGCTGGCCCGGCTGTATCGGCTGCTGAGATCCGACGAGCGATGTCGATAGAAGACCGAAATGGGGTCAGCGAGCTGGTAGTTGGTCAGCGCCAGAATGGCCTCGTCAACCACGACCACGGCCAGTTCAGCATCGGATACCGGCTGGCCGTCAGCATCCACCAGGAAGACGTTGATGGTGGTTTCCCCGCCGGGTTCTAGCTCTGTCTCTCTAGGGGAAACCTGGAGCGAGAGCGTACGCTGAAGCGGAGGGATGCTCAGGTTGAGCTGACCGCTGGCATAGGCAGGTCGCGGGGGCACATCGGCGACGACATCGCCGGTGTCGTCTGTCCGTGGTGCGGAACCCACGACGTCCACCTGTATATTCAGATTGGGGATGTGTTTCTCTTCGATGGGCACTTGAATAGTTATGGTTCCCTGCTCGATGCGGAAACGCTCGGTATACAGGATTCCGCTGCGGGTGACGGTCAACAGGCCTTCTGCCGGGGTGAAGGGCGTCTGCACCAGGATCTGGGCTACGTCCCCCGGCTGGTAGGTCTCTTTATCCGGTATCAGGGTGACCTCTTCTTGTTCGACCTCCCGGGATGGAGGCTGCTGCCCCCCGCTCACCCAACGGGTGAAGCGGCTCTGGTTCTGGCGGCCCATCTCATCGGCGACAACCGCCGTGATCTGGTAGCGGCCACCCACCAGGGTTTCAAAAGTGCAGGTGACTGGCTCAAGTTTGGAGCCCACGGTGCATTCCTGGACATCCACTTCTTGCTGGCCCCAGTTACCGTTCAGGTATTTCCATTCCAGCCGGGCTGCGGTTACGTTGATCGGTCGGTCGGTTACGGGGTTGCCATCCAGGTCGGTGACGATCAAATCGATCTCCAGCGGCGTACCGCGCTCAACGAAATAACGTTCACTGCGCAGACCCACGTAGAGATTTGCCGGATGCACCAGCAGGCTGGTGGTCCCAGCCCAGGCTTGGCGATTGACATCGAATACCGTGGCCTCAGCCAGCACGCTGACCGGTCTCGGAATAGCGGCTTCTTCGAAGTCCATGCGTAGATAGTGGTTGCCTGAAGCATCGGTAACCCCGGTGTAGCTTTCGATCACAATCTCGTCGTACGCTGGCTCGTAATACCACCACCAGGGAGTCCAGCTGCCGAAGGTGAAATCCGGCCAATTGGGAGGTTGATAGTTGCTGGGTGAGGAAGTCACATTCCAGGCTACTTCGGCGTTGGGCAGAGGGTCGCCGGCGTAGTATTTAGCTTCAACCGCGACCACCGCGTGATCGCCGACGAAGTATGGTCCGGTCGTCTCGTTTCGAACCGACACTTCGAATTCCGGCCGCCGGAACTCCTGGATCTGGAAGCTGTGGTAGAACTTGGTATTTGTCAGCCCACTGAGGCTGCCTTCAGCATCCAGCACTAGTTGAGCGTATCCCAGGTTGGCGTTTTCGGGCAGGGTGAAAATAAAATCAAAACCACCCAGGGCGTTGACCTCGGCACGGCCGCTGCTTATCTCGTTACCTTGGGAGCCGATGATCTGGAAGCGTACCGCAGTCGCCTGGCTGCCGACCAGGCCAACGTCGCCATCCTGTCCAGCGCCAATACGCCGCAGCCATCCCTTAACGTGTACTTCTTCGCCAGGGCGGTACATCTGGCGGTCGTCGAACACATACCACCGCAGTTCATCGTAGAGGGTTCTTCGATTCCAACCGTCATCGCCCCAGTAGTAAGTTGAACGGGGTAGGAGGGCTTCATCCTCCCCCTGGCTAGCTACCAAATAGGCTACGCCCGCAGAGGGAATGTCGAACCTGGCAATGCCATCTTCACCGGTGATATATGTTTTATCGATCGGACCCGCTTCGATGGTCACCCCGGCCAGCGGCGCGCCGTCCTGCAGGGCGTTGGCCCAGACCACCATTTCACTGTGATCGACGAAGGCATCCAGGCCGATCTGGGTCACCTGGACCCAGACCTGTACGGTTTCCCAATAGCGGTCTTCCTCGAGCAGGCCGCGGTGCGGTTTGACGATAACGACGAAATGACCGAAGTCGCCATCCATCAGATCGTTCAAGCCGATGCCCACTTCGGTCAGGGCGTCAGTGGGGATCTCCAGCCGTTTGGTTTCGTCCAAAACCAGGTTACCTGGCGGATCGGGTGGAGAATCCGTCCTTTGGAACTCTCTCAGGTATTCCAGGAATGCCGGCCAATCGGATGGCTCAACGGTGTAGATTTTCACATCCAATTTGTTGTAGTTGATCGTATAGAGGGATAGAACCGGCTCACTGGCCGCGGGATCCATGGTTACCAAGATCTCATCTGGTCCCATCAGCAAAGGTTCGGCGGGGCCGATCTTAAATTTCAATAGGGTATCTTCACCCAACGTCTGGCCGAAGACATCCTGAATATCCCCATCCACGGTTACCCGGTAGGTCGTCTGTCCCTGGGTCGCGCCGCGGATGGTGATCGTGTCTCCGAAAATATTCACCGTTGCGCCGGGGATTTCCGGATCGACGCGCAGCATGCCCTCATCGTAGACTTCAACATCAATGGGATTGTTGAACTCGATAAAGAGCGGCGCCAGCGGCCGGCAATCATCGCCCCACCAGTAACAACCGTGATCCTCGATGCGCAGCGGCGGGTAGGTGTGAAAACTGTAATTTTGCTGCTGTTGTGTGACCAGCGGTCCTTCGGCTGACGGTGTACCCGGACCGATGGCGACCGAGATGCTTGTATCGGTGGGTAGCAATTCCTTCGCCCGGAAGGCCAGCCAGCGTCCTTCGCCGGCGTTTTCAGCCTTGTAGCTCACAAAATTATCCTTGGCGACTTCCTCCGCAGTTGCCAGCACTAAGCTGACCGGCTGGTTGCCGGCTCTCACCTCGATGGTAGCCAGCACGGCTTCGGGGTCGATCCGCTGGTCGAAGGCGATGAAGAATAGCGGGTCCAGGGGTTGCGGATCGTGAGATGGGTAATGGGCGGTTAAGGTTGGGGTGGGGGTGGTGAAGGTGAACCGGACGGTTTCGGCCAGTACACCGCCGATCGCTGATTGGGTCCCGGCCGGCACGGTGACCTGATATTCGGTCGCCATGGGCAAGCGGTCGATCAATGCCGAGTCATATTGGAAGTTGAGCGTCTTGGTGCCCAACCAGCGCCATGTACCGGTCAAGGATGGTTCAATCTGTACGGGTACCTCTTCAGCCGCCAGGTCGCTGATTGTCGCCAGGGGCACCATCGGCTGGTTGAAGGTGATGTTCACGAAGGGGGCGATGGGGATTTCCCCTTCCGGAGAGTAGCGCAGCACTTCCAGGGGGCCGGCTTCGACCTGAATCGGACCTATCGCTTGCGAGGGCGGGAATGTCTCCTCGATGGTCTCGCCGGTGAGTGGCGGAGGTAGGACATCATCGGGAAGCCTGAAATCTTGGCTATCCTCTGGCTCGACAGTCAATACCGGCAGCCGCGCCAGGACGAGCTGGAGGTCCTGGTTGGAGAGCGGCTCACCGGTGGCCACCGGTAAGGGCTCAACCGCCTGGGGCTGTTCCTGACCCTCGCTCAAGAGGATTAATAGGCGGGTTTCGGCATCATCCGTGGTTAACACAACTCCACTGGGTGCCACCGGGGTGTCAACCTTGGATGGGATAATGTGTCCTGGTGAATCGTCGGCGGATAAGCTTCGAACGATAAGGAAAACGCCGACGGCTACCAGCGTGACGACTGAGATGAGCACTGGCAGCCGATATCGACTCAAAAAACGCTTTAGATTGTATGCCATGACCGGGACCCTCCTAGATACATAGCCGGATGATTGTCACCTGTTTTCTGTTCTAAAGATAGACGCTAGGAAGTACCAGTTGGTTCCAGGGTTTGGCAGCGAGACGGGGCCGTTCGTACCCAATGGTCTTATGGGTGCCGTTCGTCCCGCGCCGAAGGTACCCGAAGGGTGTAGACGGGATTCGGATCCTGGGCGGGTCACAACTCGAACCGCTCCAGAAAGATCAGGAGCGGTTTCTTGCTACTGTATTTTGAGTAGAGAGGAAAATTTGTTGAACTGCCTGATGATTTGTTTAGAAGTGGATCTCCTCCAAAAAGTGTGGGTAGAAATAATCGAATCGTCAAGTAGGCAGACCTCCGAGGTCTCTCAGACCTCGGAGGTCTTACACAAAATGTGCACAGCTGTGATTATTGGAGTGGACAGGATCGGAAAGTGTAAGTATCCTTAGGCATGGGTCAGGCCACGGAGAAGCAAGTCCTAACCGTCTCTTTTTCGCGAAGGCGGCGGGGCATCCTGGAGAGCGAAGAATGAGCCCTCGAATACCAATCGATCGCAGCATAATTGCAGAATTCTGCCGCCGGAACCACATCCGTCGGCTGGCGCTGTTCGGCTCGGTATTACGCGACGACTTCGGTCCGGGGAGTGACGTTGATGTACTGGTCGAATTCGAGCCTGGTCAGCTCGTTGGCCTGCGTTTCATCGAGATTGAGCGGGAGTTATCGAACCTACTGGGCGGTCGCAAAGTGGATCTCATCACGCCCAAATTCCTGAATCGACGCATCCGTGATCGTGTTTTGGCCAGCGCCGAGGTGCAGTATGGCGAAGGATGACTCGCTGTATCTGGGACATATGCTCGATATAGCACGGAAGGTGGTCACGAAGACATCAGGTCTCTCTAGGGCTGATTATGATCAAGACGAGAACCTTCGTCTTGCTCTGGCGCACTTGGTTCAGGTGATCGGTGAGGCTGCACGGCGCGCCTCACCTGAGACTCAAAAGGCACATCCCGAAATTCCATGGGCGAATATTATCGGGATGCGTCATAAGGTTGTGCACGACTACCTAGAGGTTGATGAGGACATTATCTGGGCGGTTGCCAGAGTTGATCTACCGGCTTTGGTAAAGGCGCTGGAACGTATCGTCCCGCCGGAGGATTAGAAAGCAGGAATACGGTCGTAAGAGATGCAGCCCGGCGCGCAAGAATAAAACCTTCCCCCAGGCACCCAACCATCCGAAACTGCGTGAAGTGGCAAATAACCTCTTTCCCAGCCTCACTCTTACTAAACGCATGCGGTATCCCACTGTCCAATCCCAATTCACAGCAGCAACCCTCTCGAACCCCTACAAAAGGTCCATAGCCGCGAAGCATAATTAATGATGCCAAGCCCTCATGAGGCAGTATATTGACTAAGTCATTAGTTTAGTCTATGATTGCTATACAATACTGAGCAACATCGATTGGAGTTCCACATGGAAAAGATGGTTAACATCCACCAGGCCAAGACGCACTTGTCGCGGTTGCTCCTCCGTGTCATGGGTGGGGAGGAGGTCATTATCGCCAAGGCGGGCAAGCCGGTGGCCCGCCTGGTCCCGTTCGATGAGCGACCCGAGCAACGCAAGCCAGGGACTGCGGCTGGCAAAATCGTGATCTCGCCAGATTTTAATGCTCCTCTTCCGGATGATCTGTTGGAGAGCTTTGAGGGATGAGATTCCTTCTCGACACTCACACGTTTCTGTGGTGGATCACAGATGTCGATTTGCTATCCGAGCGCGTACGTGATGTTATCCAAGATGGCGATAATACACTGTATCTCAGCGCTGCCAGCGGATGGGAAATCGCGATCAAGGCGCGGCTAGGAAGGCTGCAATTGCCTGGCGAACCGGAGAAAGTAATCCCCGAGCAGATGTCTCTAAACGCGATCCAGGGTCTACCGATCCAGATGGGTCATGCGCTCCGTGTCCACTCTCTGCCGGATCATCACCGAGATCCTTTCGATCGCATGCTTGTGGCCCAGAGTCAGGTTGAGGAATTGCCGATACTCACTGCGGATCCCCAGATCGCCCAGTATGAGGTCAATGTTGTTTGGTAGGTGGTACTGCATCCTTTGGGTACCTCCGGCGGAGAGGTACAAGAAGCGACCGATCTATTGATAGTACCGATTTGATTGGATACGTGGAAAAAAGCGGGGGAGAATTAATAACCAAGATAAGCAACGCTTACCCGTCGACAGCTTCGAAACGGTCTGCCATGGCCTCAAGCTCCCTGGCGATGAGTTCCATATGGGTTGCGGAACTCTCCATTTGGCTGCGAAAGGACGTGTAGTGTTTGAAGAAAATGTGGCTGGTAGCCCCGGCCCAATTCTCCTCGAGGCGTTTAGTAGCCTCTTCTAAGCGTTTGAGCGTTGCCCGGCTCTCCTTGTTGGCTTTAGAAAACAGTTGAGCAACGTGGCGTAGATCTTCAATGGGAATGTATCGTTCGTTCACGGCATCACTTCCATGGTTAGTTCAGTTCGGGAACCCAGACTATTTGCTCAACCATCTCCCAGACGGTTACCTCTTTGGCTCCAATCCTGTCAGCAGCCTGAGACAATTCGGCTGAAAATTTTCTCAACAGGTTTGATTGTTCTTCACGATATTCTGTAAATGTCTCCTGAGATTTGCCTTCCCAGGTTTCGTTCAATTCATACTGGATTGAGTCACATTTTTCGGCGAGTTCTCTTGCTTTCTCAGCTGCAGCTCGTAATTGGTTAGCAACCCGAGTCGCCTCCGGCGGGACGAAAGTCCTCGCTCGCCTGACCTTGACAGTTTCCCAAGGCATCTTAATGTTCCATCCTAACCTTGATCGACAAGGGAGCTCTGATCGCCACCCATGTACCTGGTCTTCTTTGGAAGACAACAGTAACATGTAAGGAAAGCAACCTGCACGACTATTGTCCCGTGGTAGGGCAAGTCTTTGGTCGGCAGCTTTCGTAAGTACTGCATCATCCAAGAGACTATCACAGGTTTCTTTAGAGAGTCAATCACTGTGGATGTGCTACAAGTCGGCATTATGCGTCGCACAATCATTGAGACTTACTCTCTGTTCATCAGCGTTGACGTGGCGATGGTTTTAGTCTACGATCTGAGTGTGCGGTAATGCAGATGGTAAATGGGTTCTCGAGGGGCTAATTTGAAGTTTATATGCCATTTGTACCTACATTCTAATTTCGTCATTAGTGGAGATCATGACCAACATCCGTGTCAACCCTGAAAAGCTTAAATGGGGCGGTAGAGAGTTTGATACGATCGCTGAGGAAATCAATACGATCGGCAAATCGCTTTACCATATGACCATGTTTATAGAGAATGCCAATCCGAAATATGCAATTCAGATCGCAGGAATGCTTCGAGGAGAAGTCGCCTATGCCTCGTCGGAAGCGAGAGTTCGCGCAAGTGGGATTGAAGAGTTGGGCAGGTGGTTGCTGGATAAAGCTGACCGATTTGAGGAAGCCGATCGAGCTTCGCAGGAGGGTATGTACCGATTGTTGGCTGCGAACGAGGCGTTGATGAAGGCAGTTGGCGAAACCCCATTCGTACCTCTTTATATTCTGAATGGGACCAAGCCACCGGATTTCGATGTGACGCGCTGGTGGGACTTGCCGAGGGAAGATCAGGAGATGATCATCCTCCAGCGACAGCATCAGTGGGCGAGGTTCATGGCTTCGCGCACGACTGGCTCCTTCCGCGAGCCGATATACAGCCTCGATTACTTGGAAGAGATGTTTCAAATCTACATGTATGGTTTGCCGGCTTCTCTCTTTGATCCAGACACCGGTGAGCAAGTTTCCGCATATATTCCTGAGCACGAGTTATTTGAGAAGCCTAACTTGCCTGATGGAAGTGAAGAATATGATTATGCTCATTGGCAAGATCAAGATCTGGAAGCACTTATTTCCAACCCTCGAACTCAGGAGTTTCTCATTGACTTAGATATTAATAAGACTCAGGCATGGCACAGAAGACACATTAACCTTTGTGGCATAGACGCAGCAGGACATGCTGTTGGTGTCGATCATATGATCCAAGCTTACGCTGCCTTTTCACACATAAGAGAGGAAATGCTCATCAACAACGATACTGCCTGGGTATATGAAATCAAGGCGCTATATGAAGAAATGGGTTGGGAAACAATACAGGCTGGAAGATTTGCCAGCTCAGAGGTGCACTGGGATGACTTCAATCATTCGGCCTCCCCCGAATTTGATGATGTGAAAAATTACCTCGAACAAGGATATGTGATCACGGCACTAACCAATGTGGATTCTGTCGATCCAAATGGCTTTCTCACAGCGGATCCGAATATCGAATCTGGGCATTTTCCAAATATCATCGAAACAATGACCACGCAAGATGGAACGCAGCTTATCCGGGTATATAATTCAATGGAACATCGTGAAGAGATCTACACCTGGGAACAGTTTCAGAAGAGTTGGGAAGATGCTGGGCCGAATGATGGCGGCCAGGCAGTACTCGCAAGACCTCCCGCTCCAGTTCCATGATTTTGCTCGATGAGATGATAAGGACAGCAAACTTGTTGCGACGATTGGCTTCTCTATGTATATGTTCTGCGATCATCGTGTCTTGTTCAAAGCAGCCGACACCGATAGTTCCTCCAACCGAGATCCCGGAAACCCTCGCAGCTACCATCGACCCAATTACGGTCACCGCAAACCCAATGGCTACCGAAGTACATACTCCTACATCAACCTTAAGTCCAACGCCGACATCCTTACCAGCTAACACTTCCCCACTCAATCTTGAGCCTTGGCCAGAAAGCGGAGACCTTTTGTTGCCTATCGATGTAGAGGTTTTTTTTGAAACAAGCCTTGAAGATCTGGAACCGGGTGATTATCTTGTGTTCCTGGATAGCAGAGAGCACGTAGTCAAGTATTCTTCGCTAACAACGGGGGAGGATGGGATTTTACTGAGTGTGAACGAAGAAGCAGTCCTACCAAGGCTCTTTGTGTGGAGTAATGACAGCTATATTCTAGCGGAACCAGGCGAAGTGTGGCGTGTTTATGATTTGGTTGATCAGCGAGCCTGGCGTATTGGTCCTGTGTGTGCTTCGACCTACGCTTCTTCCCTTTCGCCAGGTGGAAACTGGCTTCGTGTTGAATGTTCTGCACTTGAGAAGGAAGAGGCAAATAGGTACCAAGTAGTTCTTGAGGCCATAGCCTTGGAAAGCGGGAAGGGCTTTGACATTGTCATACCAAATCATGAATACTTAAATATTAGTTGGCTGGATGACGATTCATTTGTGGCATCTGAAGTCCGAGTAAATGAGAAACCTCGGAATTGCGGTCTACATTTTTTGGAAGGCATGATGTACTGTCCACTATCAATTGCTTCTGAATTTCATATTTCTCTACGTAGAGTGACAAGGTCAAGTATCTATATCTCAATGACAAATTATGATATGAGTCCATGGCAGGGGGTTCTTGTCCCCAAGGCTTGTTTCGAGAGTGGGGCGAGGTGCTCTGATACCGTTGATTTAGGACCGCTGGAGGGCTCACTTTTCTTGTCGCCTGACGGAAATGTGCTTGCATGGATTGGCTACATTTATGATCCGGAACTAACGAATATTGGCGTTTTTAAGCCCCCCGATTGGGAATCAAGAAAGATTGCACAATTTAAAGGTGATTACTTCCTTGTGACATGGTGCTCTGATGAAAGCTGTATGATCGTTAGCAAAAGAGGCTCCACATACGCTAACTATAGGATTAATTTGGATGGCACCTATTGGCATTTGCCGTATGAGGAAGTCATAGGCTCGTTTTCAATTCCATGATTCTACCAATATTCCTGCGGCAATTAGACCCGGCTGATTGCCTTTTATTACCTGGTGTGATTTAGACCATTTATCCCCCTTCACTCCAACTCCCTAAAAAAGAACCAATGTATTTGTAGCGCGTTTAATCTTCTATGCTTTCCTTTGCAAGTATCTTTATTACAATGATGACCACGCATGATGGAACACAGCTTGTGCGGGTATACAATTCAATGGAGCATCGTGAAGAGATCTATACTTGGGAACAGTTCAATGCCACTTGGAGGGACGCCGGAGTGAACTCAGGTGGTCAAGCTGTACTCGCAAGACCTCCCGATCCAGTTCCATGATTTTGAGCGGTGAGATTATGAAGCCTACGACAGCATTGCGGTTGTTATTCTTTCTTTGCCTGTGCTCGGTTATCATGGCGGCATGTTCAAAGCAGTTGACACCGACGATTCTTACACCAGAAACCACAGAAACCACTACAGCTGCGACAGCACCCATTACGGTAACCACAAGCCCGCTGGCTACCGAAGTGCCAACTTCAACACCGACCCTAAGTTCAACACCAACATCCTTACCAGCGGACACCTATCCACTCAATATTGAGCCCTGGCCAGAAAGTGGAGACCTTTTACTACCCATTGATGTAGAGGTTGTCTTTGAAACGCGCCTTGAAGATCTGGAACCAGGTGATTATCTTGTGGTCCTGGATAG
>JAUWHR010000089.1 GCA_030605795.1 Anaerolineae bacterium | reverse complement strand
GGGGGTGCGGGCGCAGCCCGCACCCCCATATATACCCCTCCCCGCTACGCGAGGGTAGTTTTTTCGGTGTACTCTTTAATTGATACTGGGTTAATCTGGCCACTAAAGTTGTAGCTATCATTGCTAAGAAAGCCTTCGTGGTTTTCATGACAGTTGGCGCAGTCGAAGGGCTGATTTCGTAAACAGTTGGTCCAATCGCCACAAATCCGGACTAACAATTATTGGAGGTGAATATATCCGCTTTAAAGGAGTGTCATTCCACATGATGAAACCATAGATGGGAGGTTAAAGCAAAAAACCTCCCGTAGATTTCAAATCGCCGAGAGGTCATGTTTAATGAAAACGGCTAATCCGGTTTGAATTGGTTGCGGTTATTAATTCCTGGAAGTGATCAGAGAGACATGCTTATAACAATCTTGTTTGGCCTCGTCATCTGTCATGCAGCATGCCAACCAGAGCCAGGCAGTGGTGTTGGCAGGGTCCTGCTCGAGAACCCAGTTAAGGGCAGCTTTGCCCTTTCCTAGATCCCCAAGATTAACCGCCGTGATTGCGAGATCAATTGCTTCTTCGATAGTCGCTTTCTGAGTTGGTGCGCTTTTTATTGCCATTCCACCTTACCTTTATTAACCGAATGGTTATTCCCACCGGTAGATTTGTTTAGATTATCCTAGCACACAATGGACTCCCTGGACGTTACATTCGCCTTACAAGCTCTACACCCTATGGGACTTTGCTTGCCGATCGAGGTTGTGTAGACTTCCCATAATTGCCGCTGTGTGTGATCTTACCAACCGGAGACGTCCTTGATGCTAATTCTCCAGCTCTATGTCGCTCTACTGCTGCTCTTAGGAGCCCCGCTGGATACCCTGCTTGACCGAGAGCACGGCTTGCCTTCATGGTATGACCCTGGTATGCGTGAGGAGGCATTCGATGCCTGGATAGCTTTACAGGGCGCAGCTATCGATGAGAGTATAAAGACCACTCTATTCTCCGGATATCGCTCGTACGAGTACCAGGCGGTAATCTATGCCCGTGAGGCACTTAAGCATAAAAGTGGTGTGAATCTTTACACAGCTCGTCCGGGGTACAGTGAGCACCAACTCGGCACCGCGATTGATGTCGCCTGGCCAGGTGTGGGTCTGGGCGTTCATGACCCACGTAACAAGCGCCTCTACACCTGGTTGGCGGAGAACGCTCACATCTATGGATTTGTCTTGAGTTATCCATACAAATCCGCCGAAGTATGGCCGTATCACAATCGTTGGATGCCGGTGGTCACCGAATACATCCATGAACCCTGGCATCTCCGCTATGTAGGGGTTGCGTTGGCTAAAAAGATCTACGACGCTGGTTACCTCGATCCCGCCAGCCCAGTACTTCCTCAGCATTTCTACCATCCCTGGCCCTAGCCTAGAACATCGAGGCAACCCTTAATTTCGGATTAGCAGATATTATGGCTGCACTGAAAAAAGCCCAGGCGTGAGAAAGGGAATGGTCTATGAGGGGTGTGAGCTTTGCTCACACTCCTCATAGACCCCATTTTCATGATAGCGGTTGTTTTTCATATTATGAATTGGGGTGAAATCAGGATATGATCTCCACTGGTAAGCGGCAGTACGATATGGCAAGCGATTTGCAACTGTAAATAGGACAAGAGGCTCGTTGCATCGCCTGGGGGTTGTGATAAACTACTGGATGTATGTCTGCGTCTTAGGGGAAGCCTGATGACAATAGAACAAAAGCGCGTTGTATGCATCGAAGACGAACCAGAGATGATCGATCTTGTTCGGCTGATCCTGGGTCGTAAAGGTTTTAAGGTGATTGGGGCTAATGGGGGCATCGAGGGGTTGGAAATTGTCCGGCGAGAGAAGCCGGATATCATCCTGCTCGACTTGATGATGCCGGATATGGATGGCTGGGAGGTGTACCAGCAGATCAAAGCCGATACCGAACTACGTGCGATACCTGTGGTGGTGGTCACTGCCAAGGCGCAATCGATCGATAAGGTTCTTGGTCTTCACATCGCAAAGGTAGATGATTACATCACCAAACCATTTGGACCACAGGAATTGCTGGAGAGTGTGGAGAAGATCCTGGGTTCTGTTGAGTAGAGAGTGCATGGCTACCTGCAACCGGGGCGGCTAAGGTCGCCCTGTTTTTTTGTGAGAGGGGTTATGGCGCGTTGGGTTGAGGTCCGGAATCGCTCGCATGGCGAGCGACCAATCGTCCGCGCTCGTTGGTGTCAGTCATATCTATGCCGCTTGCGGGGATTGACCTTTCGCCGGTCCCTCCCAGACGGGATGAGTTTGCTGTTGGTCAATACCAATGAGAGTAGGTCTGAAGCGGCGATTCACATGTGGGCGGTATTCTTTCCCTTGGGTGTGGTGTGGCTTGATTCGTCTCTTCGGGTTGTGGACTGCAAAATCGCTCAGCCTTGGCGGGTCTATTTACCTGTACTGCCAGCGCGCTACATCCTCGAAGGTCCCCCTTCGATCCTTGATTCGATCGCCGTAGGCGACGTGTTGGAGTTTGTGGATGAAAGCGCGAACTAGGTTCTTGCTGCTTTGCATCATCACGCTGGTTGCGCTTCCATTTTCATCAGTTACGGCCCAGGAGTCGGGACCGGTATATGTTGTACAGCCTGGAGATACCCTGACAGCTATCGCGCTGATATTTGGCACCACAGTCGAAGCCTTGGTAACCGCCAACAATATCGCTGATCCATCCCTGTTGATCCCCGGTATGGAATTAATCATCCCGGGCTATGAGGAGATCAGCGGGGTGCTGACCATTCATGAGGTCGGCTACGGGGAAACCCTATCGAGCCTTAGTTTTCGTTATGGGATGCCGGGCGATTCCTTGGCTCGCCTCAATCGTTTAGTTAGCCCCGGTAGGCTATATGCGGGTCAGCCGCTGATCCTGGTTGAAATGGAGAATGACACCTCGGCGCGACTGGAGAACTCACTTCTGCTCCCGCGAATCGGGGACAGTAAGCTGGAGTTGGCTGTGCGAACCGGCACTGGTCCTTGGAGTTTGACCACCCTCAGCCAAACAGAAATCAAGATGTGGGTCGTCCCGGGAACGCCACTTGTTGTTCCGGGAGGAGAGCATTGGGTAGGCGCTCTCCCTCATCCAATTGTGTCGGCCGAAGTAGATCCTTTGCCCGCAGTGCAGGGGAAAACGACAGTGGTGAGCTTGGAACTCAACCAACCAGGATGGGTAGAAGGACGTCTAGAGGATCGGACGCTTAACTTCTTCCCGCTGGATTCTCACCAATGGATTGCCCTGCAAGGTATTCACGCTATGGCGGATCCTGGGTTGTACGACCTGGAGGTACGACTCTATGCCTCTGAAGGCGGGGAGCTGACATTCGCCTTCTCCCAGCCGGTTCGTATTCGGGAAGGCGGTTATGGGTTTGAGACCATCAATAGCGTCCCAGCGGAGACAATTGATCCCGATGTTGTAGGACCAGAGGAGGAAATGGTTGCTTTGTTATTGTCTCCAGCAACACCGGAACGGCATTGGGAAGGCGCTTTCCAATTCCCATCCGACTATTACACCGATAGCTTTATCTCCGTTTTTGGCACTCGACGGAGTTATAATTATGGGGCGTATTATTACTATCACACCGGGCTTGATTTCTATGGTTCGGGTGTACCGATCCTTACTCCGGCATCTGGACGAGTCGTGTTTACTGGATCTCTGGTCGTGCGAGGTAACGCAACCTACATCGACCATGGCTGGGGGGTATATAGTGGATATTTCCACCAGGCGGAGATTTACATGTCAGAGGGTGATTTCGTCGAGACGGGGCAGGTGATCGGCAAAGTTGGTGGGACCGGGCGTTCGACCGGACCGCACCTGCATTGGGAGATTTGGGTGGGCGGTGTGCCGGTCGATCCCTTGGATTGGGTGGAGAAGGTTTTTCCTTAAAGAGTCCATCCAAAGGTTTTCATACAATCGAAGGCCCGTCATCGTCAATGAGCCGACCAGCGTGATAATCGGCGAGGATCCGGCGTGCTTCATCTGCTTGGTCAGCTGGCACTATCAGATCGACTCGCCCGAGACGTCCAACACCTAAAGCGTAGACCGTGCCAGCCGATTCGTGGGACAGGCAGATGGTAATATTCATCGACTCAAGCAATCCGCGTAGGATTTCGGCTTCCATCATCCCAGAGGTTGTTTCGACGACAACGATCTCTTCACTCATGATGCCTCCACGTGGATGCTTATAGTATAATGGCGAAGTATTTCCCCTGGATAGGCTGATCTATCATTATGGTTCAGGCTGCTAAATTCTCCTGCGAGGTATATTGGACCGAGTTCGACGTCACTGACGATGATCTTGGTGTTATTTATAACTTGCTGCTAGATCGCGAAGTTCCACTAACCACGGCTGAAATGACGCCCGTGCTGATCGAACACTGTCTGGTTCGGCTTGAGAAAGAAGCACAGCAGGCGGTAGAAGCGGATTACAGTGATTATCTACCAATCGATGAGTACGAAGTTGGCCAGGTGTTAATATTTCCCGCACTAGGAAATGCAATTGGAACTGTGATGGGGGTGCGCCCCGGCGATAATCCGGAGATCAGCTCCTTTGATGTAATCCAGGTCAAGATCGAAGAAGATGGGCAGGTGCGAGAGTTCGCTGCTCGGTTGGAAGATCATATTCTCAACAATCCGCCCATGCCTGAAGTGGATGTTGATGAACTTAGCACGATCGATGGAGTGTTGAGGAGCTATGGATCGCTAATTGAAGAACGCTTGGAAGGGCGTCTAAATCGGGCAGAGGACATTGTCCGAATAGCTGGACGCTGGTTTCCTAAGGCACTCCTGGCGGATATCCACGAAGGTCATAAAAACCTAGCCGAGGCTGTGCTCGACGTCGCAAGTGGTGGTCCAGTTCCAACAACTGATCTACTTGAGCATATCGAGTTGCCCTCCGGCTTTGATCCTTTGCTGATGGCGTTTTCGCTGGATTATGCCCTTCAAGAGGACGAGCGGTTCGATGAAGTCGGCCCCGCCGGGGAGGTGTTGTGGTTCTTGAGACGGCTTGAGCCCCCAGAAGTGCTGTTCACACCACCTAGATTGGAAAGTGTTTCCACTGCCGTCGATCGCTCACTTCTCACTGATGATTTACTGGCGCTCGAGCAGAGATTGGACGATGAACTCAGCCCGCCAACCCCTATGGATGAGAGGACAGAGGAAGTTACTCTCTCATTGCTCTTTCCGCATTGGCGTGTTGGAGCGCTCCCACTCTCTGGACGCCTGATCCCTCTCTTCCCAACCGCCTACGAAGCGCCGCGCATCCGCTTCATCTTAGTGGATGGGCATAGCGGGGATGAATTTCCCGGCTGGGTGGTCCGTGAGGCTGGCTATATCCTGGGGTTAGATGAGTGGTACAAGCGTTATAATGTGCCCACTGGGGGCCTGATAAGAGTCCGCCGTGGTGAATCAGTTGGCCATGTGATCATAGAGACTGTCGACCGTCGCAGACGTAATGACTGGATCAGGACTGTGACCATCAATGAGGATGGCATGGTTGGGTTCACGATGCTTAAGCAAGCAGTCGGGACAGCATATGACGATTTGATGGTGGTTGGCTTGGTCGATCCGGTGGCGCTTGACGAGGCCTGGTTGCGAGGCAAGCAGCGTAAAATGCCAGTCGATCGTTTGACAGTTCAGGTCTTTCGTGAGCTGGCCAAGCTTACCCCGCAAAGCGCGGTCCATGCCCAATCATTGTATTCCGGAGTAAATGTAATCCAGCGTCTACCTCCGGCGATAGTCTTCACTGAGTTAGTCGCCCGACCGTACTTTGTCCACGTTGGCGATTTGTATTGGCGGTTCGAGGCAACCGCTTGGAACCAGGCGTGAATTCTATGGAATCAACTAAATCAGGATTGCTCGTGCGCCCGACCTTGGAGACCAAATTCAATATCGACTATAACTGGTGGGACCGAGCTAATCGGGATTTGGAGGTTGATCTCCGCAGCCATCTCTGTTCGGAACATAAGGAAGCATACGCCGACCTGGAGGCAGACGCCATGGTCGACTATGTGGATCCTGAAACCGCGGAAGTCACCCGAGTGGCGGGTATCCAGCATACCCTAATCTCACATTGCTCTCGGCAGCTGGACTACTTGACGCCACAGACCAGTTTGGTGGATGCAGTTTTTCGTATTTTTCTAGCCAACAGCAACACATCATTGACGCCGATTGAACTGGGAGAGCGGCTAGGCCGACCTCCGAGGGTGATCCTGCGTACCTTCTCTGGCCGAAGGGTATATAAGGGTATTAGACCCTATACTGAGGGTTGAGCCGGAATAGATTTTCACTTAGAATATCTACATGCCCCTGTAGCTCAATGGACAGAGCACCGGACTTCTAATCCGGTGGTTACAGGTTCGAATCCTGTCGGGGGCGCCTAAAAATCACGTTTTCCCATAAAACGTGACATATTAAAGCGATTTCCCTCACCAAAGGCCTGTCAGAAGCGGCAGGTAGTTCTTTTTCCCCCTGTAGTGGCCGAAAATGGTCATCCGTTCGTAATCCTGTGTGCATGGGTTGGGAATCGCTAGTCCACACGAGCGTTCATTGTCGATGAAGCAAAATATACCGGGATCAGATAGATGCCTGTCAAGTAGATAGGCTCAGCGGGACCACACCGAGGATGTGAACAAGGATGCGCATCGTGTGCATGAGAACAACGACTATACAACTGGTTGAATTTCTCCAAAAGTGATAAGGATAAGGTACCTCGAGATTGATCCTCACGCCGCACGCCGTTGGTAATCATGGTGTAAGCCACTTAGCACCGGGAATGAGACAACCTGTCCGCCGGCAGCAGACATGTCTGGGCACGTAGACTGGCAAGGAAACTGCTGGCCAATGCCCTGGTGAGGACGAGAGTAGTTGAAGTAGCCGGTGTATTCCTTCACGATGCGATACGGGTGGCCTTCACTCACTATGACGAAGTGATCGCTGGAGACTGCCCAGGAAACGCTCGCAGATAGCATTGGCCTTCGGTGCGCGATAGGGAGTACGCAGTACATCGATGCCTGTCCCGAAAGCAACGGGTGAAAAGGATGCGCCAAATTTGCGGTCATTGTCACGGATCAAGAAGTGTGGACCTGAGTCGAAGAGTGTGGCTTCAGGTAACTGCTGAGCCAGCCAACTGTCGGCGGGATGGTGTGTAACCCTGAAGTGCACGATGCGGCGTGTGTCCAATTCAATAATGACGAATAAGAAGAGCGCACGGAACAGAATGTCGCCGGCCCAGATCTCGCTGGCGTGGTTGTGGATGCCTGTCCTGCCTGCACCTGTGGCGCAGGCACAGGTGGACCCTTCGGCTGCCCAGGGAAGGTTCTCCAGGTCTGCTGAGATGAACCAGGGCCAGGCACCTGTTTGATATAGCAACTGGATCGTGCTCTTCGCCCCGCGCAGTCCCAGCTTCAGCAGTTCGCCTCGAATGCGTTTGGCGCCCCAGGTGCGATTTTCCCTTGCCATACGGTGAATGAGCGCCACACTCTCCTCAGAGATTGGTGGGCGACCAGTTTGTTTCAACCCTACCAATCTCAGATATTTATCTACAATCTTTCGCGAACCGAGCGTGGAGAGTCTCCGTCCCTTGGATCGGTTGTCCAATGCGACGAACAGAGTTCTATTCTCTGTGCCAGTGATGGATTGTCAAACTTCGATCCAGGCATGTAGAATAGATACATCTTCTACGCTTTAGCAATTTCAAATAACAGTTAACTGTAAACTGTTGACAATCTGTTGTGCACATGCTATGCTTTTCATAATCGACGCTTGACATCATCTCAGAGATTCAACATGAAGAAAGGAGGTAATTTGGTTAAACTATGCTTTGCAAGCCGCCTTAGTGATTACCAGACCAAGCCACTATTTGACATATCCTGGGAGGGAAGAAATGAAGAGGAGAGTCTACCTACTATCCGCGGCTGCTATTTTTGTAGTGTTTGCCCTTGCCCTTAGCAGCTGCGCCCCGGAGACCATTGTTGAGACCATCATTGAGACAGTTGAGGTCTCCGTTGTTGAGACCGTTGAAGTAATAGTCAAAGTGCCGGTTGAAGTCGAAGAGGAGGAGTTCGACTGCACTGGTAGCACGATGGCATATGCCGGCTTCGGTAGTCAGTTCGCCTTCATCGCCATTGTGGATGAATCAATGCGCGACGCAGCTGAGGATGCTGGAGTTGAGCTTTTCTTCCTGGACAACGAGTTCAGTCCGGAAATTGCATTGGAGAATGCTGAGCTTATCTCTGCGCGCGGCGATGTGGACTTAGTATTCGAGTTCAACTACTATCAGCAGCAGAACTACGTAATTGGCGAAATTTTCAAGGAAGCTGGCATCCCAGTGATCGCCATTGACATTCCTATACCCGGTGCTATTTACTACGGCGGAGATAACTATTATGCCGGGAAACTAGCCGGACAGGGACTAGCCCAGTTCGCGCTAGACAACTGGGACGGTCAGGTTGATATAGTGTTGGTTGAGCAACAGAGCCTCGCTGGTCAACAGACGCTCGAGGCTCGCACGTTGGGTATCATCGCTGGCGTCCAGCAATCCCTGCTGGACCTAGACGTGGAACTTATCGTGCGTTTTGAAGGAGGCGTTAACGTTGACGAGGCGCAAGAGGCGGTCGCTACAATGCTCGAGGCTTACCCAGATGCTGAGCACATCCTTATAGGAATGTTGGGCGACAGCAACGGTGTGGCAGCTGCAACCGCAGCCGAGATGGCTGGTCGTGGAGACCATGTTGTAACTACAGGTGTAGGTGCCGACGACGTTGGCTTGGAGGCCATTAGAAGCGGCGACCCAGCCAGCTTCCTGGGTACACCCACTTTCCTGCCAGAGATGTACGGATGGGACCTGATCCCGCTTGGATGCCGGGTGTTGGCCGGCGAGCAGGTACCGGCTGAGGTGTTCATCAATCACGTCTTCATTGACGCTAACAACATCGACGAATACTACCCTGAGGAGTAACAACCAGTCACGACACCTAGAGGGTGCTGCCCAATGCAGCACCCTCTAAATTTGAGGTGCCTATCGTAAGTTTGATGACCATGATAGGAGATGATGGTGGAAGACCAATTAGTTTTGCGTACTGAACAAATCACAAAAGACTTTCCTGGGGTGCGAGCATTGGAATCTGTGGATTTCAGTTTAAAGCGTGGTGAGATACACGCCATCCTGGGCGAAAATGGGGCTGGGAAGTCTACGTTAATCAAGATTTTGTGTGGGGTTTACCTGCGTGATAGTGGGCGCGTGATAATCAAAGGGCAGGAAGTCGAATTCCGAAGTCCGCGTGAAGCGCAAGTGGCGGGGTTACGGGTCATCCACCAAGAGTTGAACTTGTTGCCACTACTCAGCGTTGAGGAGAATATCCTATTAGGACAACTCCCCGCGGGCAGGTTGCCATGCTTCGTAGACTGGCGCAAAGCTCGACAACAAGCTACTGAGGCACTTGCCAAGCTACAAGTAGATCTCGATGTACGGGAGAAAGCTGGGAATCTGAACACTGGTAATCAGCAGTTGGTCGAGATTGCTCAAGCACTTGTCGGAGAGGTCGAAATACTAGTAATGGATGAACCTACTGCTGCGTTGAACGACGCCGAAATTAAACGTTTGTTTTCATTGTTGAGGCGCATGGTTTCTCATGGAATTGGAATCATCTACATCACACACCATATTGGTGAGATCTTTGAGATTGCCGATCGTGTGACGGTTCTCCGTGATGGTCTTCGGGTGGATACGGTAGATATAAAAAGCACCACATATGAGGATTTGATCCGGATGATGGTGGGGCGTGACTTGGATGAGATGTACCCCCGTCATTTCGTCGAACTGGGTGACGTGTTGCTTGAGGTTCGAGGGTTGAACTCGGAGAAGGGACTGCACGACATTAACTTCACCTTGCGCGAAGGCGAAATCCTAGGTGTGTTTGGGCTCCTTGGCTCAGGGCGCTCGCTGTTAGCTCACATCTTGTTCGGTGATGAACCGAAGTTCTCAGGTGAGGTGTTAATTAGGAACAAGGTGGTTCGCATACGGTCCCCTAATGTGGCTTGTGCGTTAGGCATGGGCTACGTGCCGATGGAACGCAAGAATGAAGGCTTGATAGCAACCTTTACAGTCCATAAGAACATCACAGTGGCAAATCTAAGCGCGTATGGTCGGGGTCTGTTCCTCCATGAGGCCGGTGAGAAAAAGCGAGCCCAATATTGGGTGGAGCGAATGGATATTCGTACACCATCAATTGACCAAAATATCCAGAGCTTAAGCGGTGGAAACCAGCAAAAAGTTGTCGTCACACGCTGGCTTGAAACGCAGGCCGACATTATGATCATGCATGAGCCAACACGTGGCATCGATGTTGGGGCTAAGGTTGAAATCTACACTCTAATGGATGAATTGTGCCAACAGGGAGTAGGAATTCTGATGTTCTCATCAGAGATGCCAGAATTGTTAGCAATTGCTGATCGTATCCTGGTGATGAGTAAAGGGCAGCTAACGGGTGTTTTTTCTCACGACGAGGCTACTCAAGAACTGTTGATAGAACGTGCCGTAATATAACAAACCGACTAATTCTTAATTAAGAGGAGGTTTCGGTGAGGAAGAGCGCAGTACCGACACAAACAGGTGAATTAGTGCAGCCGAAGCGCTCGGCTCTTAGGGAGAGGATCAGGCGACTGTTGGCTATCGACGCTGTAGCCTTGCTTGTAGCCTTGACGCTTATAATAATTGTTTTTTCGTTCTCCTCGCCCTATTTCTTCAAAACAAGGAATTTCATGAACATTGGGCGTTCGGTCGCTATTATGGGGATCACGGCGACAGGCGTAACAATAGGTCTGATAGGGGGCGTGTTCGACTTGTCCATCGCATCGGTAGCCGACCTGACCCTTGTGATCGTCAGCTTGGCGCACCTAGAACTTGGCTTGCCGGCGGGGATATGCATACCGCTTGGCCTAGTTGTGGGCATGTTGTGCGGCCTGATAAATGGCTTTCTGGTGACTCGGTTGCGCATTAACCCGATTATCTGCACACTGGGTACAGCTGGCATCTTTCGTGGCATCGCATTTTTGCTGACGGGTGGGCAATCACACGCAGTCCCAACCGCGGGTTTTCGCTGGTTGGGACGGATTCAGATATTAGGCGTGCCTTCCCCGATCATCTTCATGCTGATCGTGATGGCGTTGGGCTTTATCACATTGCGCTACACAAAGTTTGGGCGATCTGTCTATGCAATAGGAGGTAACCCCATCGCCAGTCGTTTAGCAGGATTGAATATTAACCGCATTCGTATGAAGCTGTTTGTTATTGTGGCTACATCTGCAGCCTTCGCGGGGATGGTCCTGCTATCTAAGCTAGGTACTATGATACCTAACGCTGCGGCGGGTACGGAATTGAACGTTATCGCCGCCTCCATCCTGGGCGGTACAGCGCTGGCTGGCGGCGGCGGCACCATTCAGGGCACGTTGGTTGGTGTGCTGATTCTTGGTGCGTTGCGTAATGGGTTGGTAATCAATAATATCAACCCTTACTGGCAAGAAATTGCCAGCGGTATTGTGTTGATCACCGCAGTTGCTGTCGATATACTCCGTTCAGGTGGCTACCGATAATACACGGATGGCGCTGGTGGAATGGAAAGGGGTAAAGCCCATGAGAACCCTCAAGGTCAAGGGTAGGTACTATCAATTGTACCCTCCGAAGCGGTTCAAGGGATCTATACAGGATGAGTTCGAGGTTGATTTTGACCGCTCGGCGCTATTAGTGGTTGATGTGTACGGCCATGGGTTCCCGCAGGGCCATAAAGGCAGGGATCATCCCAGCTTTGATGAAGAGGCTAACAAACCCTGGGACGATGTCACGTTAAAGTACATTCGACCTGCGATCGAAGCATCTCGATTGGCAGGGATGCCGGTCGTGTACACGCATAACAGTTCTCCTAGGATAGAGCTTAACCGGTCGGAATTCGGCAAGCAATTGGCACGCTCGCTGAAATGCGACATCGAAGAACTCATGGCTGAGGATGGTGTGGACCCACTCGAATACGTGTACCGTGACCATGACCTTTTCTTGAAGATAGCGCCTGCGGTAGCGCCGCAACCAGGCGATTACTACATACGGAAACATTTCTACAGCGGCTTCAAAGACACACGGCTTGATACGCTGTTGCGGAATATGGATATCAAGACACTGTTTTGCGTTGGGTTCGATGCCAGTGTATGCTTGTTTTGCACCATAATCGATGCCTGGGAACTGAACTACGAGATTGTGTTGCTCCGCGATGCGTGCCTGGCAATAGAAATCCCTGAGGATACCGACATAGGCTACTCGTTTACTCAACGCATTATCAAATGGATCGAAGCTATGTTAGGACGCTCGATTGAGACACAACACTTTGTGGACCTCATGACAACTATCGAACCGCGAGTTACCGAGATCACAGTCGGCTAGGAAAGTAGATGGAGGCGAGGATGAATGTCCGACGAACCAATTCACTGCTGATCTTACTGGTGATACTGAGTTTGGTTCTCTTGCTGGCCGCATGCAAGCAAGAGGAGGGAGAAAGGCTCGACGATAGCGTGATGCTGCAAGATCCACACTACATTATGGGCTCGGGCTTGTATAAACGCCATTGTGCGGGCTGTCATGGAGACCGTGGTGAGGGACATACTGCGCTCGGTCCGCAAATCAACACCCAGGAATGGAGAGAAGGCATTACCGACGAGGAGATCCGAGAGATTATCCTAGCCGGTCGGCGAGTAGCTGGTACCAGTATGGACAGCTTCGAGGGTGCGCTGAGTGAAGATGAAATTGAGGCCATTATTGTTTATATACGGACGTTTCGCTAATAGAAAGTTACACTCCGACGTAGCGAAGGTGCTCAAAAAGCATTGATGAGGTGTGCAAGCTCTATCCTAAGAGATCATAAGCGCGAGGTCATACGATTGTGTCCGGTAGCCCAGAAAAAAACACAACTGATCAAACGAAGCAAATATACGAACCCCTACAACGGGATGTGTTTCGCGATGGTGTGATAGCCTCTATTGAAAAGGCGCTCTTTTCACGACAGCTTAAGCCTGGGGATCGAGTAGTAGAGACTGAAATTGCTCGCCAGACAGGCATCAGTCGAGGACCGGTTCGCGAAGCCCTTCAACAACTCGTTGGCGAGGGAGTGCTGGTAAATCATCCTTACCATGGTACCTTTGTCGCCCGGTGGACGGCGCGTGATGTGTCTGAGGTCTATGGCTTGCGCGCTGTACTGGAGAGCTACGCAGTTCGCTTAGCGCTCGAACGCATGACTGATGGGATACTTGCTAAACTGGAAAGCATAATTGAGGAGATGTGTGAACTCGCTCGGCGGGGAGACGGAGAGGGTGTCTCGGAGCTAGATATTCAATTCCATGAGCAAATTAACGAGTTTTCAGATCAGCGTTTGTTATGCAGGACGTTATCGGGCATGCGACGCAAAATCGGAATGCTTCTCAGCATAGACCGAGAGCTGACATCGGATCTTGTCCAACTGGCAGAGAACCACATTATACTCATGGATGCGCTGCGTTCAGGCGATCCGGTTCACGCCGAGAACGTTTTCCGCGAGCACATCATAGAAGTTGGCGATAGGCTGGTGGCACGCATGCACGAACTTGGCGAATACAACGAAAGTGGGGAAGAGGTCAGTTGATAAGAGAAATGCCTTTGCAATTTTAAAATACAGTCCGCAACTAGCTTGTAGCCCTTCGGTGAGTATTAAGCATGAATAGCCATTCTAACGAACCCGATTTCGATAATCGGTTACGTAAAGTATTGTTCTGTGAGGGCATCCCCGACCGTGTTCCCATTGTTGAGTCAGGTATATATACCGCAGCCAAAGAGCGCTTCTTAGGTCGGCCCATTCAGAGCTTAAAGGATGAGGTTGAGTTTTGGGAAAAAGCCGGCTACGAAACGTTGCAGTTAACATCTGGTATGCGTGAGATTGTGGATGCGGCTATTCACCATGGTAAAACGGGCATGTATGAGACCCTGGAAGGCGAAAGCCAAGCCGTTCGCGCGGCTAAGGAATATTCGATCTACAAGCTTCGATCACAGAACCTGACTAGTGAACTTGACGACGGCACGCGTCGCTGGGCACCCTCTCACGAGGGGGTAATCGTTGCTGAACAGGATTTCGCCCGATTTCCTTGGCCTCAACCAGAAGATATTAACTACACCGTCTTCGAAGAGTTGGGGAGTGTGTTACCCCTTGGAATGCGGATAATCCCCTTTAGTGGGGCAATTTTTTCCACCGTCAGCCTGATGATGGGGATGCAAAATTTCTTCACCCAGCTAGCGTTAGGGGAGCCTCTGATCGATAAGATGTTCCAGCGTATAGGGGAGTTTCAACTGGGCGTCGTTGAGATACTACTGGAGTTTGATACTGTCGGCGCAATCTGGGTCAACGACGACATGGGGTCGTCCAATAGTACACTGGTTAACCCTAAGCACCTCCGCAAGTATGTTTTTCCCTGGTACGAACGAATAGCCGAGCGGGTTAAAGCCAGGGACCGCCCCCTGATTTTACACTCCGATGGATGTCTATACCCTATCCTTGAAGATCTGGTCAGGATCGGCTTCAACGCCATCCATCCTATCGAGCCTAAGGCAATGGATATTCAACGAGTGCGGAAAATCGTTGGACCAAGCGTTTGCCTGATTGGCAACGTAGATCTGGCTTTCCCGCTTGGAACAGGTACGCCGGCGGATGTGGACGCGGCTGTGCGCGATCTAATCCGCACAATGGCACCTGATGGTGGGTATTGCATTAGTTCGGGTAACTCAGTGCCTGAATATATTCCTTATGAGAACTGGTTGGCAATGCGCAACGCCGCGCTCAAGTATGGGACCTATCCCATTGCATTATAATTAATCTGAGGAGTTGAACGCATGGGCATGACCGGGCGAGAGTGTGTACTTGCTGCTTTAAACCACGAGGAGCCCGAACGCCTGCCTATTGACCTGGGGGGGCGGCATGCCACCCTGCACGTTAGAGTACAACAATCCCTGCGTGCCTACCTCGGATTGGTGGGGGGTGAGGATACATTCCGCCAGTATTGGCTCCAGACTGTGGATGTAGATCCGCGGATTAATGAAATACTTGGCGGTGACGTAGCCGCCTTCGGCACAAGCGCGCCCGATAACTGGCATATGGATCTCGACGAGGAAACGGGCATCTTTCATGATGAGTGGGGTGCGTCTTATCGAAAGCCTCCAGATGGCTACTACTATGATTATCACAACCACCCATTGAAAGACGCAAGGACTATTGCCGACCTGGACACCTATGACTGGCCTAACCCGCTCGACCCCGGGCGTTATCGAGGCTTGCGCGAGCAGGTGAAACGAGTTCATGATGAAGGCTCCAAGGCGATCATGCAGACAATTACCCCTGCTGGGTCATGGGAGCACACCTGGACGTTGCGCGGCCCGCAACAAGCTTTGATGGACATTTTAGTGGAACGTGGCCTTTATGAGGAGATCCTCGACCGCACGGTAGCTTTCCAGATGGCCCAGTGGGACCGCACATTGGAAGAGGTAGGTGACCTGATCGATATCGCAGCCATCAGCGACGACCTAGGTATGACGACCGGTCCTCTAATGTCGCCTGCGTTGTGGCGCGAGCTTTTCAAGCCACGTATGGCGAAAATTGTAGATATGATTCGTTCCAAAACCGAGGCCAAGGTTTACATCCACACCTGCGGGTCGGTTTACGCGTTCCTGCCAGACCTGATCAATATTGGGATTGATATCATCAACCCAGTCCAGACAGATGCCAAAGACATGCAGCCGGAGAAACTAAAACGTGAGTTTGGTGACTGGCTGGTCTTCTGGGGCGGGGGATGTATCACCCGCATCCTGGAATACGGCACACCTGACGATGTGCGAGCGGAGGCAAAGAGGGCCATCCGCCACCTAGCGCCCGGAGGCGGTTACGTCTTTGCCGCGATTCACAATATCCAGGCGTTGGTACCACCGGAAAATGTCGTTGCTCTGTTCGAGACGGCCAGGGAATATGGGCGCTACCCAATTCAGGTAGATTGAGAGGCTAAACAAGCGTGGATGGTAAGACGCGTGTCCGTATGGCGATGGCGCACCAGGAGCCAGACCGGGTGCCAACTTATGAGGGAGGTTTTTCAAGCCGAATTGCGTCTGAAATCCTGGGACGTGAGGTCTACATCCCTTCTGACGGAGGATTATCCTTTCGTCACTTCTTATTATCCAGCATGCAGGGGCCAGAGAACCTACGGGATGCAGCAGTTGAGTCGGGAAAGGCTGCTATTGAGCTATGTCGACGCGTTGGATTGGATATGATCCGCGTGCGGGTGACGGACTTCCTGACGCCGGTTGACTTCGGTTATGGCAATTATGGTGCAAACTGGCTCTTTGACGCTGAAATTAGGGAGATTGGCGAGAACCACTGGCGCATTGAGGGACCGGAGGGATTTTGGTCAGAGCATATATATGAGCCCGAGACCGACGCAATCATGTGCGTAGACCATACCATTCACCAGGGTGGTATGGACGAATATCGGCGCTTTGTAGACTGGCTTGAGCGCCAACCCATCACTGTGCCGTCCCAGGCTGAGCCGGGTATGACGGGTGTCCGCGCGGCTGTTGATGCCGCGCGCGATGCAGGGGTTTTTGTGGTTGGTTGGGGCGACGTAGTCTATCCTGGCTCGTCGCCCTATATCACCCTCTTTCTGATTGCGATGGCGACTGAGCCAGAACTGGTACATCGCTATATGGAAATTACAACAGAGGGTGCATTGAGCTTCGTTCGCGCCCAGATTGAGGCTGGGGTAGATGGCATTTTGGGTGGCAACGATTGGTGCTTTAATACTGGGCCCATGTTCTCGCCTGATTTCTTCAGCCGGTTCTTTGTGCCTCACTTGCGGCGCATCGTAGAGGAGTGCCACGCGCATGGCATACCTTACATAAAGCACCTGGATGGAAATACCACCGCGCTTCTTGATAGCCTCGTCGATGAAGTGGGCATCGATGCTTACCACGGTATCGAGCCGCCCGCCGGTATGGAAATTGTGCAACTCAAACAGAAGTATGGCGACAAGATTGCCTTGATGGGCAACCTGGATTGTGGCGAGTTGTTGACCAATGGCACACCGGAAGAAATTACGACTGAGGTGATGCGCATCATTCGGCATGTCTCACCTGGCGGCGGTCATATTTTTGGATCCAGCAATTCAATCCACGATGCTGTACCCATCGAGAACCTATATGCCATGCTAGATGCTGTTCACCAATTCGGACAGTATCCGATTCAGGTTTAGGGTGAAGCAAGTGCGAGAGAGGTAGTGTTGGTAGATAAGCAGGTTTACTTTTTGGTCACAGTCGATGGCGACCTACGCATGGGCGACGTAATCCAGCAACGAGCTAGCGTTGAGGCAATGCGGAGTATCCATGCAGACTTGGGCATTATCGGGAAAACGACCTGGTTTATCAACGAGATTGACTTCATGTGGAGCGAGCAATATGGCGATTTGCTGCTCAGCCTTGCCGACAGCGGTGAAACAATCGGCATGCACGACCATCTTGATACCAACTTTGCTGTAAGCTACACAGAAATCTTTGCGCTGATGAGGCAATCACGACAGCAGGTTGCCGAGTTTTTCGCTAACGCAGGTCGGGAAGTTCACCTACTAGCGCATCGCAATGGATGTTTCCAGCAGAGTAAGGCAGCTTACCGGGCTGCGCAGGAGTTAGGTTACAGGTGGTGCAGCGATGTGTGGCCTCAGACAGCTCTTTACGCGCGCATGGTTTGCGACAAAGAGATGCCAAGCCCCTGGCGACGGCTGGACAAGGACGAGGGCGGAATCCTTACCGATAACAGTATGGTGCCGCTAAATGGGACACCCTGGCGGCATGATACTCACAATTGGCTAGACTTTACCAGCACGCGAGGACACTTTCTACAAGTACCCGTTACCTGCGCCCCATTCATTGAATGGAATCGTATGCGAGTTGCAATTGACGGTGCGGGAGAAAGGGCTTTTCTGGTACTAGATACACATCCTTACGACATTCAAAATTTTGAAACCGGCGCAATTGATCCACGGAAGGTCTCGGACCTCGCCTCTGATCTACGTCGAGTCAGTGAAGAATTGGACGCACAGTTTATTCGAATGGATCAAGTTCCTTCACTATGGCCGTCTCTAGCGGTAGGGTAATAGATTACACATCAAAGAGAGGACAGAGAGGACAATGCGTATCGCAGTTGGTGTAGATTGGGTTGGCTATAAATTGAAGCAAGGCCTAATCGAGTTTATTGAGCAAGAGCTAGGTCACGAGGTGCTTGATTTTGGAGCCAATTCGGACGAATCGAACGACTATCCGGACTTCGCTAAAGCTGTAGGGAGGGCAGTCGTTGGTGGTGAGGCCGATCGGGGTATTGTAATTTGTGGAACGGGTATTGGTATATCCATCGCCGCTAACAAGATACCTGGCGTGCGCGCGGCGCTGTGTCACGATGCTTTTACTACTACGCTCAGCCGGGAACATAATGATGCAAACGTTCTAGCGATGGGGGCTTGGGTAGTGAGCCTACCGCATGCCAAGCATTTGGTTGAACTGTGGTTCAAGACGCCCTATGACGGAGGACGCCATGAGCCGCGCTTGGAGAAGATTGCCCGTTTAGATCAGGATCGTGCACAAGAATAAGGAGAGGTATGAAAACAAGCCTAGCTCTCTCGCCTACCAGGTCGAAGTTCGCGCCCTTGTCTTACACCGGCAACCTCCGCCGGGGGATGCAGAAGGCAGCCGAATTTGGTTTCGACGGCGTCGAACTCAACCTGCGGGACTCCGACGACCTTGATAAGGATGCCATTATTGGCTGGGCTGAGGAGTTTGGTCTGGAAGTCCCTTCTTTTGGAACAGGTCAGAGTTACTTCGAGGATGGTCTCAGCTTGGCAGACACTCGGCCTGAGATTCAAAGAGCGGTACGAGATCGACTGAAGGGACATATCCGGTTTGCGGCATGCATTGGTGCGCAGGTTGTCCTGGGGAGCATACGTGGAAATTTCTTTGATACTGATCAGGCTACACGCCAAGCTCAGTATGACATCGCTGTGGAGGCCACACGTGATGTAGCCGAATACGCGGCTGAGCGCCGCGTATTCCTGACAGTAGAAGCGATTAATCGATATGAGACTGATTTCTTGAACACGACGGCGGATGCGCTGGCTTTCATTAATGATGTAGGGGCTCCTAACCTTGGTCTGGTGCTAGACACATTTCACATGAACATCGAGGAAGTGTCGTTTGTGGAGGCCATTCACATGGCCAATGATCGATTACGTCACTTTCATCTGGTTGATAGCAACCGGTTGGCGCCGGGTATGGGGCATATTGATTTTAAAACCATCATCGCAGCGCTCAAGCAGATAGGCTATACGGGCTATCTGTCGGGAGAGATGTTACCTCAACCTGACGATGACACGGCTTCGCGTAACTTTATCGAATATGTGGACAAGCTACTAAAGGTGTAGCCTTTCAAAGGCAAGGAGTAGTAGACCATATGGCAACATTAGACGACATTAAACAGAGCGTGATCGACGGCAACCTCGAGACCACCGAGGTAGGGGTTAAGCGGGCGTTGGATGAGAACTTCGACCCCGAGGCAATCCTTATGCAAGGCCTCATCCCTGCTATGGCTGAAGTGGGTGAGCGTTTCGAACGCCAGGAACTTTACGTCCCGGAGATGCTGATTGCTGCTCGCGCGATGAAGGCGGGGTTGAACCTGATCAAGCCGATGTTGGCCGAGAGTGGCGTTGAGCCTGTCGGCAAAATTGTCCTGGGAACAGTTAAAGGCGACCTGCACGACATCGGTAAGAACCTGGTCGCGATGATGTTAGAGGGCGCCGGTTTCGAGGTTGTAGACCTTGGCATTGACGTGACTCCCGAGAGGTTTGTCGAGGCTGCCAGGGAAGATGTCCAAATCGTTGGCATGTCGGCTCTTCTGACAACCACGATGGGGAATATGAAGGGCGTCATCGAAGCCATAACCGGTGCTGGTCTGCGTGAAAAGGTCAAGATCATCATCGGTGGGGCGCCGGTCACGCCGGCTTATGCGGATGAGATCGGTGCAGATGGCTGCGCGCCGGACGCCAGCAGCGCTACCACTCTGGCTAAGACCCTGATAGGGTGGGTAGACAGCGAAATCATTATGCCATCTTAGCGCGTCTTGAGAGGTGATCAAGCGAATAATCGTTGGGGTAATCTGGTGTTTTGCAGAAGAGAGTTGGTGTTCATATGAACCAATTCTTTACTGTTGCTATAATCCGCTCCTTCGATGGAAGCATTTCCCACTCCAACACCGGAGCAAACGGATGGGGACAGTGCTTAGCTCCAATACGTTTTACCGGTCCATCGAGGTAGAAGAACGCCTTATCGGCTAACTGGGCGGCAATCTCCGCACCGAGACCGCCAATTTCCCATGCCTCATGAACGATGCAGCATAGACCGGTTTTTGCCACAGATTTCACAACTTCTTCGGTGGGCAAGGGGGCGAGGTAGCGCATGTCGATGACCTCTGCTGAGATTCCATGAGACGCTAGTTCTTCCGCCGCTTCAAGCACCATCCGGGTTGTATAACCCCACGTGACCAACGTAACGTCAGACCCGGCGCGACGGATTGCCGGGCGATCTAAGTTTTCAGGAGGACCATCCAGGTTTATCTCGCCTTCGAATGTGTAAAGGAGATTCGGTTCCCAGAAGAGTACAGGGCTATCGTCTTCGATTGCTTTGCGCAAAAGCCAATATGCATCGGTGGGGGTGGAGGGAACGAATATCTTCAAGCCCGGCACGTGGGCAAACCACGCTTCAAGCGTCTTCGAATGTTGAGCAGCTGAGCCGCGCCACGCGCCTCCCATGGTACGGATCACCATGGGGAGTGTAACTTGCCCCCCTGACATGTATCGAATGAACGACGCCTGATTCACAATCTGGTCCATCGGGATGGTGAGGAAGTCGATGTACATAATCTCCGCAACTGGCCGCTTACCGGTCATCGCGGCTCCGATTGCAGCCCCTACGATCGCCGACTCAGATATCGGTGTGCTTCTCACGCGATCCTCACCGAATCGCTCTGATAACCCAAGTGTGATTCTGTAGGGTCCCCCAAAGGGGTCAGCCACATCTTCTCCTAGGACGATAATCTCCTGGTCGAGCTCCATCGCGTGGCGTAAAGCTAGCTGTAGGGCATCACGGACTGTCCCCTGTTGAACTCGCTCAATGTTGGGAAATGGCTCGGGTTGAGGTTTCTCAGGCGCGTACACATCCCGCAATACCTCAGTAGGATCAGGTTCTTTTGCGCTGCGACCATATTCCACTGCCGCTTCAATCTCTTCATCCACCTCAGCAATGATCGCTTTGGCCTCATTCTCAGTCAGCACGTTGGCTTCAATTAGTATCTTTTCTATGAAAATTATGGGGTCATTCCGTTTCCATGATTCTACTTCTTCAGCGGTTCGGTAAGGGGCCGTATCCCCGACATGGTGACCAGACCAGCGGTAGGTATTGGCTTGGATCAATGTGGGCCCATCGCCAGACCGAGCTCGGCTGATAGCTTCGGCAGCTGCATGCAAGCACGCCGCCACATCATTCCCGTCGATCACTGTTGTCGGTATACCATATGAAGCACCACGGGCAGTTAGATCGTCGATGGGAAGCGTTTTGCTCCAATTGGTAGACAGAGCGTACTGATTGTTCTCGCAGACGTAGATAACAGGTAGGCGCCATAAGCCACCCAGGTTCATCGCCTCATGGAATGCTCCGGTGTTTACGGCACCATCGCCAAAGAAACAAACCACAACATTGTCCCGACCTTCGATCTGGATGGTCAGTCCGGCTCCGATGGCTATTGGGATACATGCGCCTACAATGCCGTTAGCGCCTAAGATTCCGCTTTCCCTATGCATGATGTGCATGGAGCCGCCTCGCCCTCGGCAATACCCGCTCTCTTTTCCGTACAGCTCTGCAAACATCCGGTCGAGATTGGCTCCTTTTCCTATGATATGGCCGTGCCCGCGGTGCGTACTTGCCATGAAGTCGTCCTTTCGGAGGTCATGTGTCATGCCTATGGCGACTGCTTCTTGGCCAGCCGATGAGTGGAGGAAACCCGGCAACTCACCGGCCCTGTACAAAGCTACCATCTTTTCTTCAAAGCGCCGGACGAGTTGCATCTTCTTGTATATGGTGATCCACTCTCTAGCTGGTCTGTCTTTAACGCCGATCATGTTTTTCCTCGCTCCCCGAGAGATTTTGACCTATGAGAAGTAAAGGTTCAGACAAAATCGCACCCAGCGTCTCTAAATATCGCGCAGCAGTAACCCCATCTACTGCCCGGTGATCAACTGACAAAGTCATCCACATCGGTGAGTTATGCTCTTCCTCCCGTATGCGTCCGACTGCCAGGACGGCCACTTGAGGTGGGTAGATTAATGCGTTGAAACGATCGATTTTGTACATGCCCAGATTGGAAAGGGAAATCGTACCAGGTTTCAGATCTCTCGACGCGAGAGTACCCACCCTGGCTGCCTCTACAAGCCCCTGTCGTTGTGCTGCAACTTCGGCAATACTTGCACTTTGAATTGACCTTAGCGCCGGTGCGAATAGGCCATGATCTGTATGAATCATGAGGTTCAGATCGACGTGGTCGAAGTATTGGATTGCGACCCCTTCGAACCAGGCATTGACCTCGGGTACATTGCGAATGGCTCTCGTCATCGCTATCGCTAGGATATCCGTAATATTGATCCCCGAACCAGGCAACATCTGCCGAGTCTTCGCCAGCGTGTGTTTCATGGGGTTGGTATAGATCTCCAACTCGATCGAAAATTGTGGAATTTGCCACGATGCCTCAACAGTCCTGATGGTGGCTCGTCGGATACTGCTTAGGCTAACTCTACGGCCTTCTTTCACTTTAGGAGAGGGAACAGCTGGCTGGGCTGCAAAACGATCCTCCACTGATGCTGCCATGGCCTCTCCCAAATCCAGGTCTTTCATCTGTGTCTCAAAGCGCGCCCTGGGAGACTGGTTGTGTGGGCGCGTCCATGACGATCGATCTACCGGAAGCGCTGTTGCTCGTTGTGTAATGGGAATCTGCTGTCTTCCTTCTGGAGCGACCACCGATGCGACCGACGGAGCGGGTACGGCCCCTGACTCTATTGAGGTTGGAGTGGTATCAGGATCACGAAGGTCAGTCACTTCATCACCTTCTTCACCGATAATTGCAATAGTGGTCCCGACCGGAACAAAATCGCTTTCTTCAACCAGGATTGACAGCACGACACCATCGATTGGGCTACTTATTGTGGTGGTCACCTTTGCTGTCTCTATCTCTGCTATTTCGTCGCCTGCGTGCACCCGATCGCCTGTGCTCACCAGCCAGGAAACCAGGATGCCTTCATCCATATCTTGATCAAGCCGGGGGAATAGAACTTGCTCACTCATAAGAATTTTGCGGCGGAGATTCCGTTGTCTGTGGTAAAGTGCCGTCATCCTCCTTTTATAGTTGGGGTTATCGATGGGTCCACATAAAACATAAACCTAAAGTAAGGTGTAATCTAGTTCCCTAAACTCTGCAATAGCTTCATACATTGCGGCCAAGTTTTCGGATGGTACTTCTGCCATGATGGTGTGATCGGGAGCGCAGATGTAGCCGCCTTCTCTGCCTAGAGCATGGATCTGTTTGCGCACATGCTTTCGTACTTCCTTCGGGCTTGCGAAACCAAGGATGTTGGTGGTATCGATAGCACCCACAAAGGCTAGGTGCTTGCCATATTCTGCCTTGATGCGCTCTGCTTCTTGGCCAGGCAAGTGGGTCTGGACGGTCTGCCAGGCGTCCAGGCCACTATCGATCAGGTCGGGCAACACTTCCGTAATCACACCACAGCAATGCATGAGTGTCACTAGACCTCTCGCCTTGGCCATCCCCAGCCACTTAGCGTACAATGGCTTGAATAAATCGCGCCACATGTCGGGTCGGAGAAGCAAACCCCTGTTGTCTGCGAAGTCATCTCCTAGACCAAAGATTTCCAACTGGTCGCCACAGATATCCAGCAGGTGGTCATAGAATTTGGTGTAGAATTTATCTAGATGGGCCAAGGCAGCCTCAATTACTGGGCGGTTGACATGCAAATTAACCATCGCCCGTTCCATACCGAAGAGTTCACACAACTGTGAAAATACCGGCGTCCAACTGGGGCTCATACGGGCGTGTGTGTTGTCTTTCTGTAGGCGCTTGCGCATTCCTGTAAAGTCCCAAGCGCTATCTGAAGCCAATGGCCAATCATAGGCCTCGATGTCAGCGACTGTCTCGGCGTCGGCAAGAGGGCGAGGTTTTGAGTCGGTGTAGGTTAAAATCATGTCCTCGGGTATGCCCCAAATAAGAGGCATGCCTGGAGAGTGTTCAATCGGGAGATCAGGTGGTTCGGTATAGACATACGCGGGAGTGAAACTTATGATAGTGTTACCGAGGCGTTCCATTAACTCACCGAGAGTAGTAACGCCAAAGTAGATTGCATGCTGCTCCCAGTCTATAACGTTGCGCACATAAGCTGGTATCACGTCAGGCAATCGGTGTTTTAATGCGGCCATAGCGCGCTGGCGAGGCGTCATCATCTTCTTCGGATCCAATGTTCGTCGATGAGACTCGCCGTCATTTTTCGACTAGCAACTCCCTCATGTATTCAAAACCGCATTGTCCGCTGGTGAAGACTGGTACACCAATACTGGCTACCGGGTCCGGGTAAGTTAGCAAAAACACGGTCATCGAAAGCTGCGCCAGAACGACACTACTAATATCCTCCTTGCTAAGATGGTCGTGGATCGCTTTAGCGAGTAGCTGATTATGGCCCAGCACATCGCCCACGGCTAAGCAGTGCCAGGCTTCCTCGATGGTGGTGCCGGAGAACATCACTCTGCGACCTAGCTCTTCGGCGGTCTCGCGCAGCAATGCCTGAGTGTTATCTACGGTCGGACCGTGGGTGGCTACGACCAACACACGCCCGCCGTGCCCCACTGCTCGTTCCATCATTGGTCGGTCAATCTGGACGACCGGTACCCCATAGGGTTTCAGCGCGGCCTGAATCTGTGGATAGGAGCGGTTCATGGTGGAACAGGTGATAAGTACAGCGTCAACTTGAGCTAGTTCGACCAAATCACGAGCATAATGCTTAAAGGCATCAATATTGGACTGCGGAGGAGTGGGTCGTCCTTCTGCGTGGGCTTGCATAAAGTTGAGCTGAATGGCCTCGTTGCCAACGTTGACCAAATGAACACCTGGCAGGTACAACCGCCCAAAGTAGCTCGACCATAGTGTGATCCATGAACCGCTGTTAAGAAGGCCAAGCCGCTTGCCCAGTAGGTCCGGCTCACCCTCTTGTTCTGGTCCCAGGTGCGGGACCCCGGTCACCTGCAGGAAGTCGGAAAACAGTCTAATGGTGTCAATCGATCCAAGGTTAGTCATTGCAACACACCTGTAGCATTGGGCTTACGGATTGCAAAGGTCTATGAAGACATCAAGGAAGTCCTGTATTGGGGACTTCAGGCTCGTGATTCTCCTCGCTAAGGAGAAGTGATCGTTATTTATCCAAAAGAGCTGTGGCATGTTCAGCGATGGCTTTTCCATTTAACCCGTAGAGTTCGCGAAGGTAGTCGGGCCTGCCGGAGGTGGCGAAGATGTCGGGTAAACCAATGCGTTTGAAACGCACTTCAACGCCTGCCTCCGCCAGCACCTCTGCTACCGCACTCCCCAGCCCGCCGATGATGGTATGCTCTTCAACAGTGAGCATTGCTTTGGTTTCGCGCGCGGCCGTTAGCACAACTTCAGCATCCAATGGCTTAATGGTGTGCATGTCAATCACACGTGCGCTGGTACCCTGGTCTCGCAAAATGTCGGCGGCGCGCAACGACTCAAAGACCATTACCCCACACCCTATTAGCGTTACATCATTGCCCTCGCGGAGTTGGTGGGCTTTACCTATTTCAAAGGAAGGTTCGGTGGCGTACACTACCGGTTCGGCTGATCGTCCCACCCGGATAAAGACCGGCCCCTGGCGCGCCATGGCGGCGTGCATAGCCTGGGCTGTCTCAAGGTAGTCTGCTGGAACAATCACGACCATATTAGGCAGAGCGCGGGCAATGGCAATGTCCTCGGTAGTGGCATGCGTTACACCACCCAAGCCGAAGCTTAATCCGCTGGCTGTGCCGATGAGTTTGACATTCAGGTTAGGATAGCAGATGTCGGTGCGGACTTGCTCGCAGGCGCGCATTAGCAGGAACACGCTGAACGTCGCAACCACCGGGATTTTACCTGTTAACGCCAACCCAGCGGCTACACCAATCAAATCTTGCTCGGCCACGCCTATGTTAAAACTGCGTTCTGGATATCGATCTGCAAAGCGGCAGGCAAGTGTGGCTCCGATCAGGTCAGCGGAGAGCACGACAATCTCAGGGCGTTCTTCCGCCATCTCGGCCAGGGCCACGCTCCACGCCTCCCGCGTCAAGGCTTTTTCAATATCTAAGTCTTCATACTGTTCGTCCTTAGCCAAGTGATAGATGATCGGTTCTTTGCTCATGACCATTCCTCCCGCCGCGTGGCTATTTCGGCGAGAGCTTGTTGCGTTTGCTCAGGGCTGATATTGGCGCGGTGGAAACTCGGCTTATTCTCCATAAATGAGATTCCCTTACCTTTGACCGTATTAGCGATGAGCACCGACGGTTTGCCTGGTTCGTAGGGGACTGCGCGCAACGCGGCTGCTACCTCACCTACACTGTGCCCATCCACCTCGCGTCCTTTCCAAGAAAAAGCTTCCCAGCGCGGTAGGAGAGGATCTTGGCACTGTAATTCAGCAATAAGGCCGTCGCAACTCAAACGGTTGCGGTCTACAATGGCTACTAAGTTATCCAGCTTATAATGAGCAGCACACATCACGGCTTCCCAGACTGAACCTGCTTGTATCTCACCGTCTCCCATTAACACAAATGTGCGGTAGTCACGTCCGTCTAGTCTAGCACCCAGAGAGATTCCCACCCCGATGGGGAGACCATGCCCCAAAGAGCCGGTGCTAGCCTCAACGCCAGGTACTTTGTGCATATTGGGATGCATGGTCAGCGGGTTGCCTGGTTTCTCAAAGTTATCTAGCACTGAGCGCGGGAAAAAACCCAGGTCACAAAGCGCAGCATACATAGCGGGGGAGGCATGGCCTTTGCTTAGAATAAATCTATCGCGGTTAGGCCAGTTAGGGTCGTTGGGGCTCATGCGCAACACGTCGAAATAAAGAGCGGCGACGATTTCTACCGCAGATAGTGACCCGCCGAAATGACCGCCGCCAGCAATTCCGAACATCTTTACCAGTTCGCGCCGTATGTCATTGGCTTTGAGGGTCAGTTCCCTGATGCGCTCAGATGTTAGCGGGATGTACTCTCGTTTGCTCATGACGTACCGTCCTCTTATAAGGCCAGATAGTTATGATTCCTCCAATAACTCAGCAAAGGTCGGGTCTACAGCCCAACCACCCCAGCTACGTGACTCACCCGCGAATGCCCACACAGTCACCATGCGAAAGCCTGGTGCAACGACTGTCGGGTGGTAGCCACGCGGGATGGCGACAGTATCGCCGTTGTGCAGCGGATAGACCTCATTGATTGGTTGGGGGGTACCCGGTGCGGTCCACAAATACTGCATAGCAAAGCCATGGGGAGGGGTGATAAGGAAATGATAGATTTCCTCGCTGATCACTTCGGGCGGCTTATCCTGATCGTGTTTGTGAGGTGGGAAACTGCTCCAGTTACCTGATGGTGTGTGCGTTTCACCCATCATGATCCGGTCAGCGTTCACATTCAAACCGATGCATGGGTAGACGTCACGCTTCCAGTTGTCGCGCCCGAAGGATTGACGGGTAGTGTCCTTGGCTTTGATTAGCATCGGGGCATTGTCTTGTCGACTTGGGGCGCGCACGATGACGGCGTTTAAAGGACTGATAAGACACTTGATGGCCACTTCCGTGTTGCGCGGAATGTAAACCATGGTTGGCGGCCCTGAAAAAGGATTGGCGCGCTGGCCCACTTTCTCATACCGCGTGTCCCCCCTCTCTCCCTTTAGCGTCAAGGCGCAGACGCCACCTAGTAAGTCGATCACCATCTCATGGGTCTGGGTGTGAGCAACGTATGTCGCTCCCTTCGTGCTCAGGAGCAATCGCTCTAGCGCCAGGTAACGCAATTCAGATTGGGGCGCAGCAATAATGAGCGTGGGCCCTTCGACAAGGGTCTTCGCTGGGCAAAGATAGCACACTTATTATATCCTTTCCGGGGTGTTTTCACTGCCATACAGAAGCTGACTACAATGTAGCATGACATCATCGCATTGTCAACAGTTAACCGTTGACAATGGGTCTTTTCTTTGCTACCATCTTAATGACAGGGGGAGCGGCTAACGCGGATATTATAACAATAGTACAAACTTCCAGACTCGAATCTGAGGGAGGGATTAACGATGCCTAAACCTGTGGTTGGCTTTATAGGCCTTGGCATTATGGGACGTCCCATGGCAATCCGCCTGCTCGAAGCAGGCTACGAACTAGTGGTGTACGACATAGACTCTAAACCCGAGGAGGCACTTGTTGCCCGGAGCGCAGAGCGTGGCGTTTCCCCAAAGGATGTGGCATCCCGCGCGCGTGTTATCATTACTATGCTACCCGATACTCAGGATGTTGAGCAGGTTGTCTTTGGGTTGGAGGGCGTACTGGGAGGCATCCAGGAAGGCTCAACGCTTATCGATATGTCAACAATCTCTCCTTTAATGGCAAAGCGTATAGCTGAAACTGCGGCAAATGCGGGTTTCGAAGCTCTTGATGCGCCGGTCAGCGGTGGTGATGTGGGGGCACAGAAGGGCACACTCTCGATTATGGTTGGTGGTAAGCAGGAGACCTTTGATACGATGTTGCCTATCTTACGTGTCTTGGGAAAAAATATCGTGTTATGTGGTGAAAATGGCGCGGGTCAGATAGTTAAGGCATGCAATCAGATACTAGTCGGCGTCACAATTGCTGGTCTAGCAGAAGCGCTAACGCTTGGCTCTAAGGCCGGTGTAGACCCTGCAAAGATCGTTCAGGTCCTCAGTGGCGGCTTGGCGCGTTGCGGTGTGTTAGAGAATCGCGGCATGCGAATGGCGGAAGGAGATTTTGAGCCGGGTTTCCGCTGTCGTCTGCACTACAAGGATTTACGGATTGCGATTTCCGCCGGGCAGGATTATGGTGTGTCGCTATCGGTTACCGCCATTGTCCACGAGATGTTCAAGGAAATGGTACTCTCGGGGCGTGGTGAATACGATCACTCTGGCCTACTGTCACTTGTTCAAGACCGTGCGTCAATTAATGCTCGTAAGCCCAGGTAGTAGACTCGCATGAGCTATATGGGCGCATGTTGATAAGAATATTAGTGCTTTCGAATTTCAACAATTTATATTTTTCTAGTGTTCTTCAGTTCAACATTATTCAATTACTTTAAGGTTAGGAAGAGACTATATGCTGAATGGGAATGATAAAAAGGGGGGGGAACGAATGACCTCAAATCCTTTTGATATATCTGGCAAGAAGGCAATCATCTCCGGCGGTGCTGGAGATCTGGGGCGTAGTATGGTTGCTGCACTGCGTGACGCTGGTGTAGAAGTTGTAGTGCTAGACATCATCGAAAATCTTCATGAGAAGGTGAATGATTGGTCGATTCCGGACAAAGCCAAAGTTCATGGGGTTAAGGTTAATCTCGCTGATAGGGGTGATTTGGCACAAGGTTTTGATGAAGCTGTCCGGTTGTTAAAGACAGTCGATATCCTTGTGAACGCGCAGGGTATTCAGCGCAGGCATAGGGCTGAGGAATTCCCAATCTCAGATTGGGACGAGGTTATTGAGATCAATCTCACCTCTGTATTTCTACTTTGCCAAATGGCTGGGCGGATAATGCTGACGAAGGGGTATGGGAAAATCGTTAACATCGCATCGATGCAAAGTTTTACTGGCGGCTTTACTATACCAGCGTACGCCGCGAGCAAAGCAGGCGTCGCCCAGATCACGAAATCGTTCTCCAATGAATGGGCGTCTAGAGGTGTAACGGTCAATGCCATTGCACCTGGCTATATAGATACGAAAATGACGGCAGCAGTAAAAGCGGATCCTGTCAGATATCCACGCATCCTGGCTCGAATCCCTCTTGGGCGGTGGGGTACCCCTGAAGATCTTTGTGGCCCGCTCTTGTTCCTTTGCTCACCGGCCTCAGATTATGTCAGTGGCGTGATCTTCCCGGTGGATGGCGGCATGCTGGGGACCTAACTCGATGGCATAATGGCGAGTCTGTACCACTTACTGATTAAACAAAAGTCTTCTTGATCAATGAAAACGGTGTGTGCGATAGCCTCTTGATTGCTGAGGTCAATGGCTGTTGCGGGTAAAAAATATGATTCTCTGGGGAGCGAAGGCGGAGGGATTGTCAGAGGCAGTAAATGAAAAGGTGCTCGGAAGCCCTCCGCTTGAGGGATAGGAGAGACAGGCATGGATTTCGAAATCGGGGTTGTCGGGCTGGGAGTTATGGGGCACAACCTGGCCTTGAACATTGAGCGAAATGGTTACCTGGTGGTCTGCTACGATCTGGATAAAGAAAAAACGAAGGCCTTCATGGAAGGCCCGGCAGCAGGCAAGAATATCATCGGTGTTGAATCTCCATCCGCACTAATTGATTCATTGGTTAAGCCCCGCACAATTTTGATGATGGTACCGGCTGGCGATCCGGTGGATAGCGCCATCAAGACTCTAAAACCCCATCTTGAACCAGGAGACATCCTTATCGATGGCGGAAACTCGTATTTCCAGGATACCGAGCGTAGAAACAAAGAACTGGAGGCAGAAGACATTAATTTCATTGGTTCCGGTGTCTCAGGAGGGGAGGAGGGGGCGTTATGGGGCCCAAGTCTAATGCCCGGTGGACAGCGCGTGGCATGGGATTCCATCGGTCCAATATTTCGTGCGATTGCTGCGAAAGCCGAAGATGGAACTCCCTGTGTGGAGTATATGGGTCCACGCGGGGCAGGTCACTATGTGAAGATGGTGCATAACGGAATCGAATACGGCGACATGCAGTTGATCGCTGAAATCTATGATGTGCTTCACCGGGGTCTTGGACTTTCTGCAGAAGATCTGCACACAATCTTTACGGAATGGAATGACGGTGAGCTAAAGTCGTACTTGATTGAGATCACCGCAGATATCTTTTCCAAAACAGATCGCGAGACGGAACGTCCCCTGGTGGACCTGATTCTCGATGAGGCAAAGCAAAAAGGTACCGGGAAATGGACCAGCCAGAACGCGCTGGATGTGGGCGCCCCTATCCCAACCATCAATGCCGCCGTTGAGAGCCGCATTCTCTCCAGCCTGAAAACTCAGCGCGTTCTGGCTAGTCGTGTATTGCATGGACCAACTCCGCAATACAACGGCGACCGGAGACGCTTAATCGACTCCGCCCGTCAAGCTCTCTACACCAGCAAGATTATCTCCTATGCCCAGGGCTTTGGTTTGCTCAAGACGGCATCGGAGGAATATGGATACGATTTTCGCTTGCACGACATTGCGAAAATCTGGCGGGCAGGGTGCATCATCCGCGCCAGCCTTTTGGGCGACATCATGACGGCATATGAACGCGATCCATCACTGGTTAACCTGCTTCTTGATGATGCTTTCCGTTCGGCCGTCGAATCCCGACAGAGTGCATGGCGCTTCTTGGTGCAAACCGCTGTGGATATAGGGATCCCGGTGCTCGCGCTGAGCGCCTCGTTGGCGTATTTCGATGCTTATCGGAGCGAGCGGCTGCCGGCCAATCTCACGCAGGCCCAGCGAGATTACTTCGGTGCACATACCTATCAGCGGGTAGATTGCGAAGGTACTTTTCACACAAACTGGACTGTAAATAAGGGCGATGTGACTGCGAAGTCACATGAGGTTTCCTAAAGGGTATCTGGAAAAAGTATCTTCGCATGGCAAATTATCCAAAGGAGGGAAGCATGATGTACGGTCTGAATATTCGACAAGAAGGTGAGTTGGACCTGGTTTCCCTTGGCGCGTTAATCCATCGTTTGGATCCCGGAACCGTTCCTTTCCGAAAAGCAATGAAAGCGCAAATTCATGTTAGCGGAGGCGAGTATAACGTTGCTGCCAACCTAGCTGATTGCTTTCGCTTGCGAACGGGCATCATCACGGCGATGGTTGACTATCCCATTGGTGATCTGATCGCAGAGCGGGTTAGGGCGATGGGGGTCAAACCTTTCTACAAACACTTCAAACACAACGGTGTGAATGGGCCAAACATGGCAACTGTCTACAGCGATCGCGGTTTTGGCGTGCGAGCCCCGGTCGTTTTTTACAACCGCTCCAACGAAGCGGCAGCTCAACTTAAACCCGGTGATATAGATTGGAATACGATCTTTTCAAGAGGGGTGCGCTGGTTCCACAGTGGGGGTATTTTTGCTGCATTATCTGAAACGACAGGCGAGTTGATTATCGAAGGCATGCAAGCCGCCAAGGCTTCCGGTGCGGTGACATCTTTCGATTTGAATTATCGCGCCAAGTTGTGGAATATCTGGGGTGGGCATGAACAAGCTTCGTCTACGCTCGACCGGATTGTAGAGAATGTAGACGTGCTCTGCGGAAATGAGGAAGATTTGCAATTGGGTCTTGGGATCCCGGGCCCGGAAGTGACTGCCAAATCAAAGCTTGATCCAACTACGTTTCTTAGGATGATTGATAAGGTAGTAGATAAGCATCCGCGGGTAAAGGTCGTCGCGACGACATTGCGCGAAGTCCACTCTACCAGTCATCATAGCTGGGGAGCGGTTGCATGGATTAATGGAAAGGCGTATACCTCACCAACCTGCGAGCTCCATGTTTTTGACCGCGTTGGTGGTGGAGATGGCTTCGCCTCCGGCTTCTTTTTTAGTCTACTTACCGGAGAAGAACCCGAAGATGCACTCAAGTTAGGGTGGGCGCATGGCGCGCTCATAACAACCTTCCCGGGTGATACTACGATGGCGACCCTGGAACAGGTGCGTGCTTACGCAGAGGGTGGATTAGTGCGTATTCAACGATAACCCGAGGCATGAATGCTCCATCATGACCCCTCCATACTCCTGTAGTGGCCGAAAATTGTCATCCGTTCGTAATCCCGGGTGAATGGGTTGGGCATCGCTAGTCCACACGAGCGTTCATTAGCGATGAAGCAAAATATGCTGGGATCAGATAGACACCGGTCAATTCGATAAGCACAGCGGGATCACACCGATGACGTGAACCAGGATGCGCATCGTGTATATGAGAACCACGACTATACAACTGGTTGTATTTCTCCAAAAGTGATAAGGATAAGGTACCTCGAGATTGATCCTCACGCCGCACACCGCTGGTAATCATGGTGCAAGCCACTTAGCACCGGGAATGAGACAACCTGATCGCCGGCAGCAGATATTTCTGGGCATGCAAACTGGCAATGAACCTGCTGGTCGACGCCCTGGTGAGGACGAGAGTAGTTGAAGTAGCCGGTGTATTCCTTGACGATGCGATACAGGTGACATTCACTCAATATGATGAAGTGATCCAGACATTCGCGCTGGGGACTGCCCAGGAAACGCTCGCAGATAGCATTAGCCTTCGGTGCGCGATAGGGAGTACGCAGTACATCAATGCCTGTCCCGAAAGCAACGGGTGAAAAGGATGCACCATAATTGCGGTCATTGTCACGGATCAAGAAACGTGGACCTGAGCAGAAGGGTGTGGCTTCAGGTAACTGCTGAGCCAGCTAACTGTCGGTGGTATGGCGTGTCACCCCGAAGTGCACGATGCGGCGTGTGTCCAATTCAATAGTGACGAATACGAAGAACGCGCGGCGTTGAATGGAATGGATCTCTGTACAAGAGGATGTCAACCGGAATTCCCGCTCCGCTATGACCCCAGTTCCTTAAGCGTCTCTTCAAGTGACTGAATGAAACGAGTGTTTTGCATTTCATCACCAACCGTAACCCTCAGACATTTAGGGAGATCATATCCTGTGCAAAGCCGCACAATGACACCCTTCTCTAGCAATGCCTTTTGTACGGCTTGAGCATGCGGTCCGATTTCAACCAAGACGAAGTTGGTATGACTTTCAACATACCGCAGGCCTAGCCGATCGAAATGACGATAAAGGTACAATTGGCCATTGTGGTTTGCTTCCACTGTTGTTTGCAGGAACGCCTCGTCTTCTAACGCACCTACTCCCGCAGCTTGAGCTAGAAGATTAACCGAAAAGGGCTCCTTAATTTTATATAGAGGGGCGAGGGTTTCAGGGGTGGCGATCCCATATCCCAGGCGGATCCCGGCCAACCCATAGATTTTGGAGAAGGTCCGCAGGATCATCACATTATTTTGACCCTGCCGGATGTATTCTATGCTCTCTGGGTACTCATCAGAAGCGACGAACTTATAATACGCCTCGTCGAATACAACTAAAACATTCGCGGGCACTTTCGCCATGAAGGTTTCCACCTCGGCCTTGGTGACGATCGTTCCAGTCGGATTGTTGGGGTTGCACACGAAAACAAGCTTGGTTTTTTCACTGATGGCGTTCGCCATTGCATCTAAGTCAAGACCATAGTCCTTCGAGGGCGTCTTAATTAGCCTAGCTCGCATCACGTGGGTGTAGATGTCGTACATTGGGAAGGAGGAGCGGCTGACGATGACTTCGTTGTCCTCATCCAGATACGCCAGGCAGATATGCGCGATGATACCGTCTGTTCCATTGCCCACAATGATTTGCTCGGGTTCAACGCCGAGGTGATTTGCAAGTGCTTGCCGTAGATGGTGGCTCTTTCCATCAGGATAAAGGTTTAATTTTGAAAGCACCTTCTCTATCGCAGCGATCGCGAGGGGAGACGGGCCTAGCGGATTTTCATTTGATGCGAGCTTAATCACATCCTTGATCCCGTACTCCCTCATGACTTCCTCGATGGGCTTTCCAGGCACATAAGGGATTATGTTTTTAAGGCTGCGCTGCTCACGAATCGGTGTATTCATTGGTTCACTTTGTCCTTGGTATTTTCCTGACGAATAACTCGTGCATCACCGACAACCAACCCCTCTGACAAGAGGAATATGGGGTTCAGGTCCAATTCATCGAGGTCGGAGTAGAGGAAAGGAAGCTTGGAGACGTGTACCAGAAGGTCCGTCAAGGCGCGCAGGTCGCAGGGTTCCCCACTTCGGAACCCCTGTAATAGAGGAAACGATTGGATTTCGTGTATCATATCTTCCGCCTGATTATGGTTTATCGGCGCAACTCTTAAGGAGATGTCGCGCAAGATCTCGGTGTAGATCCCCCCGAGGCCAAAGACGACTACCGGACCAAATTGGGGATCGCGCGACAAGCCGACAAGCACCTCCAAGGCACCCCGGATCATTGGGTAAAGGATCACGCCTTTGAAATCCTGATCGGCAGCGGCGCCTTTGATTTCCCGGAAGGCATCTCTAGTCTCTGTTTCGTCGCGAATATCCAGGATGACTCCCCCTACGTCTGATTTGTGCAATATGTCGGGGGATACTACTTTCATCACGACGGGATATCCGAGCTCGTGAGCACCTTCCACTGCTTCTTCAAGGCTAGGAGCAAAGCGAAAGTCAGGAACCGGGATATGGTTATCCCGAAGCCATGCCATGGCCTCAGGTTCTAGTATTTGACCGTCGCCAGGCAGAGGTCCGATTTTAGGGTATGGTTCTGGGAATGGGCGTTTAAGAGCCTGTCTGTTTTCATACTCTGCCATCCGAGCGAGCACCGCCACTGCTCGTTCGCCAGTAGCATAATTAGGCACTCCGCATGCCGTCAGGTAAGGGAGACTATCAGCCACAACCCTGCCGGCCATGAAATTTGCCACCA
>JAUWHR010000007.1 GCA_030605795.1 Anaerolineae bacterium | reverse complement strand
TAGGAGTGGGCATCACCGGCGGCGGCGTGCAGGTAGCAGGTATCGGGGATGTGCCTCCATTAAATTGGGATGAGTTCTCTCGTGATTTGCGTTTAGCTCACTGCGTGACCAACGACATACATATCTTCAGCCTGGAAGGATGCGTTCAACAGGGCTTCCTGCAGCAACTTATTGGGTTTGATTGGGCTCAACCGGTTACGCCGCCATACGAAAGTGCTAGGAAAATCGATAGGTTGCGCAAAGTGTTGCGGGCGATCCTATGGACCAGTGCCCACCCGTTCATAGTGTTGGCCGGTCTAATCAGCCTTATATGGCTGTTATCCCGCCTGTGTTATGGTAAACAGTGACCCTCTGGCACTCTTATTTTCATACTGAGCTTGACGGATATCCATATAATAATCCTTAAGTCCATTTCAAAGCATGCCTGCCTTTACCAAGGGGGTTTGAACTGATGAACCAAATCGATCGCCTCACATTTCCGGGAAAAACGAAGCCCTATGTTATGGCGCATCGCGGCAATAGGGTGGCTTGCCCAGAGAATACTTTAGCGGCTTTCCGCCGAGCGATCGCCGATGGCGCAGACATCCTCGAAACCGACCTGCACCAGTCGGCTGATGGTGTGTTCGTCTGTATTCACGATGCGACCGTAGATCGGACGACGAATGGCAACGGCGCGGTGGCGGAAAAAACATTGGCCGAATTAAAAACCCTGACTGCAGCCTATGGTCGTCCAGCGTTCGAAGATGAGCGCATTCCCACGCTCGAAGAGCTTACTGCACTCCTTCCTTCTGATGTGGCGCTAGCGCTCGAATTGAAGACCGATCGTTTTCTGAGCGCCGGCATTTGCCGTCAATTAATTGCTGAATTAGATCAGGTTGGTGTACGCGACCGCACGGTGGTGTTATCCTTTAGCCTGGACCGCATTCGGGCGGTGCAGGCTATTGCTCCGGATATCCCGATCGGTTGGATCACGCTCACCAGACCGTGGCCGGTCACCGGCGTTCAGTTTTTGGGACCACTCTGGCCGCTGATCCTGCTTAACCCCTTATATGTTCAATGGGCACATTGGTGTGGTCAGATGGTTGGTCCGCTCGATCCGACCCCCGACTCAAGGTTGTGGCTCTATCGTTGGTTGGGGTGTGATGTTGTGCTGAGCGATGATCCTGAAAAGACGGTTATGGCACTAGGGAGGCGTGGATCGTGAATGCGCCAAGTGCAGTGCACTTGTTTGAACGAGTCGTCTACTTCAGTGCTGCTAACGATTCTGTTTTTTCTTGGTTTTCACCTTTGAGTAAAATCAATCCGTGTGATACTCTAGGAAAGAAAGGAGAACGACGATGGCATTTACGTTACAGATAGGTGAAAAAGCTCCGGATTTCGAGTTGCCCGCAACGGATGGTAAGACCTACCGCTTATCCGATTTTGATGATGCACCGGTTCTGGTTATCTTCTTTACCTGCAACCATTGCCCCTATGTTATTGGATCAGATGAGGTGACCCGCCAGACAGCCGATCAGTTTATACCCCAAGGGGTCAAATTCGTGGGTATCAATTCCAACAGTTCGAACACTTACCCGGAAGATAGCTTCGAACATATGGTAGAACGCATACAAACCCACCAGTTTCCTTGGCTGTATCTGCGCGACAAATCGCAAGAGGTGGCGTTGGCCTATGGTGCATTAAGAACGCCGCACTTTTACCTATTCGACAAAGATCGAAAACTCGTCTACACCGGTCGGGGTGTGGATAATCCACTCGATACAAGCAAGATGACGGTCAATGATTTGGAAAGAGCATTGCGGGAACACCTAGCTGGCGAGTCTGTGAGCACGCCGTATACCAATCCGATTGGCTGCAACGTCAAGTGGGAGGGCAAGGACGCACACTGGATGCCGCCTGAAGCGTGCGATTTGGTGTTGTAGTTTATCCTGATAGCGACTAAAGGAACGCAAGAGAGCCAGGCAAGCGAGTCTTCTTATCTTCAAAGGAACCGATAGATGTCTGCCTACTTGACCATTTGGTTGTTTCTACCCACACTTTATAGAGGAGATCTAAACACGAATTGAACAACGAGGCCTGGTTGGTATTGTTGATCGGGAGGAGTTACATATACTCCTGCGGGAGACGGGTTTCGAAGTCAGGTTTGAATTTGGAGATTATCAATTTACCGAGTTCCACGAGAGTGATCCACGATTAGTCATAGAAGCTGTGAAGCGGGATTGAATTGAAGTATGATATTTGAGCCGGCTATCAATAAAAAACGGCAGCGGGGAAAAAACATATAATGGGTATGGGCTTTGTCTACGTCCAACATTATCAGCCAGTAGAAGTTTAGCTATTAGTAATTGAACCCCATTGAGGAGAAAAAAATGAGACTCTCACCACCTAGAAAAATAAATTGGTCGATCGCAATTCTGTTTGGATTGATTGGGATACTTCTCCATCAAGGTATCATCCCCGTGGAGACTTTTCCCGAATTGGACTTCTGGCTGATGACAGTCGCATTCCTCATCCTTGCCATTGCTACTCTCTTAAAGGGCCTGTAAGTAGCAGTTAAAAACGGGGGAGATGGTAGCTAAAGGACATGAATCGATAAAGCGCATTGCGAGTGGCAACTTCGGCATTTTATCGGCTCTTCCTTTATATGTCGCGTATATGTAATATGCTGCATCTTGATCGGTGGCGATCCCGTGAGGTAGGTCGAGAGTGGTAAGACATTGTTTAATTACTGACCAAGACCTATATGAAAACTTGTCCTAGGATCACTTGATGTCCGTCGATAGTTTCAGGTATCTACCGCGTTTGATCTCGGCTTACTACCGGATGACGAAGTGGCAACCACAATTCCCCATTCCCTGGACTCCGCTACCCAGCTCATTGTCTGAATGTAAGTTTGGGTTGATAACGTCGGGTGGTCTGTATCACAAGGGTGTTGAGCCGCCATTTGACATTGTTCGGGAGAAGCAGGAGCCTACGTGGGGCGATCCATCTTATCGAACTCTGTCTGCTGATATCCAGCAGGAAGATGTTGGTGTTAGCCATCTACACATCAATACCCGGGATGTACTCTCGGATATCAACATCTTGCTGCCCATTCACCGTTTCCAGGAGTTGGTTATCGAGGGTCAGATAGGAGATTTGGCCCAGAACGCCTATTCCTTCATGGGATACCAGGGCTTTCCGTCGGACACGACTGCTTGGCAGGAAACCTACGGGCCGGAAGTTGCTGAGAGGCTTAAAGCTGAGGGGGTGGACTGCATATTATTAACTTCTGCTTGACCGGACTGCGCATTAAACGTGCCCGTGCTGGCGCGTACGATAGAAGCCGCAGGCTTATCTACGATCATGGTGACCATGATGCCTTTCTGGGCGGAAAAGGTCGGTGTTCCACGCACACTAGCCGTCGAGTTCCCCTTCGGTCACACACTGGGACAACCCCACAACCAGGTCCAGCAAATGCGGGTGATCCATCAGGCCTTGGACGTGCTGGAGTCAGCCGATACCCCTGGCGAGATTGTTCACTCCGCGGAAATTTGGCCTGAACCGCTAAAGGAAGCGAAGGCAAGCTGGCAGCCTGAGGATCCGTCGCCTATCATTGAGGTAATAGCCCCGCAAGTTCTCGAAGTTATTCGACAACGGCGGCGAAGTAAATCGTAGCAGTTAGGTGGGGGCATAACATACAGCGCATGCGATGTGCTTCAGTAACCCGATGTAGTTTTGCTTAATTTTAATGAGAAGCCGCTTTTGATCATCCCGGTTGGGAAGAAGCCATCACCCTGACGACTGTCCTTCTGGTCACCGAATCCGAAGCCAGGGACCTAACCGGGATTGAAGATCCACTGATGCCCACCCGCCACTTGCTTACCAGGGGACCGGAGATGGTTATAATAAAACGCGGCTCAGCCGGTCGCAGGTTGCTGACTGAGGATGATGAACATATTGCCCAGGCTTTCCTGTCCAGGTACATGATAAAACTGGTGCGGGCGACAGCTTGGACGTGGCTGTGGTCTATGGCTACCTGAGAGGTATGTCACTACAGGAATTGGGGTCCCTGGCCAATGCCGCCGGAGCCACCAAAGTACGGAAGTTGGGCATCGGACATAATATGCCAACTGTAGCGGAAATCAGGGAAATTCTCGAACGCTTTGAATTCAACGCTGCCAACCTTTTGCCAGCATAAAGAGAATGTAGATGCATAATGCCTGATCTGAGTGACCAGATACGCCCAAGATTGGAGACCAAGAGACTTTCCGGACTTGATCTCGGCCCCGATGCCATCCATCCTTACTATGAGGGCCTATCGATCCTCAACTTGCCCGCCAGTCTATGCAAGTGGCTGGGAGCGCCAACTCTTTCACACCTCCCACTTGATCTGCCGGAATTAGATGGACTGGTTGAGGGTACCAGGCAGATCGTGGTGGCTTTGATCGACGCTGTTGGCTATGAACGTTTCCGACGATGGATCGACAAACCGTCGTTGGAATTAGATCCAGCAGCTGACAATTGCCTCCTCGCGCCGCTGACCTCGGTGGTCCCCTCGACCACCAGCGCCGCGTTGACCACACTGTGGACCGGGAGCAGCCCGGCTGAACACGGTGTCCTCGGTTACGAACTCTTCCTCAAGGAGTACGGCCTGGTCGCTAATATGATCACCCACGCGCCGATGACATTCGAGGGATCGACCGGGTTGCTCTATAAGGCTGGTTTCCAACCTGAAAGTGCCCTGCCGGTCCCAACCTTGGGTCCCCAATTGGAAAACGCTGGGATAGAGGCTCATGCATTCCTCCACTACGCCATCAGTAGAACCGGCCTATCGCGTATGCACTACGCTGGGGTCGAGATGCATACTTTTCGCGGCGCACCCGATCTGTGGATCAGTGTGCGTGAGCTAGCCGAGCAGCGCCTCGAATGCCCTCGCTTGATTTGGGTTTACTATGGGGGTGTGGATGGGCTATCTCACCGATACGGTCCGGATTCCGAGCAGGCGGAAGCCGAGTTTATCTCTTTCATTCATGCTTTACTCGACAACTTCGTAAGATGCTTATCGCTTGAGACCTGCCGTCAGACCCTACTTCTCTTACTCACCGACCATGGACAGATCAAGACTCAAGTGGATCCCAACTTTGAATTACGAAACCATCCCTCGCTGGTGCATCGGTTGCATATGCTCCCGACCGGCGAGAACCGTCTGGCCTACCTCTACCCACGCCCAGGACAGGTCAAAGCGATATTTGAATACTTCGAACAAACATGGCCTCAGGCATTCTCTTTGATGCCTTCGGGTCAGGCGTTAAAAGCAGGGCTTTTCGGACCAGGGACTCCAGCAAAGGTGACACCTGAACGCCTTGGCGACCTGATTGTTATCAGCCATGGCGATGCATACCTTTGGTGGGCTTCTAAAGCCAACCCGCTCCTGGGGCGTCACGGTGGTCTCTCGGCGGAGGAGATGCTTGTGCCGCTTATGGCCGTTCGGTTGGGATGAGGCTTTATCCTTCACCATTTCAAGTTGCGTACTGCGAATATGACCGATGGATGTTTGTTTCCTTCTGCTAAATTTGGGTTAAAACAAACTTCCCGCGAGCTTCAAGCTCGCGGGAAGTTTAATTTTTAATGGTATATGGGGTCAGGGATCACCTCCCAGATGAGGATTGAGCAAGTTGTCCTGTTTGCTGGAGCGTGAAGAGTCTATAATGCCCCGAGCGAGCGATGATTGGAGGGTACTGGTGGTTAGGAAATGTTTATTCTTCACCCTTGCTCTGACGATAATCATTGGTTTATCAGGTTGTAGGACCGGTGCTTTGAACCCAACACTCACAGAAAGAAGAACTTCAGAAGGGGCTGGCGCTGAAAGAGTTCCGACGTCAGGGCCAGTCGCGACGGAAGCGTTAACTCCATCACCAGCGGGCAGCGAGTTGATCACCTATATCTACACCAGCGATGTTGGCAAGATTGCGGTGAAAATTAAACTTCCAGAGGTGCCCCGCTACCCGGAAGGGGCTCCTGTTGTAGTTGAGGTCTCGACGTGGTTTGTGTATTTTACCGGTTTCCACACGGTGAATGATGTTACCGAAATCGGTGCGATCTCGGTTTCCTACCTATGGCCGGAGAGAATGGATCCCGAATCTGGCGCTCACAGCACGGGTGTGTACGATTATGGGGGACCGGATTCGTTGATGCTGCTTCGTGATGTGATCAACTTCGCTTCCGGAGTGGAGCCTAACGTTGATGGATATTACATCAGCGACCTAATTGCAGTCACTCCACTAACCGATAACGTTGGGCTGTGGGCTTCATCGCATTCTGGTGTATTAGCCACGAATGTGCTCGCGTACCACGGCTCGGAAATGCCAAATGTTAAATATCTGGTCGGCCGAGAGAATCCAACCCTGCCTGAAATGTATCCTCTAGAGATCGGCTATTTTGATGATCAGCGCAACAAGGTCCTCAATCCATTCTACTACCCAGATGACTACACTCCGACTTCTATCCACGTTGATTATTCCTCCGTCGGTTGGTGCCAGGAAGGCGAGCAAGACAGGGGCCGGCCGTATTTTGCCGCCAGTGCTGGTAGACCCCAACATATCCTTCACCAAGAAATATGTCCACAATTATGGGGTAAACGATACTATTCTCATCCCCTAACCGAGGCATTATTGGTCAATGGGGCATTGACACTTGATGATTGGCCGGAAGATCTTGCGACGCCGGATGAGACGAAAGCCTGGGCTTTCCGAACTGTCGTCTTCAACTATCCCAAGATAGCTGTACAGATACCCGATCTCAAAGTTATGCTTGTTTTTGCTGATCACGATCACGTACAGGCGGCGGCGGACAAACCGCATATCCATCAGGCGTACGATGGCTTCAGACATACGGCGGGTCTGCCATGGGTGCGGTTGAATCCTGATATCGCTTATGTGGAACAGGTAGAGCCCAACCTGCCACCCAGGGTTCCCGACAATGATGCCAACACAGAACCTGCTGATTGGTCGAATGCGGAGCAGTGGGGCTTCCCGAGTCTGGGTCTGCGCCGGCAAAAGGTCTGGCTGGCGGCTGTGGCCGAAATGGTCGATCGGGTACACTTCGACGATTGGCTTCCCAACCTAGAGCAGGTGTTGTTTACCCCCCGGCAATGAAATAATGTAAAACCTCCCGCAGGTTATCAACCTGCGGGAGGTTGTTTTTTTGTTTACCTACCCCAAGATCTACTCTTAAGGCACTGATGTTGGGATGACGACCTCCTGCTCACCGAACTCGGGCAGCGGCAGCAGGAAGGGGTTGTCAGAAGGCAGCAGCATTACCTGGATACCCGGGGACAATTTCGAAATGTACTCGAAGGTCAACACTTGGGGATTATCCCGCAGAGCAGCGGCGATCATCTCGAGAGCTTCAGCTTCGGCCTCGGCTTTAACCAAACGCGCTTCGGCTTCAGCCTTTGCCTGTATTACCAGGGCGTTAGCTGCGCCTTGGGCATTGATCTCAACTGCATCGGCATGACCACGAGCGATCTCGCGCGCCTGCTCGGCCTCTTGCGTCTTCTGCTGGACAATAAAAGCCGCTTGCTGGGCCAGTTGTTCAGCGATCTGCTTCTGCTCCACCGAAGCGGCGTACTCGTCCGAAAAAGCGATATTACGCAGCACGAACTCATGCAGAATTAGGCCACCCTCTTCAAGAGATTCGACAAGCGCCTGAGAAATCTGCTGGCTGAGTTCGAAGCGCTTGGAGCTGTAGACCTCTGCAACCGCAAACTGAGAAACCGCATCACGGATGATACCTCGCACCACTGGGCGGATCAGGTTGTCCACGTAGTGGCCTTCCCATTTAATATGGGTATCTACGATGCCAATTGGATCAATGGAAAAGATCACCGAGGCGTCCACTCTTACAACTTGGCCGTCAGAGGTACGGGCCTCTATCGAGTCATCTCCCGTGATCTGCCCCTCCTCCGGAGCGATCGACATAGTGTAGGTCTGGCGGGAGATCGGGTAGACGATCACATTCTCGAGGAAGGGGACCACCCAGCTCAGCCCAGGTGAGAGGGCTTCGTCGCGCACCCCCTCGTCCAGAGCGGAGATCACCACACCCCGGTCAGTCGGCTGAATGAAAACCAGTCCGGCGCTGACCGTGGTCAACACCACCGCGAAGACAATCGCCCCAATCACCAGGCCGGCGGCAGCCTTGAAGCCTTGACCTCGCGCGGCGCGGGTCACTGCCAGCGCGATCACCGCCAGCGCAACCAACCATGAGACGGTGGCAATACTTTGCAAAACGACAGCAATATTCATCAACTTCTCCTTTTATGACTACTAAAGATTGTATTGAATAATCGAGGCGATTATAACATGCGCATCCAGAGGCTTCCGACAGGTGGCTGACGTTGTCCTGTCATTAGGATCGGGATAGCATGCGCTCGGGCACAGCGGGTGCAGCTGGATGCGGTCCTATGAACAGTGTCAGGTGTGGTGCTGATTGTGGTCACCTAGGTATGAAATAGATCCTGCGGTGCCTGGTGGTTAACCAACAGGGTAAAAGTAGGGGCGAAGCACACCTGTCTACCTCGGATGAGCACATCAAACGAAGTGAACAGGTGTGCTTCGCCCTTACGGTATCATCAAGCAATCGGTTCCCGTTCGAGCAGGATCGTCACCGGGCCATCGTTATCGATCTCAACCAGCATGTGAGCGCCGAAGACCCCCATTTGTGTCGGAACCCCCTGAACGGCAAGGTGCTCGGCGAAGAGGGTTACGAGTGGTTCGGCCACCTCTGGTAACCCGGCATGGATGAAACTTGGCCGTCGTCCCTTGCGTGTGTCAGCGTAAAGCGTGAATTGTGAGACGACGATCGCTTCTCCCCCCACTTCTCGGATTGAGAGGTTGGTCTTTCCTTCAATATCCTCGAACACCCTCAGTCTGGCGCACTTCTCAGCCAGCCAGCGTGCCTCAGTTTCCGTGTCATCATGGCCGACGCCAACCAGGAGCACCATGCCACGTCCGATCTCGGCTATCGTGCAGCCATCGACTGACACACGACCACGGTTAACACTTTGTAAAACAACCCTCATGGAATTCGATCAACCTAACGTAGCCCCATGATCTGGCATCCGCCGGGGCATGCAAAATGTGTCAGGGCAGACCTACTGCGGCTCGCACTTCGACCATGGTCTGCTCGGCAATATGCTTCGCTCGCGCCGCGCCATCCTCCAATGTATCCCAGACAAGTTCAGGATCGTCAGCTAGGTCGGTTCGTCTAACGCGGAACGGCTCCAAATGGTCGTTCAGGTTTTTTGCAAAGAGTTGCTTGCAATCTACACATCCGATCCCCGCCCGCCGACACTCGATGTTCACCATCTCGATTTCTTCAGCGTCGGAGAAGATCTTGTGCATGGAGAACACGTTACAAATATCTGGGTTCCCGGGATCGGAACGAAGCTTGCGTTGCGGGTCGGTTACCATGGTCATCACCCGTTGGGTGGTCTCCTCTGGCGTGGCTGCCAACTCAATATGGTTGTTGAGGCTCTTGCTCATCTTGTGCTGGCCATCTGTGCCGAGCACCTTGAGCACCTCGGTGCTCTTCATCTGGGGTTCGATCAGTACATCTGTTTTGAAGCGGAAGTTAAACGAGCGAACCAGCTCTCGGGAGAACTCGAGGTGTGGCGCCTGATCGACCCCGACCGGGACCAATTCTGCCTTATAAAGCGTGATATCGGCCGCCATCAATACTGGATATCCCACCAACCCATAATTAATGTTGTGAGGTTGCTCTCGAGCCTTCTCTTTAAAAGTCGGCAGGTCGGTAAGTTTTCCCAGGCCAACGACCATCGAGAGAATGGTGTGCAACTCGGTGACCTCAGGGACATGGGACTGAATGAAAATGATCGTCTCTTCTGGGCGAATACCGGCCGCTAACCAATCAAGGGTCATTTCGTAGGTGTTGTCGCGCAGGTCGTGAGTGGACTCCATGGTCGTCAGTGCATGCAGGTCGACGATACAGTAGATGCATTGGTATTCATCCTGGAGTGCCACATAGTTCTTGATCGCTCCCAGGTAGTTGCCGAGGTGCTGCCGCCCGGTCGGTCGAGCACCTGAAAATACGCGCCCCTTTTTCTTTGCCAACGACTATCCCTCCTTGAGAAGATCACCGACTAATTTCACCAACTCCCCAGGGTCGGCGTGACGTCCAGTCTGGAGTTTTGAATACGCCAATTTGTCGTTCACTTTCACCTCGAACTTACCACTATCCGATGGAAGTAAGCTGATTGAGGGTATTTCGGACTCATATTGATTGAGAAGTTCGGCCATCGCACCGATGGCCCGATCGGTATAGTGTCAAACTGCGCAATACTCGATAGAGATCTTTAACATTATATACTCTCATATGGTTGTTGCCCGGCGTAAGAACAATCTGAGTACAACACCCTCAACCTCGAACCTGTGCCCAATGTGTTTTATAGGTGTTGGTGATTGTGAGTATATCGCAGAACAGGGATGCCAGGCAACCGGGTTTGATACCTTGGCATGACATGTGATCTTTCGACAGCTAAATGACGTGTTTGGTCTCAGACGATATGTATGCGATAATGGTCTGGTAGGAGGTGAACCATGCGTCGTTTTACAACTTTTCTTGCCGGCGCCCTCTGCGGTGCGCTGGTGGGTGCAGTCACTGCAATACTGCTGGCCCCCTACGCTGGGGAAGAGCTCAGAACCCGAGCCAGGGAAAGGATCGATACATTCCGCGACGAGGTGCGAGAAGCTTATGCTACTCGTATGGCTCAGCTTGAAGCTGAGTTAGCTACGTTGCGAGGCAAAGCACCAGTTGAGGGTGAATAATTAAAAGGCAATTGGCCATCGTTGCCAAAACCTTTTCTTCCCGGGGATCCGCGTGCGGATCTCCTTTGTTTTTTACTCCAGATGAACTTTTATCCTCGACGCTACGTTGCCATAGGCAGACTTTGACCCTAAAATCTATAATCGAAGGACTTAAGCGAATATTCTTTGGATGGATCTCTCTGACGGTTGGTGATGTGGTTCCTGTTTGGCCTGCAGTTGTGAGGGCGTTCGTTTTCATTTTTTATTGAACAAGGGATGAATTTCATGCTCAGGTTGATCGCACTCCTTCTATTGACTTTGCTCCTTGCAGCTTGCAACTTTCCTATGCTGACTTCGCCTCCCACTCTAGATACAGCAGACTTACCTACGGGAGTGGATATAACCACGCCGGCCTCGGGTGGCGGGGATTGCGCGTGGGTGTGGAATAGTGAACCTCTTCCCGAGTTGTCTATTCAACTCCAATCAGCTATGGAGCAGGCAAGTCTGGGTGACGCGGTTGGCAGAGCTATAGCCTTCGGAGAGGATTGTATTAGCGCTGGTACTGGTGAGGTTAGTTACTTCGCCGTGAAGCAAACCGACTTCCGCTTTTCGCTACCGGTGAAGGATCTAACTGATCTGGATGCCCTGGGCGAACTGGTGGAGGGGGTGTTGAGTGTGATTGAGAAGTTTCCACCAGACGACACGCCGGGACCGATGCCGGGGCAGGTTTTTATAACTTTCGTTACAGGGGACTCGGAACGCGGGTTCACCTTCATGCTCAATGAAGCAAATACGGCGCTGGTCGATGGACTTTCCGGAGCTGGGTTGCTAGAGGCGCTCGGCTACCTACCTTAACTTCCCGAAGGAAAGCATCCGACATAATTTGTCGAGTTGGGCGGTGTATGTGACACTTGCTCAACTCGACCTTCGTTTCGTCCGAGCATGCGCTGGCGGGATTTGATCGATAACCCTAGAATTGAAAGGCATGCCCACCAGAGAACGTTTTCCGCCCCCTGGTGGGCCGCCTAGCAGCACAGATTAAGGTTGCAAGTCTTAGTCCAAACTGGCGTTTTTTAATTTAACTTGGTAAAGCAGACGAATGGGACCCTTGTGGGAACAAGTTTTAGTGGAACAGCGGTGGTCATCGCTCGCGGTCAGTGCCCCAGGTGGTCTTCGGCTGGTTAAGGTTTGGCAGGATGTCGGTGGCCTTGAGGAAGCAAGTAAGCGGTAATGGATTCGTAGAGTGGACGAAGTAATCCAATGGAAAACTAGCTGGTTCGACATGTTGTCTTGATAGACCAACTCCTGCTTGAAATCATTATTCTCTGGCTTGGCATGAATTATGCATCAGTCATTGTTTGGCATTGACGGAGTGAGGTCCCTATTCCTATGGCAGATGATCCATTTGTCGTTCTCGTCGTGGATGACGACACATCGTTCTGCACCATCATGGGGGAATTCCTTAAGGCGGATGGTTTTAAAGTACACCTGGCTTATGACGTTCCGCATGCTCTTTCGTTACTCGAGCGACTCACACCAGATATCATCCTTGCCGATATTATGATGCCGGACATCGATGGTCTATGTCTAATTCGCAACTTACGATCTAAGCCAGCATGGGAGCACATCCCAACGATCGTAGTGAGTGCGCGTACAATGCCTGAAGAGCGTACCGCCGCTAAGGAAGCTGGCGCTGATGCCTTTGTGCCAAAGCCTTTCTCATTCAAGGATCTACGAACCACGATTAATGCTTTTTTGCCCTGTGGGGCGGGTTGATTGCGGATTTTAATTATCGATCGCTGAGTCTAATAAAAAAAGGTCGCTAGCAGGAAAGGGGATATCGTGCCTTTATAGTGCTGGGGCTTTTTTTCGTTGCAATCATCGCTAGGATTTATGCCGAGGCTAATCGGGTAGTTCTGAATCATCATCAGCAGTTCGCGGTTCTTCCTATACTTAATAGGGTCCCCCACCTGAGCATCTTTTATATTTCATCAGGATCGAAGTTGACAGTGTAATAAGAGCAACGATGTTAGTCTTCGAATCAGCCATTTGCTAATTGCAACACTACACTAGGGCGTATTAGTGCCTCTGAGATGCAAGTGAAATATAATGGCTGAGCTGACAGTTGTTCATGAGTGAAGTGATGTATTACAATACATGGAGTTTCACGGGAAAGCACCAGCGAGGTTTGTACATGGGGTTGATGTCTAAACTAGGTGCTAATACCCGATCACATTATCTTAACGAAAGGAAAAGGAGAAAGGGAACATGAAAGTCTTGATATTTGGAGGATCGGGAAAGATGGGGGCTGCGGTTGCGTGGGATTTGGTCAAGGAGGACGATGTTGATGTCGTGGGCCTTGTCGGGAGGCACGAAGACACTCTCCAACGGGCAAAAAACTGGGTCAACAGTCCTAAGGTTAAAACCCATATCCTTGATGTCGCCGATATAGGCCCCGCCAGACAACTGATGCAGGGGTATGATGTCGGGGTGATCGCGCTGCCCGATAGGAGGACCAGCTATAAGATCATCCAAACCGCGATCGAAGCCGGTTTGGATATTGTCGATATGCTGGAAGAGTATCATCGACGACCTGATCCATACGAAACTGAAGGTTTAGAAGTTCCAGATGGGATGAGCATCAACGAATATGGAGAATGGCTACATGAACAGGCGGTTGAGAAGGGGGTGACATTCCTCGATGGTATTGGTTTTGCACCCGGCATAAGCAACATCACAGTTGGGGAGGGTATCAGGAAACTGGATCGTGCAGTGTCAGCGATCGCACGGGTTGGGGGCATACCTTCGAAAGCAGCGGCGAGTAGACATCCGCTAAGATATATGATCACCTGGGCTTTTGACCATGTCTTGAGAGAGTACATGGTCAAATTGAATGTGATCAAGGATGGCAAGATTGTTGAAGTAGATGCAACCATCGAACGCGAGAGCTTCAGATTCAACCAATTTGGCGTGGATGAAATGCTGGAGTGTGCCGTTACGCCGGGTATGCCCAGCTTCCTCTTCACCCGCCCAGATCTCCATGAATTCGCCGAGAAGACCGTCAGGTGGCCGGGACATTGGCAGGGGGTAGAAACCCTGAAAGAGAGTGGGATGCTTGACCTCGAGCCAGTGGATATTGAGGGTGTAAGCATTGCGCCACGCGATTTCTTGTTGAAGGTCATAGTGCCCAGGCTGCAGCCGATCGAGGGTGATACGGATGTATGTGTGATGTGGAATACGGTGGACGGTACTAAGGATGGGCAAAAGGTGAGGATAAATTATTATCTGTGGGATGAAGCGGATACCGAAAATGGTATTTCCTCGATGGCGAGAGTAACCGGGTTCTCCGCGGCAATCGGCGCGTTATTTATCGGAAGAGGGTTGATATCAGAGAAAGGTATCGTCCCTCCCGAAGATTGCATTGGAGGGGAGCTCTATGATATGTTCATCAACGAGTTAGAGAAGAGGAGCATTAATATTCTTGAAGTGATAGAGACGATTGATTAATCAGTACGTATTGATGGCTAGGTGATTGCTTGATTGGCTTCTCCATGGACAAAGGATAACGGTGACGGAGCGAGGGACGAGCTAATCGGCAGTCTATGACTCAGCCCGATCCCATTCGAGGTCGGGCTGTTCTACCGATTTCCTATGGCGCAGAGCAATCTCAGAGAGGAGGAGACCTCATGACTGATCAAGACCAGTCCGAAAAGGATGAAAAAGAAGTGGGTATGGATGAGAAAGCAGATGAGAAGACCCATGAAAAGCAGGAGGAGAGCTGGGAAGAAAAGCGGCGCCGTGATCCTCTGGGTAGCATAGCCTGGGCTGTGATACTCATCTGGGCAGGTGTGGTTTTTCTGGCGAGTAACATGAACCTGCTGGAGACGCTTGGTCCCATTGGGCTGATGGACGCTTGGTCGCTGGTCTTCGCCGGGGCAGGGGTGATTATGCTGGCGATGGTGTTCGTTCGCCTGCTCGTGCCCGAATACCGCGCCCACATCGTCGGAACCCTGATCCTGGGTATGGTTTTCCTGGGTATCGGCTTAAAAGATACCTTTGGGTGGAATATAATTTGGCCTATTGTGCTGATCGTCCTCGGCGCGGCTTTTCTCTTTGGGGGTATTTTCCGGCGAGGTTGATCAATCTGCAATCACCCTTCATCCCGAAGCGACTCGCGCTGATAACCAGATGCAGACTACAGCCGGCCCAGGTTGAAGGACATAAACTCGTGCCAGGCGTATAGCAAAGGCGTCCACCAACGGTCACGACCGATACAGCGGAAATAGGGTGGTCGCAGAGCGAGGATCAGGTCGCCTATCTGGTAGCGGGGCAATACCGGTGTTGAGACGATCAAGCTGCCCATCTCGCCTGGTCGCATTTCGTGGAGCATTTTGATCCCGGAGCGGGTGGTGACTTCGAAGAAGAACAGGTCGTAGTTTGGAACCCATGCCCTCCGCTCGTCGCGCTGCTGGCCGAAAATCCCCTCTGTCGTGCCATAGATTTCGCGGATGACAACCGGTCCGTAGAGCGCAGTGAGCGCTGGCTGGTAGCGGGTGTTGATACCCGGCACACTCCCCAAGGTCATGATCTGGGTTCTCCACAGGTCCTTGGGGTAAAGACCGTGTTTCCGGCGCAGGTAACGGGCAAAACGCAGCGTGGTGGGGGCTACACCGCCCACCAGGGTAACGTTTTCATCCTTGCACTTCTGGTAAGCCAACTCGAAACGTGCTTCCCAATCGCGCATGGTCTTGCCACCGCCCAAGGCGTCGATATCATCCTGCGTTGGCCGGGAGCGGATGGGGGTGAAGGTCGAGACATGCTTGGTGTAAATTCCCGAACTGTAACCATAATCAACTTCTCGATCCCCCACCTCAATGGTGCCAACAACCGAGGGAAAATTTAGATTCAGGTTGACCCCGGCGAATAAATCGTAGCGGCCTGTGTCGGCGACGAAGTTCATCATCGCTCGGCCAGCGCTGACCCGCATGCGCAGGTCGGTTGGGGTCATAGGGATGAACTTTGACTCACCGCTGGTCGTACCGCGAGTGATGGCCCAGCCGATAGGCTCCTCAGCCAAGAGAAGGTCCACTTCGCCTGCCATCACCCGCTTGATAAGGGGTTTGAAGTCGTCGAAGGTGGCGACCGGAAAAGCATGCCGGTAGTCCTCGGTGGAGGCGACTTTGGCGGCGTCATGCTCTGTGCCGTAGGTTGTACGGGCGTAGTCGGCGAGCAGGCGAGGTAATACTTGCTTTTGAGCACCAGCCGGGTTGGCAATAGCGTCGTGCCAGGGTTGGAGCTGAGCGGTGAGCATCTCTTTGGGGTCGCCGGTTATCATGGAAGTGCCTCATGGTTGGCATGTTGAATAAGGGATAGTCTACACCATTTAGCTCAAGCAGGGGTCTACCGCTGCTTCCGATTAGTCTCGAGAAATGGTTAGGATGTTCATTGATGTCGACCTATTATTAGTGAAATAACCCTGATTTATTGCATGGCTTTGATTTTTAGGTGAGGAGAGCTCAACCATCAATTGCGCGCAGAGGGGGAATCGCCGTAAACTTGCCAGGCTGCTTATTTTATGGATGGTGGAACGTAACTACTCAGTCTGTCATTGCGAGGAACGAAGTGACGAAGCAATCTCCACCTTTGATTACATGTAGAAGGCAGGAGATTGCTTCGCTACGCTCGCAATGACATCCAAAAGTCGCTTCGTGAGTAGGCTTGCCTCTTTCCAGACGATACCTGAGTAGCTACGGTGGAACGGCTTGGAGGGTTTGGATGACTGCTGAAAAGTCAATGTGCTACCTCTCGCTTATCCTACTTGGGCTTTCAATCGTCGCGTGTGCTCCCTCTACAGAAACGCCCACAGTAACCACGGAGACAGCCGCGCCTCCAACTCAGACATCCACGCCCACTGATACTGCATCGCCCACATTAACGTTGGTCCCTACTTCCACCGACGCTCCAAGTGCTACATACATCCCAAGACCAACAGCAACATCGACCGGTACGCCACCTCCTAGGGGTTACGCAATTGTCCCCGAGATTGTTGGTATGGATTATGAAGAAGCACGACAAGTGCTCCTCGATAGTGGCTTCACATATATCTACCATGATGTGTTCGACTTGGAGCAACCGGTTGGAACAGTAATAGGTCAGGACCCAGCTCCGGGAACCGTAGAAAAAGCCGGCGAGGCCGTCTTTCTATATAGAGCCTTTCGGGCGTCGGCTGTTGATGTAGGTGGTCGTTGCAGGTCGTTACGACTGACCTACCCAACTGGAAAGCTCTTGTACTCGGTTTATTTAAATGAGGATGAACGGTATGAGATCAGGACCGACTTTCCATATGGTCAAACAACGATCTTTGAATATCGGATGATCATAGTAGCTTCGTTCGATAACCAACGGTCGGATTACGTTTTCTTCACACCGGCCTGGACTGGCTGGTATGTCATAAGTCTTGGCCCATATCAGATTTCTCAGCAGGAGTTAGATAAGTATCCAAGCGGAGTCCCTGCCGGATGTTTGTGGGTCTATCCACCTGAATGGTGAAATCCAAAAGGGACCTAGGCTCCCGTTATCCCTGCTCAGGGGTTGTCCTAAAGGTGCAGCCGCGATCAACGAATTGGTCATGTAGGGGCCGACCAAAGTGTCGGCCTAAATTGCTCCCGTCGGGTCTGTGACCCGGCGGAGGGGAATCTCGATATCATCAATGAAGGGCAAGAAAGACAGTTGTATAATCATTTACTGGTGGATTGATGTGTCCAGATAAAGTGTTGGGATATGCCGGTTAGTTAAATAGAGGAGATTGGAGATGGAAGACAACCCTTTCAAACGATTAGCAGAACACCTTGACGCATTACCTAATGGCTTTCCACCGACCGACGACGGCGTGGAGTTGCGTCTGCTGGCCAAGATCTTTACCCCGGAAGAGGCGGCGTTGACAGCCCAATTACGGCTGACGCGGGAGACGCCGGCTCAGATCGCGGAGCGGATTGGCGGTGACCCGGAAGGGTTGTCAAAACAGCTTAAAGGAATGACTCGCAAGGGTTTGATCGCGGCTGGTCGGACGGAAGGGGGCTTGGGTTATGGGCTGATGCCATTCGTCGTCGGTATTTACGAGATGCAGATGAGCACTATGGACGCCGAACTGGCGCGCCTGTTTGAAGACTATTACCTGAAGGTGTTGGGCCAGGTGCTTACTATAGAGCCATCAGTCCACCGCGTCATCCCGGTGGGCGAGAGTGTGCGGATGGACATGGAAGTACGCCCCTTTGAGAGCGCAGCCGACATTGTGAACCGCGCCCAGGCGTGGGGTGTGTGGGATTGCATCTGCCGCAAGCAGAAGGCGCTCATCGGCGAGCCATGTGAGCATCCGGTGGACATATGCATGGTATTCAGCCAAACACCAGGCGCCTTTGATCGCAGTTCAACCATAAAAGCTGTAACCCACGAAGAATCCATGGCCACGTTACGGCGTGCAGCTGAGGCGGGATTGGTGCACTCGGTGAGCAACAACCAACAGGGGATGTCTTACATATGTAACTGCTGCACATGTTCCTGTGGCATTCTTCGCGGTATGGCCGACCTGGGTATTGCGAACGTCATTGCCCGCTCGGCTTTTGTCAACCAGGTGGATGAGGAGCTATGCGTGGGCTGCGACCTATGCTTGGAACATTGCCAGTTCGAGGCGCTGTCGCTGGATGGTGTGGTCCATGTGAATGAGACCCGTTGTGTGGGCTGCGGTGTCTGCGTCTCATTCTGCCCGGAGGGTGCATTGAGTCTGGTGCGTCGACCGGCTGAAGAGATCATGCCGCCGCCGGTCACTGAAGCGGATTGGCGGGTTGAACGCGCCGCCGCGCGCGGTCAAGATTTGAACGAGGTGTTGTAGGGGCTCAAACTAAGGTGATCCTTATAGCAATACTTGTCCGAATAACATAGATCGTTTCAAAAGCGCATAATAGGGTATTGGTTTATTGTTCACCCACAGATGGAGATCTCTCCACCTCCACCCACAATCTTTCCCCATCTGTCTTCAATTCGATCCAGCCGTTTAGATCGGTTCGTAAGACTGTTGTACCCTCCAACGCCTCCAACACCTCAGGCGAGGGCAGACCACGGCTGTTGCCGGTTTCAACCGAGATCATTGCGACCCATGGCTGAAGCTGGTCCAGCCACTCGGGTTGGTTGACAGCGGCAAAACCACTATCAGCTAGCAGGTAGGCGCTCACTGGTCCGATCGACCTTTTCCGTGCTAGTTCTGTCATTAACGCAGGGTCTGCGCCTGGGGCGAGCAGAATCCGGGCGCGGTCGTATGTGATCAAGAGCACCGCGCCGCGCTCGCCGAGAGCAACTACCTCGAGCCACGCTCCACCACCCAGTTCGAGCGCCTGCCCATCCTGCGCCGAGGTGATAGGACACTCAACCTCGGTCAGCTCATCGATCAGCCGCCGATAAGCGCTCCGTCCAGGCGGACCGGCCAGGAGGACATTTCCGATGGGGAACCGCTCGACGATACTTGCCAGGCTAGCAACCTGATTGCTGTGTGTCCCGCCCACTACCATCCAATCGATGCGCCGGTCAAGCAATGGAAGGCGACGGCCGAGGGCATCGGAGAGGGCGATGGGACTGGGGCCGCCGTTTATCAGGACGAAGCGGCCGGTGGGCGATTGGATCAGAACTGCATCGCCTCCCCCGACATCGAGCACGTTGACGTGCAGCCGACCATCAGGACGATGGGTGGCCAGCTGCCAGGTAAGGCCGGTGGTGACGGCAAGTGCGGCCAAAGCGAATCCAGCCGGTAAGCTCACCAGCTTGGATACTGCATTAAGCAGCTTGGGGCGACGATCAAGGGGCAGCTTCGCCAGAGCTGTAGCGCCGAACAAGAGCAGGTAGAACCCCACCGCGAGCGCCAGGCTCACTTGGCCGAGTGGGATAGAGGACAGCGGCCAGGTGGCGAAGAATTCGACCGCGCGGATGGTGAAGGCTACGAAGAGCCAGGCGATCCAGGCTAGAGGGCGACCGAGAGGGAGCCAGAGGGTTCCAGCCAGCATCGCCAAACCGCCAAGGATCATGACCGGCGGCTGGGCCGGCAGGATGACCGGATTAGCAAGCATGGCAACCAGGGAGAAGCGGTTGAAGTAATACGCTGTTAGGGGGAGGGTGGTGACCTGGGCAGCCAGGGTGAAGAGGACGAACTCGCTCACCGGTCCAGCTAGCTTTTTAGCCTGTTCTTCACGTAGCCGATGGCTGGCAAAGCTTACGAACCAGAAGTTGAGTGGCTCGGCGTATAGGACCAAACCGAGGGTTGCGGCGAAGGAGAGTTGAAAGCCAACATCCCACAGGACCAGGGGGTTAATGGCGGTCATCCCAATGGCGGCGGCTGAGAGTGAAGCCAAGCCATGTGTCTGGCGCCCCAGTTGACGGGCGACGAGCGTCAACCCGCCCATAATAGCTGCTCGCACCACGGCGGCGTCAGCACCGACGAGGATGGTATAGAGGGCGATGGCCATACCGGCCACTAACGCACCTTTTCGGGCGCCTAAATAGCGTCCGAAGAGAGAGATGAAGAGCGCAGCGACGATGGTAATGTTAAACCCTGATATAGCGATGATATGGGTGGTGCCGGTTTGGTTGAACGATTGGCGGACCTCGGGCGAGATCCCACTTTCCACCCCAAGTAGAATCCCGGCCAGGAGCGATGCTTCAGGGTCGGGGAAGAGGGCATAAACGACTCCCAGGCAACGCGCTCGGAAGTCGTAGATCAACTGTAGGATGGGGTTGGCCTGCCGTGTCGCCGTGCGAGTGACGGAAGCATAGGTCATCAAGCTGTGAATACCTTGGCGAGCTAAATAGTCGCGATAGGAAAAGGTTTCGAAAACCGGCGGGGTTTCGAGTGCGCCGTACACGCGCAAGCGATCTCCATATGCCCATTCGCTGTAACGGGAGGCGCGCAACAGGACTAGGCCGTGCACCTCCTGACCAACCCAGGCGTCTTCGTATCGCAAACTTTCAGCTGACAATCGCAACCCAGTGTAGGTGTCGCGCACGTCTGGCGAGTCGACGACTACGCCGGTAATGGTCACGTTGCGATCAGAGTCGTTGTGGCTGGCGATGTGATCGGCTATGAGGGAGGGCTGCATCTGAAAGCGAGCCGCGCCCAGGGTGGCTATCAACAAGCCGGCGAAAAGAGAAACGTAGATGCGATGGCGACGGAAAGCGATAAGTGCCGCCAAGGAACACAGAGCCAGGATGATCCATTGCCAGGTGGTGAGAGGAGCAGTACGGCCAGCGGCAATCCCCGCCAGCCATGTTATGCCTAGCCAGAACAGTGTCATAAAACCCCCTCTGTTCTCGTTATGCGGGAATAATAGCGTAATTTGAGCTAAGAATCCAGTGCGGTGGACCCATAATTAAATATATAGACTTATTAAATAAACACGCCCTGATTTTTTAGTAGCCAAATATCCTGAGTAGGAAATCCTCAGGAACCTTGTATGCATGCTCTAAAGCCTCATAAATTCCATCCACAATTACTTCGGAGAATTGTCCCTTATACCTAAATTTACGAGAGGTTATCTCCAAAGTGGGTATTTCATGGCAATTGTTACAGTCTAAAAGGCACTCTTTAGGTAATCCTCCTTCTCCAGCAGGAATAAGGACCGTCCAAGGTTTACCTTGAAACGAAAAGTTTGTCGTCGTAAGGGCAACGATGGTTGTCTTTCGACTGCCATCATAATCCTCAAGTAGGACACAAAATTTTGGTGTTTTCTCATCAGGGAATTTAAAACGGTGGGAGAGTATTACTGCTCCCACCTTCAATAACGCTTTACCAAGAGCATCCCCCATTGCCATGATGGAGTAACCTTAGGAGTTTAAGATTTCTTGCGCTTGTTTTCTCTCCTCCGCAAGGAAAGCCTCATACTCTAGGTCTGGATTCTCCTCGTATTGGGTTTTATTCTGTCTCCATCGTGCTAATCGTGGTTCTTGCTCGATACAGGAGAAGTCCAGTTGCTCACCACGGTGCTTCATTCCTGTTTCTTTTTCCTTAGCTAATATTCTTCTCATTGGCTCAGTCTCATACGCTAATATTTCAATCTCTTTAGGACTTAAATCCCTTAACTTGTTGATGACACGCCTTGCAATATAAGTATCTTCAGGTGAGAGTGAGATATTAAATCGAATGTTATCACCTAACCTATGACAATGTTTAGGGAAGGGGAATCGAGGCTTGATGAATAAATCGATTTCCGACCCGTCCATATCTTCAATAATTGCATAAAAATTAAGGGGGAGAGGGCCCTTCTTTTGCCTCGTATATATCTCGCCCGTTAGAGTTGATCCAAGTAGTTTTGTTCTTTCAACATCTATTAAATAGAGGAATTTCACCAGCTCAATCGCTCCAAGCTCTCGTCTCAACTCTTTTAGAATAAAAACTGTAAGCTTATGCAAGGAAGTCGGTATGAATCCTATTTCACTCATGGTAGATCCCTTCATAATAGTGGGGCTATTCCTGAGTGGTTGCAGTGAATATCATTGTTTTATTATGTGAGAATTTTAGGTGTGGTGTTTCGAGCCCCCTTGTTGATTAAGTCGTTTTCTCTTTAAACGGCTTTCTCCATTCCTGTCCACATATGACATTATACATCTATTTTCTCAATGAGAAATGAGCAGTTGGAGCCATGTCTTTTTTATAAAGTATACAGGAAGTGAAGAATATTCATACCCTGTAAGCCACCGTAAAGTTTATTGGAATCGGGATTCTCGTACCAATTCTTATTGGATAGTAGATAAAATTTCACACAATAGCGTTTGCTGAAGAAGCGAGCAGAGCAGCCACAAAAAAAACGCAAAGGTTTGGCATTTCCACACCTCCAACATCAGTAGTTTCATTTACGATTCGTTTTTACTAATAATTCTGGGCTAAGTTTATACTCCTGAATGGAGTATCACCATCATGCCCTTGTCCCACTTTCCAGGAACTGTCGTTCTCACAACTTCGACGTGTCCAGATTCCTTCTAAGGTTTGATCTTCTAAAATGAATATCCACACTGCCTAATCGGTTGTTACATGAAGTAACAAGCATGTCCACGCGTTGGACAGAAGAAGGGTATGATGGTCACAAGTTGCTGCTTGGAAGCTGAACATGGCTTTTGGCGGTCATTCGCCTTTTAATGCGCTGATCTAATGGGGGAAAAACCTTTGTAGTACAGGGGTCACTTGACTTCAGATCAAAATTCATGTAAAGTAGAGCAAATGTAATGACATGATTACAGGTTATTAATCACGTTATATCAACATCGCTAAGCACCAGGACGGTAAGCCATGGTTTCACCTGGGGAATCACCACCCCGACTACAGACATCCATCGATCGTAAAAGTCCGATCCCGTACTATGTCCAACTCAAGCATGCACTTAGCGAAGGGATTGAAAACGGACACTGGAAACCAGGCGACCGGCTTCCCAGCGAAGCTGAACTTTGCCAACTGTTTGGCGTCAGCCGGACGGTGGTGCGCCAAGCGCTGAGCGAAATGGCCTATGAGGGACTTGTAGTGCGCGAAAAGGGCAGGGGCACCTTCGTGGCAGAGCCGAAGATCCGGAGCCGCAGCCTGGTGCACTCGCTGGTTGGGTTCTACGAGGACATGGCCGAGCGTGGGCTCCCACCAGTCACCAAGGTGCTCGAGCAGGCGATTGTACCCGCCAGCCCGCAGATAGCGACCTCCCTCGAACTCGAGCCGATGAAGCCGGTGATCAAGCTCGTCCGCTTGCGCTTTGTTCAGGATGAGCCGATTGTCCTGGTGAGCTCTTACTTACCCTACGACCTCTGCCCGAAGCTGGTGAACGCTGACCTAACCCATCAGTCGCTATATGCCTTCCTCAGGCAGGAATGTGGCCTTTCTCTCGCTCGAGGGCGTCGAAGGATCGAGGCGGTTTTAGCCAACGATCATGAAGCCGACCTGCTCCAAATTGAGAAGGGCGCACCCTTGCTGAGGTTGGACAGCGTCAGCTATCTGGAAGACGGTACGCCTTTGGAGTACTTCAACGGGGTTTTTCGCACCGATCGCGCTCAATTCGAGGTCGAGATCGACCGCTCGCGCGGGGCTGTCAGCCGGTCGGAGCAAGCCATGGACATGAACCAAGAAGAAGCTTGGCTTGGATGAGGGTAATAAGTTCGGTTGGAGGGTCTTAATAGTGGTCGTAATGTGCAAGTGCAGCAATATAAGAAATTACATTATTTCCTTTCGTGGAATGCTATTTATCGGAGTGTCGAAAGATGGCCAGCCAACGATACCGTTTAGGATTGAAAAACATTAGATTGACCGATTAACACAAAAGCCGACGGAGAGGGCTAAAATGCTGGGGAAGGATCGCATTCAACAAATGGTACGCCGTATAGTCTACCGCACGCTCGGGTTGGAAGGGGGCTCGAAGCCAGTACCCACGCGCCCCTTGGTGACTGAACGGGACATCAATGTCATTCCTTACGGGGGTGAGTTCTCCATCCCTAAAGGAGCGCTTGTCACACCTCTGGCTCGTCAGGTGGCTATGGATCGACGAGTGACTATGGTTGAAGCAGGGGATGCACCTAAGCCTTTAATGGTCAGTGTGCAACCTATCACCGTAACCCCTCAGGATCAGAAGTGTGTTGCCATTGGGGCCGACCACGGTGGGTACGAGTTAAAAGAGATACTCAAGAGCTATCTCAGCGAACTTGGCTATGCGGTTGTCGATTGCGGAACCGATAGCACAGAATCAGTGGATTACCCCGACTTTGCCTTTGCTGTCGCTCAGTTGGTGGGACAGGGCCGCGCTTGGCGCGGTGTCATCATCGACGGCGCCGGCATCGGGTCGTGCATGGCAGCCAACAAAGTTCCTGGTGTGCGGGCTTCCATGTGTTATGACCAGGCAACGGCGATCAACAGTCGAGAGCACAACGATGCCAATGTATTGACCCTTGGTGCTGGGCTGATCGGGCTCAACTTAGCCCGGCAGATCCTCAAGACCTGGCTTGAGACCTCCTTCGGTGGTGGACGACACGCCCGAAGGGTGGATAAAATTATGGGGATAGAACAGCGTTTCGTGAAGTGAATCGGATTGAACTCAGCGGGCAATGCTCCGGACAGCGATGGTAGCTTGTTTAGCACAGTGACGCTGATGGAACAGATGGGAGAAGTTGATTGGCTATCTCAATTAAGACATCATGGTTGAAGGTACGATGAGAAATTTAGATGAAGCAACGTTAGAACGCGTTATAGAACAGATCACGCGCAACGTGTTGATCCTGCTGCAAGAGGATCAGGAGAAGCCGTCTGGCAACGGTAGTTCCTCGATTACTGCTCAAAATTACGTGGAACGGGTGCAGCCGGTGGTTAAAGCTGGCGCCGACCGTATTGCCAGCACGTTGGGGATCGCACCGACCAATGGCCAATTAGCCCATATGATTGATCACACGATACTCAAACCCGAGGCGACGCAGGATGAGATCGCCCAATTATGCTATGAAGCTCGGAAGTACAACTTCGCTTCGGTGTGTATCAATCCGACTAACGTGGAGTTGTGCGCGCAACTCTTGGAGGGCAGTGGTATTCCGGTTTGCACAGTTGTGGGCTTTCCACTGGGAGCAACCCCCACCGATGTCAAGGTCTTTGAGACGCAGAAAGCCATTCGCGATGGCGCCAGCGAGGTAGATATGGTGATCAACGTTGGCGCGCTAAAGTCCCGGGACTACGAATTGGTGGAGCGCGACATTGCATCCAATGCCAGGACCTGTCACGCTGGCAATGCAATCCTCAAAGTGATCATTGAGGCGGCGCTGCTTACCGACGAGGAGAAGGTGGTAGCCTGCCAGTTGGCTAAGGTGGCCGGTGCCGACTTCGTCAAGACTTCGACTGGCTTTGGCCCCGGTGGAGCCATGGTGGATGATGTGGCCTTGATGCGGCGCGTCGTCGGTCCCACGATGGGGGTCAAGGCGGCAGGTGGTATCCGCACCTATGAAGACGCGCAAAAGATGATCGCCGCCGGCGCAAGCCGGCTAGGAGCCAGCGCCAGCGTGAAGATCATGCAAGGGGCTGGATCGTGAGAATGAAGGAGATTATGAATGGCCGTTGATTTGCGGACCTACATCTTCCTGGATAGCTTACAACCGCAATATGCGGCCTACCTGGGTACGGTGGCGCGTGGCTTCTTGCCGCTGCCGCATGACACCTCACTGTTTGTGGAAATTTCGCCAGGGATTGAAATCAATCGCATCACCGATATTGCGTTGAAAGCTACGCGCGTGCGACCGGGAATGCAGGTTGTCGAGCGTCTATATGGTCTGCTCGAGGTGCACCATGAAGTGCAGGCGGAGGTCCGTGCGGCTGGTGCGGCGATCTTGGAGGCATTGGAAGTGGAGGCCTCCGATCGCATCAAACCACGCGTTGTTTCGAGCCAGATCATTCGTCACGTCGACGCCCACCAGGTCCAGCTTATTAACCGCATGCGTTACGGGCACATGCTGCTGGCAGGCCAGACGTTATACGTGCTGGAGGTCGAGCCAGCCGGCTATGCCTCGTTGGCGGCCAACGAAGCCGAAAAGGCAGCCCATATTAATATTCTGGAAGTACGCGCCTTTGGTAGTTTTGGCCGGGTCTACCTCGGTGGTGAAGAACGTGACATCATGGCCGGTTATAGCGCAGCAGTTACAGCGCTTGAAGGCGTAACCGGTCGTGAAATCGAGGCCAAGCGCCGAGATTAGTGTCGTAGATGTGGGTTGCGGAGGTATTGAATGTCAATTGAAGTCGATCTTCTCAGGGCACGATATAGCGAGCATCTGGTTAATCTCAATGCAGGGATCACGCCTACAATCGGATGTTCACCGGAAGCAATTGCAAAACGCTTTTCCGGCCTAACCATAAACCACTAATTATCAGGAGGACATCATGGCTGAAGCAGAATATGGTTTTACTGAAGCACTAGGTATGATCGAATGTAAGAGCTACCCGGCGATGGTCGAGGCGGCTGACGCGATGGTCAAAGCGGCCAAGGTCGAGTTAGTGACCTATGAAAAAACCGGTGGCGGATATGTGACCGCCATCGTGCGCGGCGACGTTGCTGCCGTCAAGGCGGCAGTTGAGGCAGGCGCACGCGGAGCGGAGAAGGTTGGCGAGATGGTGGCCATCCACGTAATCCCTCGCCCTCACAAGAATGTGGATCGCGCGTTGCCCTTGGGTCGCTCGCCTGCTGAAGCTGGAAGCGAGTAACCTTTCGCTATAGACCGTCGGGTGAGGGTCACTGACCCTCACCCGAGGAAAAGGTGACAACATGATATGGTGTGAAGAGGGCTCGGTCAGAGACCTCAACCGTGGTTGGGTCGGAGTAGAACGGAAGTACGTTTCACACATCACAATTCACGGCCATAGCATCCATTGGTCACTGAAATGGAGTTCCCTATGCTACTAGGTAGAGTAGTGGGCACACTGGTCGCCACGCGCAAAGAGCCGTCTCTTGAGGGACTCAAATTCCTGGTGCTCAAGCAACTCGATATCGAAGGAAAGGAAACGGGTGGCTACCGTGTAGCTGCCGATGCCGTCGGTGCTGGGTTGGGTGAAGTGGTGCTCTTTGCCACAGGTAGCGCCGCCCGTCAAACCAAACTTACCCATCAGCGTCCCTGTGACGGCGTGATCATGGCAATTGTCGATGTGTTAGAAGTAGACGGCGTGGTGAAATACGACAAGTCTGAGGAAGGTTGATGATTGACGACGCACGGATAGACGTCATCGTTCAGCAAGTAATGGCAGAGCTGCGCCAGGGGGAGCGGGTGCGGCACGGCCCCCAGCCGGAACTGCCGGTTATCATCCATCCCCCTGCGCCGTCGGCGCCGTTACGCCACGGTGACAATCTTTTCCCCGACGTGGATAGCGCCGTGGCCGCCGCCAACCAGGCATACAGGCAGTTGTATGATATGCCGTTGTCGGTGCTAGAGCGGATGGTTTCCCATATCCGTCGCGTGTCCCGCGAGAATGCGCAGCTTCTCGCCCATGAAGCCTGGCAAGAGACCGGCATGGGTCGCTATGAAGACAAGATCGAGAAAAATCTACTTAATGCCAACAAAGCCGCAGGAACCGAGATCCTTAAACCAACCTCATGGACAGGCGACGACGGCCTGACGCTGGTCGAATACGCGCCATATGGTGTGATCGGATCCATTATCCCCAGCACCAATGCCACCTCGACTGTTATCTGTAACACGATTGGGATGGTGGCGGCAGGTAACGCGGTCATTTTCAATGCTCACCCTGGCGCCAAGGCATGCTCTAACCACGCGGTGCAGTTGATGAATGAGGCCATCGTCGAAGCGGGTGGGCCAGCCAATCTAGTCTGCGCGATATCTAAACCGACCATCGAGACCGCTCAGCAGATCATGCGCCACCCTGGCGTGAAGCTTTTAACCGTCACTGGTGGTGAAGGCGTGGTGCGTGAGGCGATGAAGAGTGGAAAGCGGGCGATTTGTGCTGGTCCTGGAAATCCACCGGTCGTGGTGGATGAGACGGCTGACCTGGATCAGGCAGGGCGCGGCATTGTGCGTGGCGCGTCCTTTGATAACAATATCATTTGCACTGACGAGAAAGAGGTATTTGCTGTCGCTTCCATCGCAGACGAACTCAAGCGCCAGATGTGCCGGCACGGCGCCATAGAGATTGATAATCAGCAGCTCAACGGGTTGATGAAATCCATCTTTAAGCAGATACCCCCGCCTGGCACGCCAGGCTTGATGAATATTGCCTTTATCGGTAAGAACGCCTCCGTACTGCTCAAAGAAATTGGTATTGAGGTAGGTGATGAGATCCGCCTCGTGCTGGCGGAAGTCGAACGCGACCATCCATTAGTGTGGACCGAGCAAATGATGCCCATCATTCCATTGGTACGTGTGAGCAACGCCGACGAAGGTATTGATTTGGCCAAGGAAGCCGAGCGAGGCTTCCGTCACACAGCGGTGATGTATTCCAAGAACCTGGATAATCTAAGCCGCATGGCGCGGGTGATTGAATGTAGCATCTTCGTCAAGAACGGGCCTTCATTCGCCGGTGTGGGCTATGGTGGTGAGGGTTTCTGCTCATTCACTATCGCTAGCCCTACCGGTGAAGGGATCACCAACCCGATCAGCTTCAGCCGTATCCGCCGCTGCGTGTTGAAGGATCATTTCAGGATCGTCTAGCACCATGGATGAACGGCGAGGAACAGCGGTGAAACATGATTGAACCAGCTCTGGCATTGGTGGAATTCGGTAGCATAGCGGCAGGCATTCAGGCCGCAGATGCCATGGTCAAGCGCGCCCCGATTGATGTCATCAAGACAGGCACAGTGCAGCCCGGTAAGTACCTGGTGCTAATCGGGGGGATGGTGGCTGACGTGGAGGAGTCATTAGCGGCAGGTCGCGAGGTGGGAGCCACCGCCGTCGTGGACTATATCCTCCTGCCACAAGTCCACCCCGAAGTGGTAGAGGCGGTTGGCGGGGGACGCGTCCCGGAAGTCAACGACTCCTTGGGTGTAATTGAGACAACCACCGTCGCCGCCAGCATTCACGCCGCCGATGCGGGTATCAAGGGGGCCGAGGTGCGCTTGGTCGAAGTGCGACTAGCTGATGGACTGGGGGGCAAGGGCATCGTGCTCTTCTCAGGGTTGGTCGCTGATGTGGAAGCAGCGATTGAGATCGGTGTGGGCGTGCTTGAGCGGCCTGAGTTGCTCGTGTGTCAGGTCGTCATCCCGCAGCTTCACGGTGAGATGTGGGACAACGTAGCCGAATCCACCCGCTTTCGCACTAGGGTGATTGGTAAACTATGAAGTTCTATCGGGTTATCGGCACGGTAGTCGCAACTCGTAAATACCAAGGATTGGAAGGAATTAAGTTTCTCGTCGTACAGCCTCTCGACGAGGATTTAGTCCCTCAGGGTCAGCCTAAAATCGCCGCCGATGCGACCGCTCAAGCCGGTCCGGGGGAGTTGGTCTTTGTCGTCGCTAGCCGTGAGGGAGCACAGGCGCTCCCGGAGGTCTTTGTGCCAGTGGACTTGGCGATCACCGGGATCGTGGACGAAGTCGAAGTTGAGCGCGGACCGCGCCGTCAGCAACATACCGCTGTATGGCACTACCTCCAGGAAGAGGTCGACTGACCATGTACATAGGCAAGGTCATCGGCACGGTAGTTGCCACGATCAAGATCTCACACCTGGAGGGGCGCAAGCTGTTGCTGGTGGACCAACTCGACCTGGAAGGGCAGGAAACCGGCTACTACGATATTGCGGTGGATGTAGTGCAAGCTGGCCCAGGGGACACGGTGTTGGTGATCGACGAAGGGAACGGAGCGAGGCAAATTCTTAGACTCGACCCAGGCGCTGTTCGGGCAGTGATCGTCGGTGTAGTGGACGAGATCACACTTGAGCGAGCAGTGGGTGTTGCTCGATAACCGTATTCGGTTTCGATTTAGTTGTGAAACGAAGTTCTGTTGTCAGCCCTAGAAATTCTTCGCCCGACGTACTAGTTCCACAAAATCCGGCTTAAGGCTCGCTCCACCGACCAAGGCGCCATCCACTTCTGGCATGGCCATAAAGGTAGCAATGTTCTCAACGTTTACGCTACCGCCGTATTGTACCCGCACAGCTTGGGCTACTTCTTCGCCAAGCAATTCGACGATTGCGCCGCGGACGGTAAGCCCGATAGTGCGATTAACGTCAGCCGGGGTGGCTGCCTTTCCTGTGCCGATTGCCCAAATCGGCTCATAGGCGATCACGCACTTCTTAGCCTGTTCGGCGGTTAGCCCTTCCAGCGCTGCTCTTACCTGTTTTACGACAAATGCATGCGTTTCACCGGCCTCATTCTGTTGTAAGTTCTCGCCTACACAGATGATCGGGTTTAACCCATGTGACATTGCTGAGTGTACTTTTCGGTTGATGGCGGTGTCACTTTCAGCCATGCTTTCTGTAGCTCGACGCTCCGAATGGCCCAGGATGACATATTTACACAATCCCTCCAGCATGGCTGGCGAGATTTCACCTGTATGTGCACCTCGTTCTTCCCAATGCATGGTCTGGGCGCCAAGGCTGATGTTTGTGGGAAGTAAGACCTCAGCCACAGCTGCCAGCACAGAGAAGGGAGGACACAGCACCCGTTCTATCCCCTCAATCTCATTCAACGGATGGCGGATACGTCGAACGAATGCTAGTGCCTCGTCGACGCGACCCAAGTGCATTTTCCAATTACCGGCAATGATAGGTTGACGCATAGGAGTGTCACCTTATGCAGAGCTGCGTTTTTTTTACTGGGCTTATCCCGCCTGCTCAGCTATTTTGGGAATCTCATCTTTCGACAGTAAACCGATGGCGTCGACCATATTGCGGTTGAAAACCATTGAAGGAGATTCGCCCTTTACCGTAGGGAACATGATGGCGCTCAACTCTCCGTTGTAGAGAGGAATAAAAATGCTATCTCCCTCGAACATCAATATACTAAAGCTGAATTTGCCTGGGGTCTCAACGATGCCTCGCAGCTCGTAACCGCCCATAATGATTCGTACCCAATGGGGGATGGTTGTTGTGTAGCCCCCCCTCACGTATGCCATCGGTCCAAGCTCAGCTCGACTGCTAAGCAGTATAGTTACAATTTCACTCTTCACGATCCATAGAGCTGGATGGCGAGCTGCCAGGCGACCTGGCTGATGCAGGCGCATCACGTGGGCGCCCTCGATCTCAAGATAAGACGTGGTCCGGATATTGAGGTAACTCAACAGCCCGGTGGCGCCAGGGTTCACTCGACCCAAGATGCGGTGGCTGGTGGTGTAGATCTCTACCGAGATTGACTTGGTGGCCATGATCCTGCTCCACTCAGGTTATTGGTAGGGCGAAGGTGATCGTCGTGGACGCTGGCGTCTGCTCGTACCACAAGATTCCCCCCATGCTTTCAACAATCATGCGAATTTCGCCCATTGAAAGGCCAGGGCCCATCTGGCCGCTCGAAGGATCAGTATCGTTAATGGTCAGGGCACGTATCGTGTCTGGAGATAATCCAGGACTAGTATCAGAAACCCTTATTGCAGCCCAGATCCCATCCAGCGGGTAAAGGTTCTCGGGAAGGGGTAAGCTATCACTCTGGCTGTCCTGGACTTCGAAGCGGTGGGCTTCAAGGACAATACGGCCTTGGGTTGTGCGCCGGATGGCGGCGGACACAAGTGTTTCAATTACCCGCTTTGTTCGGCCTCTATCACCGCGGAAGAGTGGTATCGTAGGGCCGTGCTCGGTGATCAGATCTAGCCCTCGTCGGGTTGCTGTAAGGCGGAGTTCATTGACGACTTGATCTAACACACCAGGCAGGTCGATCATTTCCTTGGCTTCTTCGGGATGGAGGGTAGCCGTGGGCAAAGAGCGCAATTCTTGAAGATGATTGCGTAAAGTACGTAGCTCCTGATATTGGGCTTCGCTCACCTGACCCATGGACCCGTTGAGAAGAGGTTCCAAGGTTTCGATGGCTTGGTCGATCCCATCGATGAGCTTCAGCGGGGCGGCGGTGATTGGGACGCCAGCTGGTACCGCTGACTCTGCCTGGCGGAGTAGTTCAGCATGTTCGAGTGCTACTCCAGCCCAATGAGCGAGCGCGTTGAGTAGTGTCAAATGGTGGTTAGTGAAAGTGCGGGGCGTCAACCGATTGTAGATTCCAAGCACACCAATTATTTTACTGCTCGCACGTATCGGGACCTTGATCAGGGATTGAACCAGAAACCCGGTCTGGACCTTGATCGGACCATCCTTGGGAGACGGTTGGTGGAGAAAGGGTTTTCCGGTGGTCATGATCTCCCCGATCACAGTATTGTCAACTCGCAGATGTTTCAAAGTGGCATGCCGTTCACCAGCCTGCTTGCTAGCCCTTAGGACGAGTTCATCAGTGCCTGGTTCGGCTAGGTAGATGCTCGCCTCCTCGGCATCAGTTACGAATGTCGCTGCCTCAACTACACGACGTAGGATGGAATCAAGATCTCCCAGGCTGACGACCACCCGTCCGATCTCACTCAATACACGAATCTCCTCTGAGCGGAGGCGGGCCTGTTCACGCATGACATCCAACCGCCGGGATAGGATTTGGGTGTTGGTCTCAGCGGAATGTACTTCACAGAGTTCTTGGACAGCTTGGCATAATTCGGCTGGACGATAGGGCTTGAGAAGGAAGTCTCTGACGCCGAGGCGAAACAGGTCACGCAGGCGGGTATGTGAGAGGTGTGCTGCCAGCACGATGGCTGGCGCCTCCTCGCCATTGGAACGTAAAATCCGTAGACCGCGTAAAGGATCACCACGTAATTGGGTCACATCGACAACTAGCACATCAGGGGGTGGAGCTGCTGCGCTTACCATCCAGGCGTGTATCCCTGCTGGCTTAAACACACGGTCGACCAGCGCCTGGGCATTACTTTCGATATCGGCGATGACGGTCACACGAGGCGGTGAGAGGGCGTGGTTGTTTTCGGACATGCTGGATCACCCCAAGTGGTGTTGATTAATTTCCCTTTCTCGTGCTTGGGCTTTTTTTTTCAGTGCAGTCATTTATAACCACCTATGGACAAACCGTCAGTCGACTAAGGTTGCTGTTGTGGATCAACCGAAGCTGAGGTGTGATCTTGGTCAGCGATCTTTCGAGACTGGTGTGGTTTCCGCCGAGAACGGCGATCGGTTTCAAGCATTGCCTGGAGCTCGGTTAAGGCGGCCGAATTGTACTCACATCGGCCACATAAGTCACATACCCAGGCTGGAAAGTCGGGTACGCAGATCGGCTGCCCATCTTGAACGGTGAAGAAGAACGCGTGATCGCGGTGCAGGAAACCGACCTTACATTCCTGGCAAGGGTAGAATGGTTCCTCTTTCATACATCAATATCCTCACGACGCAAGGGGTTTCAGGTAAGCATGCCCCGGTGCTTTAGAGATGGTGAGCTCAGCGACACAAGTTCTCTGGCGGATGGCATCTGAACTGACTGACACTTCCGCAGTGATAAGTCTCGGGGAGTCTCAAATGGCGCCAATCCCAAAATTGGGGTTGGCATTGCGTCGCATTGCGATTACAAGGTGCTTCAATATCTGGTCTACAGGCATAGGCTCTTGGGAGGAAAGGGGCATCTATGACCTCAATAATTGATATAAGGCTTGTAGGTCAATTCTAGCACAACCAGGTAAGATACATGCAGGTGCGTGCTGTCATTCCCCTGCCGCTCCGACCAGATCATAGTGAGGGATCAAACCCAAAGTGTCTAGGGGCCAGTAAACGAGTACTGCCTTACCAATGATCTCCACCACAGGTAACGGCCCCCAGTTCTGCGAATCGGATGAGTTGTTCCGGTTGTCGCCGAGTACGAATACCTCACTTGGTGTGAGCCGCCACTCGCCATGGTAAAGGGGTTCATCGGTAAGGTAGGGTTCGGTCAACGACAGACCGTTGATATATACCCGACCGTCGTGGATGGAAACAACGTCTCCAGGAAGACCGATTACCCGTTTAATAAAACGACGGTTGGGGTCAGGTGGGAAGTGGAAGACGATGATATCACCGCGTTCTACTTCTCGCCAGCGGTAAGCTAGCCGGTTCACGACTACAAACTGACTGTCATGCAGGCTGGGCTCCATACTTATGCCTTCAACCCGGATGCGGGCTGTTACCAGGTTAACGGCCAGGAAGAGTAGTAAGGCGATAAGCGCTGTCTGAAATAATTCTCCCAGAAAGCGCAGTATGCGGCGCCCACAGCCGAGTGATGAAGAGGCGCCCCACTCCGGGGGCGCGGGTTCAGTCACGTGTGATTCGGTCATTTTGAAGAATTATATCACGGGACGGATGATCGATGCTTGGTAGATGTGACCTATTGATTTAGGTTATCATCGGGCGCGCGCCGCTACTTTCCTACGTTCATGATGAACGCCGCCGGAATGAGAGGCGTAAAGGAGTACCCAGAAAGCCGTAGTGGTCCCGAATACGGTTCTCAAGATAGCGCCGGTAGCTGAAGTGTACCAATTTGGGATCGTTAACGTGGAAGAGAAATGTCGGAGGGTCGGATCGCACCTGTACCGCATAGGTGATTTTGAGTCGTTTACCCTTTCGTGTCGGTGGGGCGTGGGCGCTGAGAGCTTGCTGTAGCAGTCGGTTTAGTTTGCTGGTGGGAATGCGTCGCAAACGTTCCTCTTGGACCCGCAGCGCGGTAGGCAGAACTTGACCGATGCGTTGTCCTGTCAATGCTGAGATAAAGAGGACCGGTACATAGGCCAGAAAATTCAGTTGCTCGCGGACATGCAGCGTATATGCGAGCATGGTGTGGGCATCTTTCGAGATAGCGTCCCATTTGTTCACAACCACCACAACGCTTTTCATCTTATCGATCGCCATCCCGGCGATGTGGGCATCCTGGGCAGCCACCCCCTCAGTCGCGTCGATCAGGAGTAAGACAACGTCGGCACGATCCATGGCTTTCAACGCCCGCAGCACGGAGTACTTCTCCACACCGGGCTCAATGCTACCTCGTCGACGAATCCCAGCTGTATCAATTAATATGATAGGTGTACCATGGTAGGTCAATTGAGTATCGATCGCGTCGCGTGTTGTACCGGGGATGGGGGAGACGATAACGCGCTCCTCGCCCAATAATCGATTGAGCAGACTGGACTTGCCCACGTTAGGCCGTCCCACAATGGCGATCTTGACCGAAGTGTCAGACTCCAGTTCTGGGCGCGCCTTGGCCCCCATTGATTCGATCAACCGGTCGAGCATATCGCCAGTTCCGGTGCCATGTAGTGCGGAGATCGGGATAGGGTCGCCCATACCAAGTTCATAGAACTCGGTGGCTTGCCCTCGGCGTTGCGCGTTATCACAGCGGTTGACTATTAGCAACACGGGTGGCCAAAGTTTGCCGGCGAGCCTTCGTTGCAGAGTGCGAAGGATTCCGGCTACCTCATGATCGGCAGGTGTAACGCCATTTTCGACGTCCACTAAAAATAGAATCGCATCAGCTTCATACGCTGCCATTTCTGCCTGAGCGCGGATCTGTTGGATATAGTCGGCAGAGTCAATGGAAAGTGGTTCATGGCGACGGAGGTCTGTTGGATCGATGCCGCCGGTGTCGACGATGTCGAAAGTTATCCCATTCCACTCCGCTTCGGCTACCAGGCGATCTCGTGTTGTGCCTGGGGTGTCGTCGACAACTGCCAGTCGCTCCCCCGCTAGGCGATTGAAGAGGGTTGACTTACCAACATTAGGGCGCCCGACCAGCGCAACGACCGGCTTGGACATAGGTGCTTAAGACGTGGGGGTGGGTGTAGGCAGTGGGGTGGTTACCACATTAACCTCGATGTTAGCGGGAATCGGGGTATCAAACTCGAGGTCGGTGGGTAAGATGATCACTTTGGGCTCGATTTGGTAGGTGCCGACGTCAAGATCAAACAGGTCAAGCACAACGCGTACATCTTCCGACCGAAGAGCGTCCAGCGTAGCCGCAGGACCGGTGAGGATGACGTCTACCGTATCAGGTGAGGGGTAGGCATAAAGATCAGGACCTAACCTCTGGATCTCAACCACCCTGGTGATAGTAATTGACTCCACGACCGGAACGATGGTGACCTGAACCAGGACACTTTGATCGCCTACCAACGAGACACCCTCTGGTAGGTTGAGAGGCACGCGGCGTTCAACATCCTGCGTCTCATCGAGGATGTTGAGAGGCACAGTTTCAACATAACCTGGGAGGGCATCAAGTACTGCTTTATCAGAGGAAAAGACGATGACTTCTCTTGGTATGACGTTAATTGCTGAGACCTGATAATGGCCGATGGATTCCATTTCTTCCCGACCTTCGACGTTTGGTATCACCGAAATTGGGCGATATCGTTCTCCGGGCTTGATTTGAACTGTGATGCGTACTTGTTCGATAGGAACAAGTACACCTTTCACCTCGTTCCCATTTTCGTCGAGTGGGACCAATGCCACTTCTTGATCCAGGGTCTCACGGCGGTTGGCGAGACTGATTTCAGCCCGAAGTTCATGAACTTGCTCTACAACGGATGCGGGACCAACGACAGTGGCGTGGTCCGGTACTGCGAGTGGTTCCTCCGCTACATACCCGAGCGCAGGTTGATCAAACGTCAACACTTGAATCGCCAATTCTTTGGATGTGGATGGCTCCAAGGTCAATATCAAGACCTCGGGTTCGATCCCGGTCACTTTGGATGGCTCGCGGTTGAGTTGATGTTTGAGCGTAATCCGGTAGATACCAGCTTCAAGCCCGCTCAGGTCAGCCTCGAGGTAGATATCTTGTGGGGAGAGTTCCATCCATACCGACTCCGGAGCTCGTATGGTAACCGTTGCTTCTTTGGGGGTTTGACCAACGATCAACATTCCTTCGGTCAGACCAGCATAGATAATTTCAACGGGTTGAGGGTAGATACTTTCTACGATCGGGTCCTCCTGGTTGACGGCGGCTACCCAGACTGTAAGCGCCATGACAAAAGCCAGAAGCAAGGTTCCCAGGTTTCCCCGAAGCCATCGAAGCATAGAGTGGTCCTCTCAGTCTTTGGGAGCCTGGTTGCGGGATTTGAACCAGGGGATTGGTAGACGATCGAGCCAGGCAGGCCATCCACGCACCGTTTTACGACGGAAGAAGCCAGCCAGGATGTTGCCCAGGTGTTTTTGGTCAAGGCGGTGGATTAAACGCCCATTGTGAGCGACGGAGATGTCACCTGTCTCCTCCGACACCACAACGGTCACCGAATCACTGACTTCACTGATCCCCAGTGCCGCGCGATGGCGCAAGCCCATCTGGCGCTCTGACGAGCGTGATAGGGTTCCACTGGCGGAAAGCGGCAACACACAGGCGGCAGCGGTGACACGCTCATCCCGCAGGATCACCGCACCGTCGTGCAAGGGAGTATTGATGGTGAAAATTTGAAAGAGCAACTCCGGCGTCAGATGTGCGTCAAGCGGAACGCCAGTATCAACGTACTCGTCAAGGTGAACTTCACGCTCAGCCACTATCAGCGCTCCGTAGCGTCGATCAGACAGGCGCTGGGCGGTGACACTGATGATATCAATTATACGCTCCATATGATCGGTCGTGGAGCTGATGGAGAATAAACTGCCGGCCCGACCGAGGCGTTCCAGGGCACGGCGGATTTCTGGAGCGAAGATGACCGGGATCGCAACCAACAGCGCGGGGAGTGTGGTTCGCAGCAACCAGGAGAAAGCCGGGAGGCCACGCAAGATGGTTAGCAAGGTGGTGACAGTGATCAACAAGATCATACCCCGAAGTAGGACAACTGCCTGAGTACCCCGAACAAGTTTTAACAAGAAGAAGGCGATGGCTGTTACTAGGAGCAGATCGACAACGCTCAGCCAGTCAAGTCGTTGAAAGTAAAAGTTTAGCTCACTCAGGATGTAGTTCACGGTAATGATTCACCATTGATCTGGCGTGGGATCATGAGTGGTCCTTGAGATTTCGCAGCAATTCACGGTAGCCCTCGAGGTCGGGAGGTTCGAGGTCGATGATCGTCTGGATGGTCTGGATTGCTTCCTGAGTCTGCCCAGCGTCGAGCTGGATCTCCCCCAGAGCGTCATACTGTGCGATAGCATCTGCTTTGCGGCCAGCAGCCCGATAGGCTTCTGCCAGCCGGGCATGGAGCGGTTGCTTACCCGGGTATTCACGTGTCAACTCCTCGAGCAAGTTCAGTGCCTCCGAACTGCGTTGCGACTGAACCAGGTATTCCAAGTAACTATCGAGTTCCTGAGCTGCTTGTTCCTCCTGGCCAAGTCGCAGGTTGAGGTCGATGACGTTGCCACGCGCTCCCTCATCATTAGTATCGATGGTACGGATCTGTTCGTAGACACGCAGCGCTCGCCGCCAGTCGAGTCGGGATAGATCGATATCTCCCATTTGGCGCAGGATCCTCAATGACCACTCTCGACCGACGGAGGTGCGCTGGGCGAGGCGCAGCGCGTTGGCCAGGGCCTTACGGGCGGCGTTGATTTCCGCCATTTGACGGTAGATTTCGGCTAATTCCAGGTACTGATTCAACGCTTCGTTGTTGCGATCCTGTTGAGCCATTAAGTCGATTAAACGAGTGCGCGCCGCAATATTGATCGGGGCTGTATGTAGGATTTTTTGATAGACCTCGGTCGCCTGGGGAATTTCGCCCCGCACGCGATGGACTTCAGCGATGGTCATCAGTTTCGTTAGGCTGGCTTCAGAGTTACCGCTTTCAATTAGGATCTCAGCCATGCGCAGGTGGAGAGCCAGATAGGTTGGGGCGTAATCGAGCGCCAACATTGCCTCCTCCATTGCTGTAGTGAATAATTTCTTAGCAATTAAGTCGTCAATGCGACTCATGGCCTGGAGCACATGTTCCGTGCCTCCCAAAGCTAACATTTCGGCGATCGGCACAACTGCGCTTTCGGGCCTCTGACTTTCTAGCTCCTGACGCGCCTTCCGCAGGCGTTGGAGCCAATCAGGACCGCTGAGGAACTCAAGTGTGTTCTCAACAATGTGGGCGAGTTCCTGCTCATCATCCCCTGCTTGGGAGGCGAGGATCGTGTCGTAGAACTGATTCAACTGGCTTGACTGGCTTTTGTCCACGGAAAGCGCATCCGCCAGCCGCAGCGCTTGGAGCAAATAACGGGCAGCTTCGGGCAAGTCGTTCTGAGAACGTGCCAGGCGGCCAAGCGCAAGGTTGGCGCCCAGGTCGAGCTCTGGATGGCCCAGGGAAGCCATGAAGTGCTTGCGGGCACTGTCATAATCCTCAAGACCCTTGAGCAGCAGTCCCAGGTTATAGTGCGCGGCAGGATGATCCAGCCCAGCCTTGATTGCCCTTTGATACTCTTTAACAGCCTGTTCCTCATGTCCACGGGTTTGTAAATCGATTGCCTGTCCGAGGTAGCGGTACATCTGTGGTAGCCCGATGGCTTTGTGCTTGTCTTTGATTCGCCCTCTGGTAAGAGCGGTCATTCCTGGAATGCGCGATTGATCCTTGGATTCGTCCTTTGGTTCATCGAATAGCAAGCCAGCCAGGATAGTAAGCGCTTGACGTTGAGCAGCCACCTCTGGATCGGCCATTTCGGCTTCATCCTCGGGGGCTTCGATGGTCTCCGGTTTGAGGTATTCACGCACCTTCGCCATACGAAGAGGGGCGGTAGCACCACGAGGCTGGGCAGGTGCGGGTAGCTGTTTACCCCTTTGGAGGTTGCGTATGGCCTTGGTGGCCTCTGGATTGCCCGGAGAGATACGTATCGCCCGTTGAACGGCTTCGGTCGCGCGGTCGATCTTACCGCTCTTCTGAAAGATGGATGCGATCGTTAGGTACTCATAAACCGCCTCTTTCACCCGCCCCATGCGTTCGTAAGTCAGAGCCAGACGGGAGCGGGCGGGTAGGAATTCAGGGGTTAGGCGGGCGATGTGAGTCCAATTCTCGATCGCTTTTTGGGCGTCCTTACGTTGCAGGTAGATCTGAGCAGACGCTTGGCGCTGTGCGACGGCATCGTCGATTTGACCCAGCCGTTCGAAGATTTCGGCGCACTTCTCAATCGGTATCGGGTCATCGGGACTGATTTTAGCCGCTTTGTGGTAGGTTGCTAAGGCTTCTTTGAACTGTCCGGTCTCCAACAACGCAAGTCCTAGACTTGTCAGGGCGTTAGGGTTGTCGGGGAACTCAGCCAGGGCTTTACGATAGAATCCAATTGCTCGTTCCCATTGTAAATCCCAGGCTGCAGAATGCCCAAGTCGCATAGATTCGTCAAACAGATCCTCACGTTTGGTCATACTTCGCTCTTCCAGCAAGCTGGGGTTACCAGGCGAGTATAGCACAAGTTGACAGGGGCTGCCCCAGGTCGGGGTGATATCCTATCTGACACAATAGGAAGGTGCTGAAGACCCGTGAGACACCGGTGCAGGTTTAATTGAGGGGCTGCATGTCGGCCCAATTTGTCCCAGCCTTAGCGTCGGTCTTGAGGGGAACGCATAGTTTGTAGGCATCTCCCATCACCTGTTGTACAAGGTGAACTGTCAGTTTAAGTTCCTCTGTGGGGCACTCAAAAACCAGCTCATCATGCACCTGCATTATCATTCTGGCAGATAGATCGGCCTGGTTTAGTACCTGAGGCAATTTAAGCATTGCTAGCTTAATAATATCGGCTGCAGTGCCCTGGATGGGGGCATTGATCGCCTCCCGCATAGCCCGCGCACGATCTGTTTCGGAGATCGAGGCGCCGTGAGTGAGTTGTGGGAAGTAGCGACGTCGCCCGAGCATTGTTGAGACGTATCCGTCTTCAGCGGCTTGTTGGCCAATCTGGTCCAGATAGCGCTGAACTCCAGGGAAGCGTTCGAAATAGGTTTGCACGAAATTCTCGGCTTCTGCCAGGGTCAGATCGGTAGAGCGTGAGAGCCCAAAGGGACTCATACCATAGATCAGGCCGAAGTTTACTGCCTTGGCTTGCCGGCGCATCTGGGGAGTAATCGCCTGGGGGTCCACCTCGAAGATCGCCGCGGCGGTGGTGGCGTGGATGTCCTGGTCGTCGAGAAATGCCTGGATCATAGCCTGATCCTCAGCCATGTGGGCGACGATCCGCAGCTCGATTTGGGAATAATCGACGCTTAGCAGGACCTGACCAGGTGATGAGATGAATGCGTTGCGGATTTGACGACCCAGCTCAGTGCGAACGGGAATGTTTTGCAGATTTGGATTGGAGGACGCTAGGCGCCCGGTTACTGAGCCGGTCTGGTTGTAGGAGGTGTGAACCCGGCCCGTCTTGACATCAACCTGATGTTGGAAGGCTTCAGCGTAGGTTGACCTGATCTTGGCGATTTCACGTTGCTCGAGGATGCGTTCTACCACTGGATGCGCCTGGCGCAGATCCTTAAGCACAGATGCGGCGGTGGAGTAATGGCCAGATGCTGTGCGGCGGGCGCGATCTGGAGGCGTGAGCCCCAGTTCCTCGAACAGCGCCTTAGACAGTTGCTGGGTTGAATTGACGTTGAAAGGATGGCCAATTAATTGGTAGATCTCCTGCTCGATCTCCACTAGACGATCGGCGAGTCTCGCCGAGAGTTGCTTCAGGAAATTCGTGTCCAACCGGACGCCGGCGAATTCCATGTCAGCCAAGACGGGGACCAGTGGCATCTCGAGATCCTGGAATAACCCCCATTGCCCTTTCTCTTTTAACTCTTGCTGTAACTCCGGCATCAGTCGAAGGCAGACTTCTGCATCGGCGACGGCGTAGGGAGCTACCTTAGATATCGCGACCTCAGCCATGGACCGTTGGTCACGACCTCGACCGATTAGCTCCGTAATTTCGGTCATTTCGATACCGAAGCGCACCCAAGCCAGCTTCTTCAAGCCGAGGTTGCGTGAGGCAGGATCGCAAAGCCACTCTGCAATCATAGTGTCGAAGGTCAGCGGGGAAGGGCGCAAACCATTACGAGCCAGCACTAGGAAGTCATATTTCAGGTTGTGGCCGACTTTGGGTATCCCCGGATCAGTAAGTGATCTGTGCAGAGCTTCGACAGCAGCTTCGAGATCAACCTGTTGTCCGCCGGCTACATCTGGGTGGTGGCCGACTGGAATGTAGTAACCCTGGCCAAGATCTGTGGCGAGTGAAATACCCACTAAGTCAGCGCGCATAGCATGGGTGCTGGTGGTTTCCACATCGAACGCGATGTACTCCGCATCATCAAGATGACGGGAGAGACGCTCGAGCTCCTGGGGGCTATCGATGATCTGAACCTTCCGCGCCTTACTGTCGGACGCTAGTTGACTACCAACAAAGAGGTTCAATTGATGTCTAGAGGTAGCTTTGTCCACCCGCTCCATCCGACTTAAAAATGAATGGAATTCGAGCTCCCGGAACAGTTCTGCCACTCGATCGCGATCATAACCTTGGGCTCGACAGGATTCGAGGTCGAAGTCAATGGGCACCTCGGTGATTATTTCTCCAAGTTTACGGCTGAGATAGGCATCCTCGCGCCCAGCCTCGAGTTTGCTCCGGAAGCGGGTTGGGATATCGTCCAAATGAGTGTAGATTCCATCCAGAGTTCCGTATTGTTGGAGCAATTTAACAGCCGTCACCTTGCCTACCCCGCGCACGCCGGGGATGTTGTCGCTGGGGTCCCCAACCAGGGCTTTATAGTCGATGAGTTGTGAGAGTTTGATGCCGAATCGTGCTTCGACCTCTGCCGGGCCATGGTCGACTGCTTCAGACAGTTTTTGACCAGCCAACCGGATAACGATATTCTTGTCTGCCAATTGAAGCAGGTCACGGTCACCGGTGAGGATATAAACCCTAACGCCTTGCGCCGCGGCTTTCCGGGCGACAGTGCCTAACACATCATCCGCCTCAAAGCCTTCCGCTTCGAGGATGGGAATACCAAAGGCATCGACCACTTGGCGAATGCGATTGAGCTGCAACCTCAAATCATCGGGCATTTTGTCCCGGGTGGCTTTATAGTCTGGGTAAAGATCATCGCGGAAGGTGCGTCCGGTGTCAAAGGAGACCGCCAGGTATTCCGGTGTATCTTGCTCGAGCAGCCGCAGTAGGGTCGATGTGAAACCGTAGGTGCCAGCTGTAGGTTCGCCGGACTTAGTAATCCAGCGCGAGCTATCGCCAGTCCGGGTCAGGGCGAAGTAAGTGCGATAAGCGAGTGCATGGCCGTCGATCAGGAATAGGCGTGCTTGAGGTGGCATAGCGGCATCTCCCAATAGCTATTGAACCATGTTAGATTGTAGCACTGCAGGCGGCTTGGTGGGGGAGTATTTTCTCATGATAAGAAACTTTGAGCACGAATCATGTACCCAATCCTCAATACACTCTGCTATTGGGTATGTTATTAAGTGCTCCTGGTTATGGGGGAGCAGACCGGCGGTTAGTCGGGCAGGTTGCTTATCGTCTGAATGGGAGTGGAGGCTTATGGTGCATCCTCGGACTCAATATTATCCGTTGATGGTTCAGATGGATCTACCTGAGCGAGGGTTTTAGCGAAGCGCTCTGACTGACGGCGAATGGTGCTGAAAGAGGTTTTAGCGGTGAAGATCAAGGATAGGATAATACCTCCGGAGACTGTGGTGGAGTAGAGCATGAAGTCATCGTCTGATTCTGGAAAGTTGATAAACTTGGCTAAAGCCCCTCGGGCGCCTTTACCCGTCCAATAACCGGCGATCAACCTGGTAATCCCCTGTACCTGGCTCTGATCAAGTTCACCGGCATACGCCAATAGGTGTAAGTCCTGTGTTAGCATGGCAGCAATGGCAGAAACATCGAGAAAGAGGCGGGTTAAGTATTGAGCCGCCTGATCGACATCTGTCAACCACGGCGCTAAGGGCTTGGATGGGCGAACTGGTTCATCCCGGATGGGACCGGGGCGGCTCGGTGCCAGGGAAACCGGTGCATCGGGGAGATCGAGTGCGGTGGCTACAATCTTAAGCAGATCAGGGAGATAGAAAGGCTTGGTTAGTAGGCCGTCGATCGCGAGGTCCTTTATATCTGGGTCGTCGGGGTCTGTACTGTAGGGGATGGCAATGACAGCCAAGTCGTCGATTGTCGCTTGTAGTTGTCGAATGATATCCGGGCCTGGGGAATCTGGCAGGTTGAAGTCGACGATTGCCAAGCGGATCTCACTCGATTGACTTAATTTAACCGCCTCGGCGCCGCTCGTAGCCAGTGTGACCTGATAGTACCCTGTCTCCTCGAGCGTCTGACGGATTAAGGTACCGAATTGTTCAGAGGCATCAACCACTAAGACCGGAATTGCCATGTCATGACTCTATCATGTGTTCGGCGAAATCGCTAACCCTCCGTGTCTTGGGATTGAAGGATTTAAAATAAGGTCAGCTGGTCCTGACCCGGGAGGCATAAGACGTTGGCTGAATGCAGCTTCCCGCGAGCTTTAAGCTCGCGGGAAGCTATTATCCGGGAAGTCTACGAGATTGATCGGGCTTACGGTGTGTAGTAGGTCACAGTCAGCTTTAGGTGTTTACCTGGGCCGGCCAGACGGACCATATCGGCCTCGGCGTCCGCGGTCAAGGCTGTCTGGAATTGCAATCTCAGTTGGAATCGATTGGTGCCGACTTTACTCTGAAGCGCGGTTATCATGTCGTTATCGGTTATGGCGGATGACAAATGACCGCTGCTACACCACCGAATCAATCGTCCCGAAGGTACGCCGCCAAAGTAGTCGCCTGCATCCAACGCACCATAGTCTTGCTTGAACAGGTCCAGGCAGCCCAGATCCCCAAATGGATCCCCCAGCATATCGTGGGGGCTGAAATCGGTAACGACCTTGGTGATCGTTGCGTTGCTCGGGATGCCTGAAATGTCGAAGCTGACAAAAGCTTGAGACGATACATCCCCCGTGGTATCGCCAACATTCTTAACACTCAAAACTGAACCGTCAGAGCGCACGGAACCGCATTCTGCAATGATGTGATTCAGCTCGATGGTCGCGGTTGGCTGGACGACATCGATCTCCACATAGAAGGCTACGTCGCCGGAAGAGCCTATCCCAAAAACCACGCCTGAGGGGTTGCGCAACTTCCAATAGCCTTTGTATGTCCCTGACGCGTTAGGAGCGGTTAAATCCACTGAGACATCGACGGTCTGTCCAGTGGCTACTGTGCCGGTAGTAAGTTGCTTAGATGCAGGACCGCCCATAGAGTCGCCGTGGTCGAAGATCAACGAATAACCTGAGGTCCAGGTGCAGGAGCCGGTGTTCTTCAGGCGCCAGGTCTTGGTGAAGTTTTCTCCAGGCGCAAAGTTTGTGCCATCTGGGATGGTAACATCTTTAACAAAAGATGCCCGGTCACAGGGTGTTTCAGTGACTGTGATGGTTGGCGTATTTGTGGGGGTAGGCGATAGCCCGGTTTCAGTAGGCGTCGGAGTAGTCGGCTGGGGCGGAGGTGGTGGGGTGGTAGGTTGAGCAGGCGGAGGCAGTTGGGTCCCGAGTGCGGCCAGTGTGAGACGCATAGCGACTGTCGCCGCGGCAGAGGTAGCGAAAACGTCTGGGGTCGGGGTAACCCGAAACCCGGGAAAGTTGCACGCTGCCAGTGCTATGCTAGCGAGAAGTAGAAGGGTAATGATCGAAGAATTACGGCGGAGAAAGCAAGTCATTTTCGCGCCTCCTTACATGCTCCTGGGCGGGGGTGATCAACGAAACAGGTTTGAGTCATCCACGCCGCTTAAGAGTACTCTCTGGATGCTACAGCGGGTAAGGTTTTAGGTCAAGTGGAGCTATGGTGCTAGGTGGGTAACGCGACATCATCGTCATCTACAGCGTTAATGAGTAGTGATATGGCTATTCTTCTTGATTTGCACAAGTCTCGATGTTACCTCATCCACGGCTGGTGCGCCGCGCATACTCCAGGGACCTGCCCATTCGATGCGCACTGGTACGGTCCGCCCACTCAGGTCGTCGTCTGATTTGAAGAAGACTAGTTTATTAGTCCGGGTGCGGCCTTTCCAGCGATCTTGGTGCATCTCCTCCACCAGCACCTCAACCATGCGTCCCAGGTAACCGGCGTTGATCTCGCCAGCGATCTGGGCTTGCAGCTCTTCTAGGGCACGGAATCGGCGCATTTTCTCCTCTTGGGGCACATCATCTTCCATGCGACGAGCAGCGACAGTGCCCGGTCTCGGGGAGTAGCGAGCCAAGTGGACGACGTCAAACCGGAGTTCTTCCAACAGTTGGTAAGTGCGCTGAAACTGGGTAGTCGTCTCCCCAGGGAAACCGACGATGATGTCGGTAGCGAGAGAAGTTTCCGGCAGGCGCTGGCGTATCTGCTTGATCAGGAGACGGTAGTCCTCGGTTGTATAACCTCGCTTCATTCGTCGTAGAATCTTGTCGTCTCCGGCTTGGACCGCAACCTCAATATGCTCGCAAACCTTGGGTAGTTCAGCGACAGTTTTAATCAGTTCGTCGGTCATCCAATTAGGGTGGGAAGTCAGGAACCGGATGCGTTCGATATCTTCAATCTCGTGGACCGCACGCAAAAGATCGGCCAGGGTTGTCCCGTCGGGCAGATCCTTACCGTATCGGTCAACAATCTGACCCAGCAAAGTGACCTCGCGCACCCCTTGTTTGGCCAGGCAGCGGACCTCGGCAGTGATTTCGTCCATCGGACGGCTGCGTTCCACACCGCGTCGGAGAGGGATGACACAGAAGCTACAAGCATGAGAGCAGCCTTCAATTACGGGTACATAGGCCGAGACCAAGCTCCCACGCTCGCTTTGAGGAAGAACCCAGTCCCCATCCATGAGGGCATGGTTGTATTCGGTTTCAGAAGGTTGAGGCGACACTACATCTAACCGCAAGAGGTGCTCGATGAGAGGGGCGAGGTCTGAGGGAGGAGAGAATACGTCGACAAAGGGGAAGGCGGTCCTTAGTTTGGGGTTTCCGTTAATCCCGACCAAACAACCCATGAGATTAATAACAACATCCGGTCGGCGCGCCTTAAGTGGGCGCAGGGAGTGTAGCCATCCATATGCCTTGTCTTCAGCGCTTTGACGCACGACACAGGTATTGAGCACGATGACGTCAGAATCCTCGGCGCGTGGCGAGGGGAGATAGCCCAATTTCTCTAAGGCGGAGGCCACGCGTTGGGAATCAGCTACGTTCATCTGGCAACCCGCTGTCCAGATGTGGTACCTCATAGCGGCGATTATAACCTGGTTCTGTCATATTTGACGAGATTATGTTTAGAGCCTGAGCGGAATGGACATTCGATCACCTCACTTGAGAGCCGGTTGATGCCAGTCTAGGAGGAGCTAATAGGCGCTGTGCATCACGCTTTACATGAATCAAGCCGTATTCGTGCATTTAAGGCTAATCCTATCGCATCCCAGCGTGGAAGTGAGGTATCATAAAGTGCGGAAAATGGGGTGAAAATTTCGGGAGTGAATTTGTGGAAACCGATTGGTAAGTCCTGGAGGCGGATCAGAGAGAAACCTTGTCTACAACCATTTTATCTTGAATACGGGGTGACTTAATTGGTTGGGGCAACATAAGGAGGTAGTTTGAAGAGCCTGATTTGCATCGCAATTTCACTAGCGCTGGCAACTGGTTGTACTCGCGTTCCGTCGACGCCGGAGACACATTCTGCCCTGATGCTACCTCCTAAGCCATCCACCCAGCCAGCTACTCCCTCGGCAATTCCAACCCGAACGCTAACTCCCACGTCCTCCCCGACACCTACTCCGGTATGCACAGACAAATACGGGCGGGTTGAGGTTACGACCTATCCTGGCTTCGTTCTGCCCGAGCAGATTCCGGTGCGTATTTATTTTCCACCGTGCTATGCTCAGGACGATCAGCGTTATCCCGTTCTCTATCTCCTGCATGGCTTCCCCTTCGACGAGTCTCATTGGGGTGATCTAGGAGTTGATGGATTGGCCGACGAAGGGATCGGCTCAGGCACATGGCCGCCGTTCATAATTGTCATGCCCCGCCAACCCGAACCGCTCTTTACCAGCAGTGACGGAGGTCCAGGTTCCTATGAAGCTGAAATAGTTGAAGGATTGGTGTCCTATATCGATCGTACCTATCGAACCGACATATGCCCGGAAGCAAGGGCGCTGGGTGGGATCTCGCGCGGTGGGGTTTGGGCATTGGAGGTCGCTTTTCGCCATCCAAATATGTTCGACATTGTAGCTGCCCTCAGTCCAGCGCTGCACATGAACTACGCACGGCCTCCATATGACCCTTTGGTCATCGTTCGCAAGGATAGACCATTACCCGGTAACATCTTTCTCAGTGCGGGGGATCAGGAAGTGCAATTTCGCGCCAAGGTTGAAAAGCTGAGTAACATATTGGAAGAGATCGGTATCCCCCACATGCTGGTAATCGGATCTGGTGGACACGATGCTGAGTTGTGGATAACTGTAATCCAAGATATGCTGAACTTCATCGTCGCTGGTTGGTCATGTTGCGAAGAACCTGGCTGTATGAAGGACTCCCCGGAGGATGATTTTCGGGTACAATGAATCAAGATGGGGGATTGGATCGTGGGCCCTTTCTGGGAGGGAGTGATAGACATGCCTGAATCTGATGAAAATGTAACGGACGTGATCCAGGCCTACAGGCGACGTCGAGAGCGGGTGATCCCTCTTTTACTTGGAGGGTTAGCGGTTGTCCTCTTGGTCGTCGGAGTGTTCATGATCGTGCTCTGGTTGACAGGGGAGAGTCCGCCAGCGATACCCGGTTTCCTGGCCACCGACACTACCACGCCGACGCAATCTGCCACCCCCCACCCACCGACGAACACGCCGACCATCACGAATACCCTGCCACCAACTGAAACCCCCACCCCAACTGGACCTCTTAGCTATATTGTTCAAGAGATGGATACGCTATCGTCGATCGCCGAGGAGTTCGACTTGGATGGTATCCAGCTCTTAATGTATGTGAACGATATTACCGATCCAGATGCAATTTACGTTGGTCAGGAATTGATCATTCCGGTGGAGGGGACTGAGCTGCCGACAACGACGCCTTTACCGGCAACTTTATTGCCAGGACAAAAGATTGTGTACGTGGTCCAGCCTGATGATACGCTGGAATCAATTGCTGCCATGTTCAACAGCACAGCGGAGGCCATCGCCGAGGAGAACGAGATCGAGGATCCAAATGCGATTGGCGTTGGCCAGGAACTTATTGTTCCGGTCAATATCGCTACCCCTACTCCAACATCGGTGCCCGCTACTGATACGCCGACCGCGACAGAAGGCACCTAGAACAATTGTCAGGTAAATTTCTCTGCCATAGCCGCCCAATGACGAACACCAAAGGGTGGTTATGGCATGTTAATAAACTGTTATGGAGAGGACCCTGAGGGAGAACTACGTTTCCTTTGGAGGGCTGGCCAGTGCAGCATCGATCTCATCAATCACGATTTGCTCAATCTCCCTCACCTTGGCTTGCTCGAGGGTTTTGAATGCTTGCTCACCGCCAATCTGGCCCAATGCCCAGGCGGCGTAGGCTCGTATAAGGGGTTCTGAGTCGCGTAGCAGATTCCTGGCAAGGGACGGGACTGTGGTGGGATCCTCTGTGTTGCCTGCTACAATGGACGCGTTACGTACTAACCCACGCCGTTTTGGTCGTAGCAAGGGGCTGTTTCGTAGGGATTGAGTCCACGACCCAGGAGCCAATGACAAGAAACGATTTACGTCGGGTTGCACGATAAAGGAGCGCGGCTGAAAAGACGGATCGCTTGTTGGAGCGGCGAAGCGCATATTCCACGGGCAGACCTGTTGACAGATGTCGCAGCCAAAAAGCCAACTCCCGATTGACGATCGAAGCTTTTCTGGGATATTTCCCTTCTCCTCGATGGTAAGGTAGGAAATACAGCGCCGGGCATCCAGGGTGCGGTCTGGAAGGATGCATCCAGTGGGGCAGGCGTCAATGCAGCGGGTGCAGCTACCACAGCGATCGCTTCTGAAGGGGGTGTCAGGCTCAAGGTCGATTCCCAGGAGCAACTCGCCGAGGATGAAATAGGAACCGATTTGCGGATTGATGAGGCAGGTGTTCTTGCCAATCCATCCCAAGCCAGCTCGTTGGGCTAGTTCGCGCTCGAGGATGGGACCGGTATCAATATAAATACGGCTGGGCACGGATTGGTTCACTTGCAATTCGATGAAGGTAGCCAAGTGTTCAAGGCGCTCCAATAGCACATCGTGATAATCATCTCCCAAGGCGTAAGCCGCAACGCGCGCTCCGATCTGTCCTCTGGATGGTTGTGGGGGCTGGGGTAAGTAATTGACGGCCACCACCAGGATAGACTGGCATTCGGGCAATATCAGGCATGGATCAGCCCTCCGTCGGAGTGCACGGTCGCTCGCCAAGTAAGCCATACCGCCGTGTCGACCGGCTGTTAACCAATGTTGGTAGACATCGAGGTGAGGTGGTGGAGAAGGCCTGGTGACGCCGACCAGGTCAAAGCCCAGGCGGTAGGCTTCGGTTTTTATACTGGTGGTAAGCTCCAGGGTGTTGGTTCTAGACATTTTTATGCTAGTGGTCAGTAAAGGTGATTATAATCGACGAGAAAATAAAACCCGACGGGTCTTAAGGAGTAGGGGCGCACGGGCCGGGAACTAAACCCGGCATCTGCGACAGTGCGCCCCTACGCGTGGAGGATAATATGAAGGTTGATAAAACCGCGTTGATTGGTCTTAAACGTACAGATTTTATTCTTCCGAGAGGTACTCGTCGATCGCCGCGGCAGCCTTACGGCCAGCGATCATGGCGGTTGCCACTAGGTCGGGACCGGTAACCGCATCGCCGCCGGCGAAGACGCCAGGACGGGAGGTTGACCCCGTATCGGGATCGGCAACGATCAGTCCCCACTTGTGCGTCTCGAGGCCGGCGGTAGTCTCGCCGATGATTGGGTCGGGCCAGTAGCCGAGGGCTAGGATCACGGTATCGGCCTCAACGGTAAAGTTCGAATCTTCAATCGGGATCGGGCGCCGGCGGCCGCTATCATCGAGCTCGCCCAGTTCACATTGCAGACATTCCACCGCGCTCACCCGTCCACTAGGCCCGGCGATGTATCTGATCGGTTGGGTGAGGAAGCGGTAATTGGCACCCTCCTCCCTGGCTAGTTCGCGATCCTTCTTGCCGCCCGGCATCTCGGCTTCAGTACGGCGGTAGAGACAGGTGACATCCTCAGCCCCCAACCTCAGCGCGCTGCGCAGGCAGTCGGAAGCGGTATCGCCGCCGCCGATGACGGCCACCCTGCGCCCAACTTCCGGCTTTGTACCCATGTCAGATGGGAGATAGTCGGGATCAACATTGGCTCGAATGAGGAACTCGGTGGCTTGATAGACACCGGGCAGGTCTACACCCGGGACGTCCATCTTGGCATCGACGAGTGTGCCCACGCCAACGAAAACGGCTTGATAACCCTCCTTAAACAGGTCATCTATCGTCTTGCTTTCACCGATGCGTGTATTGGTGATGAAACTTACCCCGGCGCGCTCGAGGTCGCCGATTGTCCATTGGACGACTTCTTTTGGCAACTTGAAATTGGGGATGCCATAGAGCAGCAAACCACCGAGTGCGGGAGCAGCCTCATAGATGGTCACACTGTGTCCCTTTTGGACAAGTTGCTCAGCGCAGGACAATCCGGCGGGACCTGAGCCGACGATGGCAACGCGCTTTCCAGTAGGAGCGCCGACAGGGATCTCAACATTGCTGTGCCGGCGCTGATATTCGGTGACGAACGCCTCCAGCGCTCCGGTTATAACCGGCTCACCACGTTTGTCCCGCGGGCATGCACCCTGGCATAGGGCTTCGTGTGGGCACACCCGCCCGCATATTTCTGGCATCGAGCTTGTCTGGCGGTAGATTTCGGCGGCGCCGATGAAGTCGCCCTGCTCGATGAGCCACATTGCGGCTGGGATGTTGTTATGGACAAGACAAGCTTTGAAGCAGGGAGCAGGGTCGGGACAATGGATGCACCGCTCAGCCGCACGACGGGCTTCCTCCGGAGTAAGTTGAATGAAGGTGGGTTCGAAATCCTTTACCCGCTCATCAACCGGTCGCGCCTTCAGGTCCTCGAAGGGGATTTTCATCCGAGCTTTACGATCGATAACAGGTTCCTCGCCAGGACTGGCCTGCATAACTGTGCCTCCGTCGGTATTTCCCCCCGATCATACAGACCAACGTAGTTCCTTATCAGTCGAAAATGTCACGCTCCCTAATGACGGTTGTCACCATCCGGGGTAAAATTTTTCCCGGTAAGGTAGAATAATCCTCATCCTAGTGAAACTTTTTCAGAGGTTGTACGTGTCAAATAGTGGAGAACCGGGGGTCGAAGAAGCTGAGCTGATTCGCAGAGCGCAAGCTGGCGACCCGGCAGCGTTTGATTTACTTGTAGAACGGTACACTCCACACCTTTACCGAGTTGTCCGTCGCCTGGCGAGCGATCAGAATGAGGCTGGGGCGATCGTGCAAGAAGCCTGGTTGCGTGCCTGGCGAGCTATACATCGCTATGTCGCCGACCGCCCGTTGAGCCCTTGGTTGGTTCGTATCGCGGTCAATGTGGCACGCGACCTATGGCGTAAGAAGGCGCCCCTCGATTTCGCTGATCTGGGTGGCGAAGAAATCGTCTTGCCCGATCCTGCGCCAGGTCCTGAGGATCAGTTGACTCGTAAGGAGGCACTCGAGCGACTGGTTCGTGGGGTGAAAAAACTACGACCGGAGTATCGGATGGTGATCGCGCTACGCTATGACGCCGGTCTTTCGTATAACGATATCGCGAGCGCATTGGAAATCCCGTTGAACACCGTACGTACGCATCTGCGCCGAGCTAAATCTGTCCTGCGACTTTGGATGGAGGCTGAAGATGGCTGATTGGCTGGATGAATTATTGGAGGCCATGCCCACCGAACCATATCCCCCCGATCTTGCGGCGCAGGTTCAAATCCGTCTAGCGAAGACCCGGCGATGGTCTAAATGGGTTCAGAATGGAGTGAGGTTGGTGATGGTGATGACAGGTGCCCTGGGCTTTTGGCTACTTATGCCACGAGTGGAGATGTTAGTGACAGCCATTTCACCCATTTCTCTCGCTAGAATTGAGGAATGGTTGAGCGCCGTGGTGCGTTCTCCGGGCGAGGCCTTGTTGGGACTTTCCGGGATGGCTATCACCTGGGTGTCTCAACTTGCAGCTGGTCTGGAGGCTGAATTGGTCCTGGCTCTAGGTTTACTGGCAGCCCCCGCGTTGTATGGCGTTATCTCCTTGCTATCAAGTGGGATATCGCAGGAGGAAGCAATCATATGAAGCGATGGCGTATGATGGTTGTTATCATTGCCCTGGCAGCGGCGTTAATCATGTTCGTCTCGGTGCTTCTCAGTGATTTAACTTGGTGGAGCCGTCCGTTGGGATCAATGAGTATGGTTCGAACCCCACATCGCGCTTGGCGTCTTGCTCTGGTTCAGGATGCTGGCATACGGGTTAATTTTGCTGTGTTGCTAGCTGGTTTGGTAACCCAATTTGTGGCCGGGGTGTTGGTGCTCTATCTCGTTCCGTGTCGGGTGCACCACATGGCGCACGCGATAGCGGTTGGATGGCGCCAATTGTTGAGATATTTGGTAGTTGGAATCCTGCTGGCAATTGTCCTGGCAGTGGTAGGGTTGCTCTCAATATTGGCGTTGCACACCATGCCTCTGCTGATAATCTTGGCGATGTTTTTCTTCCTCGCATCCCTGGGTGGGGTGGTGGCTCTCACCTACCAGCTTGGTCGGGTATTGCTCTCCCAGGCTGGATGGTCAGAAGGATCGCCACTTATGTCCCTTGCACTGGGGACATCGATCATCTACGCTATCACCCGCATTCCGTTCTTTGGCTGGTTTGTCTTAGTCTTGCTATGGCTCACCGGAGTGGGTGTGGCAGTCGCCACACGCCTGGGGAGTGGTAAACCCTGGTCATTACTGCCTTTGATGGAGGATTCGTAAACATGAAACGTTGGTTCGTGATCCCGATTGTAATTGTAGTTCTCGTAGGCGGCTACTTTGCCATTCAGGCGTATCGCCAATCTCAACAGGAAAGCTCGATATCTGACCTACAGACGGTGGTGGCTGCCACTGGGGCGCTTACGGCAACGGTTGGGGCGACTGGAACAGTGCGCGCCAACCAATCCGCGGTGCTGACATTCCAGACGAGCGGCACGGTCGAGGTGGTGAATATCGCACTGGGCGATTATGTGGATGATGGTGATATGCTAGCCAGCCTAGAACAAACCTCGCTTTCAGCTCAGGTCATCATGGCCCAGACAGATCTGGTATCAGCTCAACAGGCGCTCGACGACCTTTTGTACTCTGAGCAAGCTCGCGCCATGGCTCAGATAGCGCTAGCTCAGGCTCAGGATGCTCTGAAAGATGCTAATTACATTCTCACCGTGCGACAACAGGGCAATCGAGCGAGTCAGGATACCCTGGACGCGGCACGAGCTAACCTGATCTTGGCCGAGGATGGGGTAGATCGCGCGCAAGCGGAATATGACAGTATCTCCGGGCGTCCAGAGGATGACCCTTCGCGCGCCTTGGCTCTCTCCAAACTTGCTTCTGCACGTAGGAACCGCGATTCGACCCTAAGGAATCTGAACTGGTATACCGGCCATCCTACGGAGACGGAGCAAGCTTTACTCGACGCCGATGTGGCCTTGGCTGAGGCGCAACTGGCAGACGCTGAGCGGGAGTGGGAGCGGCTGAAGGAAGGACCTGATCCAGATGATATTGCCGCGGCTGAGTCGCGCATTGCTGCGGCAGAGGCAAACATTAGGTTATCCAGGATCGCTGCGCCATTCGCCGGGACGATCACCTCGGTAGAGATCAAACCGGGGGATCAGGTTAATTCAGGAACGTTGGCGTTTGGATTGGCGGACCTATCTCGTCTGCTGGTGGATGTAGAGGTCTCAGAGATCGATGTTAACCGCGTCCAACTTGGGCAGCCGGTGACGTTAAACTTTGACGCGGTGCTCGACCACACATACCAAGGCGAAGTGGTCGAGATTGGTCTGACTGGCATGATCGTCCAGGGGGTGGTCAATTTCAAGGTAGTCGTCGAGTTACATGATCTTGATGAAGCGATCAAGCCGGGAATGACGGCAGCAGTTAACATCGTCGTAGACCAGATCGAGGATGTGTTGCTGGTTCCCAATCGAGCGGTGCGAGTGCAAGATGGCGAGCGGGTGGTATATGTGCTGCGGGAAGGGATGCTCACGCCGGTGAAGGTCAGGTTAGGCGTCTCCTCCGAGACGCACAGTGAGGTGATCGAAAGCGTGCTGAGGGAGGGCGACCTGATCGTGCTCAACCCGCCGGCGGTGTTCGACATGACCGGAAGACCAGGCTTTATGGGGCACTGACCATGAGTGAATGGTTAATTGAGGCTGAGGATCTGACCAAGGTCTATCTCATGGGAGAGGTAGAGGTGCATGCTTTGCGAGGTGTATCGCTAAGCGTTGCGCCCGGGGAGGTAATCTCCATCATGGGACCCTCGGGTTCAGGCAAGAGCACCTTGATGAACATCATTGGCTGTCTTGACCGTCCAACAAATGGCACCTACCGCTTGAAGGGACAACTGATATACGATCTAAGCGACGATCAACTGGCGGAGATCCGCAATCGAATGGTGGGATTCGTGTTTCAGACGTTCAACCTGCTCGGCCGGCAGACTGCCTTGGCGAATGTAGAACTTCCCATGAGGTACGCGGGGGTGACCAATGGTCGGCGAAAGCGAGCCATCGAGGCACTGAAGGCAGTAGGTCTGGGTGACCGAATCCGTCATCGACCAAATGAGCTATCAGGTGGGGAGCAGCAGCGGGTAGCGATCGCTCGGGCGCTGGTCAATAACCCATCGATCATTCTGGCCGATGAGCCGACGGGGAACCTGGACTCGAAGTCAGGCGAGGAAGTGATGAATATCCTGCTTGGTCTGAACGAGAAGCATGGAACGACGCTGGTGTTCGTCACCCACGATCCGGAAATCGCAGTCCACACACAGCGGGTGATCATGCTCAAGGATGGACGGGTAGTAGGATAGGGATCAGGGATAAGGGAATAGGGATCAGGCACTGCCAGTGAGAGTTCAGATACCTGATCCCAGGAGAGACGATGAATCTTTGGCAGAACATTCTTGAGGCCTTAGATAGCCTTTTGAGCAATAAAGTTCGGTCGGGCTTGACCGTACTGGGGATCGTGATCGGGGTTGGGTCGGTGATCGCCATGTTGGCGATTGGTACTGGCGCCCAGGACACGATCACTGGCTCGATCAGCGATATCGGAACCAACTTGCTTTTTATCATGCGAGGGAGTGTAAGCGAAGAAGTTCGCAATCCTAAGCCGCTTACTCTGGGGGATGCTCAGGCAATCGACGATCCTTTCGCCGCGCCTTCGGTGGTCGGCGTTGCTCCTATGATTCAGGGCACGATAAAAGTCGGTTATGCTGGGGAGAGTTCCTTCACCCAAGGACTTGGGGTCACAGTAGATTATCAGGCAGTGCGTAATGTTGAACTGCTAGAGGGTGAATTTATCAGCGATATCCACATGCTGGGCCGGTCAGCGGTAGCTATCCTGGGACCGGATGTGGCCGAGGTGCTCTTCGGTCGCGTAGGGGGGGTAGTTGGCGAGACAATTCGTATCGAGGGACAGCCATTCAGAGTGATCGGGGTGAAGATGCCCAAGGGGGGCGCCGGGTTCCAAAACCCAGATGACGAGGTGCTGATTCCGATGACAACCGCGCAAACGCGCTTGCTGCGCCGATCACGCGACGCGGTGGATGTGATCCTCGTCCAGGCCCTCAGTGCTGAGAGCGTGACATCAGCCAGCGAGGAGGTCGCTTTGATCCTGCGCGCACGGCATCGGACGCCGATCGGAGAGGATGACTTCACCATTTTCACTCAGGAGGACTTCCTTGAGACCGCCCGCAGTATCACTAATGTGTTGACTATTTTCCTGGGGGGAATCGCCGGAATATCGCTCCTTGTGGGTGGGATTGGCATCATGAATATCATGCTGGTTTCAGTGACCGAGCGTACACGTGAGATTGGCTTACGCAAGGCGGTTGGCGCCCGTAAGCGAGACATCATGCTCCAATTCCTTACTGAGTCAGCATTGTTGAGCATGATGGGGGGACTGATTGGGATCGCCCTCGGCTGGGGTCTTTCCCAACTGGTAGGAGCTATCGCAGCCGCCTCGGACGCGGATTTATATCCCACCATCGGCCTGGACGCTGTACTTCTGGCGACGCTCTTCTCCACCGCTGTCGGGTTGTTCTTCGGTCTCTATCCCGCCAAACGCGCGGCAGACCTGGAGCCGGTGGAGGCGCTGCGGTATGAATGAATGTTGCCAGAACCTCGGTTTGGCAACTCTGCCTTACCAATCATCATTAAATTGGAGAAATTCATGCGTTTGAAAAGATCTGCCTTTAAATATCTAACAATCCATCGTGGGCAAGAGACGAATGAGTGGCCCAACCGTAGAAATTGGGTCTTCTTCCTTCTGATGACACTGCTAGTAACTTCTTGTGCCAGACCTGTGGCGCAGAGTGGGGTGTTGTCGCCGTCGGCTGACACCGTTCCTACGATCGGAGCTAAGCCCTCACCGACTGTTCCTCCAATTCCGACCGAGACTAAGACAGTTGTCCCTTCGGCTACCCTCACTCCGACCAGTACGCCGGACGCTATCGGGTTGGACAACATTACAAATGTGGTTTCACTACGCACTCTGGTTGGACACACGGGTGATGTGACCGATTTGGCTTTCTCGCCAGGTGGCGAGTCGGTAGCCTCGAGCTCAACTGATGGGACAATTCGTTTATGGTTAGTTGGCGACGGTAGCCTGCTTTACGTCCTGGAGGATCATACAGACTATGTCCTAAGCGTTGCGTTTTCGCCTGATGGTAATCTGCTTGTATCGGGGTCGAATGACCGCACTGTTCGTATATGGCAGGTCAGCGACGGCACGCTGATCAGGACGATCAGCAGCTCGTTCATGGGAAGGGTGCTTGAGGTTACCTTCTCTCCTGATGGCTCTCTTTTCGCTGCAGCCGACCATCAATGTTTTGTGCAACTTCGCCAGACCAGGTCAGGTATCTTGTGGAGGACATTAGCCCAACCGAAATGCGTTGCTAGGTGGAGCGGAACGGTTTCGTCCTGGGGCTTGGCCTTCTCACCGGATGGGTCACATTTGGCGACCGGAGAGAGTCGGCCGTGCTGTGGCGGCTCGCTGTACTTGTGGCCGGTGGAAGAAAATATCGCCCCTCAGCTTATACGAGGTCATAATATCCGGGTTCGCGATTTGGTCTACTCGGCTGACGGCTCGACGTTGGCGATCGCGTTCGAAGGCAGTCCGGTCTTTTGGCTGATCGAGGCTGACAATGGGGGAAGATTACAAACTTTCGAAGGTCATACCTATAGGGTGAACAGCGTCGCGTTTTCGCCCGATGGCACGCTCCTGGTATCGGGTTCGAGAGATCAGAAGGTACGATTATGGAATGTCAGCGATGGCGAATTGCTTCATACGCTAGAAGGCCATGAGGATGAGGTGAACAGCGTCGCCTTTTCCCCGGATGGCAGTATGATCGCATCCAGTTCTGATGATGGCACGGTCATTCTGTGGGGGCTCATCGAGTCCGCAATGCCTTAGTTGTCTCTTTGTTGGGTCAACAATCCTGTGCTCAGCCCAAATGGGGTTTGAGGTACTGTCCGGTATAGGATTCTGGCACTTGGCAGATATCCTCCGGGGTACCCTCGGCAACCAACTCCCCCCCACTATCGCCGCCCTCGGGACCGAGATCGATTACCCAATCGGCTACTTTGATGATGTCGGGATGATGCTCAATGATCAGTACCGTATTATCCTGATCGACCAGTCGCTGAAGTACATCGATCAACTTGTAGACGTCGGCCGCGTGCAACCCGACAGAAGGTTCATCCAGGACGTATAGTGTATGGCCGTTGCTGCGCCGCGACAATTCGCGCGAGAGCTTTACCCGCTGGGCTTCGCCGCCGGAAAGTGTAGGAGCTGGCTGGCCGATCTTCAGATAGCCCAGGCCAACATCCTGTAAGGTTTTCAACTTGCGCATCATGGTCGGGAAAGCAGCGAAGAACTCGCTCGCCTCATCGATGCTGGTGTCGAGCACATCGGCGATGGTCTTGTCCTTGAAATGCACCTGTAACGTCTCCCGATTGTAACGCGCTCTCTGGCAAACCTCACAGGGAACATACACATCAGGAAGAAACTGCATCTCGATGCGCAATTGTCCCTGTCCCTGGCAGGCCTCGCAGCGACCACCGTGGACATTGAAGGAGAAGCGCCCTGGTTTGTAGCCGCGCACTTTCGACTCTGGAAGTTCAGCGTATAGAGCCCGAATGTGATCGAAGAGGCCAGTGTAAGTACCGGGGTTGGAACGTGGGGTGCGACCGAGGGGACTTTGGTCGATATTAATGACTTTGTCGAGGTGCTCGACGCCCTCCAACCGCTCGTGTGCCCCAGGTTGTTGCCGTGCGCCATGAAGTTGCCGTGCTAGCGCTTTGTGGAGCACCTCGACCATTAACGAAGACTTGCCTGAGCCAGAGACGCCGGTGATGCAAACGAATGACCCCAGGGGGATACGCACCGTGAGATCCTTGAGGTTGTTTTCACGTGCTCCAATCACAGTCAGATACTTGCCGTTGCCGGGACGGCGTTGTTCCGGCGTTTCAAGGCGCAGTTTACCGGCCAGGAAACGTCCGGTGATTGATTGACGATTGCGGGTCACTTTTTCTACGGTTCCCTCGGCCACGACATAACCGCCAGCCTCCCCTGCGCCGGGACCGAGGTCGATGACCCAATCAGCCGCGCGGATAGTAGCCTCGTCGTGTTCGACTATAAGAACAGTGTTTCCCAGATCACGCATGTTCTCTAGCGTATGAATCAGACGGGCGTTATCCCGCGGGTGCAGTCCGATGGAGGGCTCGTCGAGTACGTAAAGCACACCCATCAGGCGCGAGCCGATCTGAGTCGCCAGGCGAATGCGTTGGGCTTCCCCTCCGGCTAGCGTTCTGGCTGTTCGGTCAAGCGTCAAGTAGTCCAAGCCAACATCTACCAGGAAACCAAGACGATCGCTGATCTCCTTCAATACTCGATCGGCAATTGTCTGATCGCGAGCGTTGAGCGGACCGTCGACGCTGTGCAGCCGGCGCACCCAATTGAGGGTTCGCAGCACTGGCCAATGGGTGACCTCGATTATGTTCAGCCCGTCGATGGTGACCGCCAACGCCTCCGGACGAAGGCGCTGACCACGGCAGGCCGGACACGGTCGCCTGGACATGAACTCTTGGATCTTGCTGCGTATGTAGTCTGATTGGGTCTCCTGGTAGCGTCGTTCCAGATTTCCAACGATCCCCTCGAATGGTGTGCGATAAGTGGCCTCTCTACCGTCTCGGCTGATGTAGTGCACCGGGATTTCCTGGCCGTTTGTCCCATACAAGATCAGTTTCAAATCCTCCTCAGGGATTTCGACCACCGGGGTTTCGAGGTCGATGCTGTAATGTTTGGCGACAGCTTCAACCATCTGCCAATAATAGCTATGTCGTTCCCGGTTCTGGGTGGACCATTCCATGGCGAACACCGCCCCCTCCGATAGAGAGATGGAGCGGTCGGGGATAAGACGATCAGGATCGATCTCTAGTTTGCTGCCCAAACCCTGGCATTCAGGGCAGGCGCCTTGGGGGGTATTGAATGAGAACGTACGGGGCTCGATTTCTGCCAGGGTGGTGCCGTGTACGGGGCAAGCGAGATGTTCGGAGAAGGGAATGTCCCTGGGCGGGTCAGAGCTCAGATCGGCGACGAGTATCGTACCGTTGCCCCAGCGCAGGGCGGTCTCGACTGAATCGGTCAAACGGGAGAGGAACGCATCCATCTCCTCGCTCGTTTCGTGGCCCACAATCAACCGATCGACGACAGCCTCGATGTCGTGCTTCTTATAACGCTCAAGTTCTATCTCGTCGTCCACTGAGCGCATCTTCCCATCAACCCGTACCCGTACGAAGCCGGAGCTGCGAACCTCGTCGATCACAGCCTGGTGGGTTCCTTTCCGACCGCGCACCAGCGGAGCTAGGATTAAGATGCGGGAGCCGACGGGAAGAACATCGATAGCGTCAACGATTTCCTGCGCCGACTGCTGGAGGACCTCCTGACCGCAGATAGGGCAGTGAGGCTGCCCGACCCGAGCGAACAACAGCCGCAAATAGTCGTAGACCTCAGTGACGGTGCCAACCGTCGAGCGTGGGTTGTGCGATACTCCACGTTGGTTAATGGAGATAGCCGGGGAAAGTCCCTCGATGTAGTCCACATCTGGCTTGTTGAGTTGACCGAGGAACTGGCGGGCGTAAGCGGAAAGTGATTCGACATAACGCCTCTGTCCTTCGGCGAATATGGTATCGAAGGCCAGGGAGGATTTGCCAGAACCGGAGATCCCTGAGATCACAACCAGTTTGTTGCGTGGGATCTCGACGGTGAGGTTTTTCAGGTTGTGTTCGCGTGCCCCGACAACCAATATTTTATCTTGAGACATGGGATTTGAACCTTTTTCGTACACTTGTTCTATAGATAATCGCGAATAATTATTATAACAGAGATGATCCCGATGAAAAAAGGTCAACCGCGAGATGGGACGGGTTTTTTGGGGGGGGGGGGGCGGCGCCCGCACCCCCACATATACCCCTCCCCGCTACTCTAGGGTAGTTTTCCAGTGCACTCAGATATGACTGCACTGGAAAAGATTCAAGCGTGAGGAAACCCTTTTCCTGCTGGCGTCTGCTTTTTTCAGTCGTAGATCAAGAGATGTGATTGTGTAGTCAAAATATGAGCTGCGGTCAAAAAAGAAGGTTTAGGCAGCCGTTAGGGGGAGGGTCAAAGTAGCGTATCAGAGGATTGCCCCCTCACCCTATCCCTCTCCCCGCTGGGGAGAGGGAACTGCATCACCCTTCTCCCTGAAAGGGAGAGGGGTTGGGGTGAGGGTGGCGGTGGACCCATTAAGTTGGACAGTTTTCAAGCAATCTTTAGGGAAGACATCTGTTCTACTTGAGAGTGCCAATATAACTCCTCAAACTCTATCGGAGTCAGATATCCCAGAGAAGAATGGATTCGTTTCATCTGATACACCTCGTCAATGAAGTGTCCAATCTGGGATATTGCATCAGTAAAATTCTCGTAATCAGACAAATATACCTCCTCTTCCTTGATAGTACGGATGAGCCGTTCGGCGTACGGATTCTCTTCCGGAGCTCCCCTAGCCGCCATGCTGATTAGAACTTCGTGCTTATTCAGCAAATCCACGTAGTCATTCGCCGCATATTGAACCCCTTGATCGCTGTGATGGATGTGTGGCACATGCGTGCTCAACGCTCGCTGCAAAGCAGTCATGGTTAGTGATTGATCTAGCCAGCGGCTCAGATGCCAACCTCGGATCGCCCGGGTAAACACATCCATCATGACCGCCAAGTAGACAAACCCTCTGTGTAGATGTATGTAGGTGATGTCGCTGACCCAGACTTGATCTGGATAGGTCACTTCTAGGTCCGCCACCAGATTGGGGTAGCGTGGAAATCCATGTCGACTGTCCGTGGTGCGTCGTTTACGGCGCTTCTGGACACGCTGAAGGCCCATCTCTCGCATCAAACGCTGGATACGCTTGCGATTGATAATCATCTCATGTGGTGGGCGCCGCAGCTCCTGAGTCACTCGCCGACTTCCGTAAGTAACATATTCAGCAGCCACAGCTTCAACAGCTTTCCGCAGTTCGTTCTCGTCCCTCTCTACCAGTTGATGGTAGTAACTGCTACGTGACAAGTCCAACTGTCGACATAGACTGGCGACGGGATAACCCTCTTGCTCATGAAACATAGACACTAATTCTCTCTTCTTATCCGTGGTCAACGCAAGTGATTGGAGACTTTTTTTGACATCTCCAACTCCATGGCCAGGCGACCGACCATGCGCTCCAGTTCGGCGATACGCTCATCCCGATCGTCTCGTGAAGTGCCTCGTTCGAATACCTTTGGAGAGCATTTTATAAATTCCTGCTTCCAGCGAGACAGAACCGAATCCTTGATCCCATATTTCCGGCTCGCTTGGGCCATGCTTTTGTCTTCAATTAGGATTTCAAGCACAACCTTGGCTTTGAACTCGGGGGTGAA
>JAUWHR010000085.1 GCA_030605795.1 Anaerolineae bacterium | reverse complement strand
TTCTCCCTCAAATATCCCTTGGCGTTCTCCCTACCCTGCCCCAACCTCAGATCCCCATATGAGTAGTACGACCCCCGCTTCTCAATCAACCCCATCTCCACACCCAGATCCAAAATACCTCCCACCTTCGAGATCCCCTCGTCGTACATGATGTCAAACTCCGCCACCTTGAACGGCGGCGCCACCTTGTTCTTTACCACCCGCACCCGCACCCTATTCCCCACCACCTCCTGCCCCACCTTGATGCTCTCCACCCGCCTCATGTCCAACCTCACCGAAGCGTAAAACTTCAACGCTCTCCCCCCCGTCGTCGTCTCCGGATTGCCAAACACCACCCCTATCCTCTGCCTCAATTGATTGGTGAAGATCACCGCCGTGTTCGTCTGCTTGATCACCCCACTTAGCTTCCTCAGCGCTTGACTCATCAGCCGCGCCTGCATCCCCATGTGCGGATCCCCCATGTCCCCCTCGATCTCCGCCCGCGGCACCAGCGCCGCCACACTGTCGATCACCACCACCTCTACCGCCCCGCTCCTTACCAACGTCTCCCCAATCTCTAACGCCTGCTCCCCCATGTCCGGCTGCGAGATGTATAGGTTGTCTATGTCCACCCCGCACCGGGCAGCATACGCTGGATCCAGCGCATGCTCCATATCGATGAAGGCGCACACCCCTCCCAGTCGCTGTGACTCGGCTATTATGTGCTGGGCCAGCGTCGTCTTGCCGGAAGCCTCCGGCCCGTAGATCTCGGTCACCCGACCACGGGGGATGCCCCCCACCCCTAACGCCAGGTCCAACGCCAGCGACCCGGTTGGAATCGACTCCACCTTCAGATGGGTCGCCTCCCCCAAGCGCATCACCGCGCCGTCTCCATACCGCTTCTTGATTTCGTCAACCGCCGCCTCAAGGGCTTTATCACGGTCGTCGGTCATATCTCGCCCCCTCACATATAAGGTTTTAAAAGTCTACCTGAGATCAGGCAAGAGTGCAAGACGATCAGTCTCTGGGGTATATTTCACTTTAGGGGCAAATAAAGCGAGGCAATCATCCTGAGCGAATCCCCTCGGTACAGCCTGTTCCTTCGACTTCAATGCCAAAATGAAATCGGCGACTTAGTAGATCCTATCGCCGACAGTAATAAAAACGCCCCGCCATGCCGTGTGCTGCTTTGTTTTGAACCTGCATTCGCAGGTGGGGTCCAGCCCTTGGGTTTCGCCTTGGCCGTAGCCTATCGCGTCCCCCAACGGAGCGAGAACCCCTTATCCTAAGTGTTGGCTCAAAACGTCTTGCACCATCACGTACACAGCAGGGTTAAAGCCATGTATACCACGATCATTCATCCTTGTCCATCATTTCCGCTATTGGTGCACCTTCAACCAGGCGCAGGTGCAACTCCTCCAACTGCTCGGCGTCGGCTGGTGATGGAGCGTTGGCCATCACATCGCGTGCCGCCTGATTCTTTGGAAAGGCGATCACTTCGCGGATGTGCGGCTCGCCAGCTAGAATTCGGCAGATACGATCGATCCCAGGGGCGATTCCACCATGAGGCGGTGTGCCGAATTCGAAAGCCTCAAGCATGTGCCCAAAGCGCGCTTGAGCAACCTCCAATTCGAGGCCAATTAATTGGAAGACCTTTTCCTGCAAGCCCCGATCATGGATCCGGATGCTGCCTCCACCTACCTCGAGGCCATTGAGCACCATATCATATTGCTGCCCATGTGCTTGGCCCGGATCAGTGTCCAGGAGGTAAACATCTTCAGGCATAGGCGCAGTGAATAAGTGATGGCTAGGGTCCCAGCGACTCTCTTCCTCATTCCACATGAGAAAGGGAAAATCGACCACCCAACAAAAGGCTAGTACATCCGGGTCGCGCAAGCCAAGCCGATCGCCTAGGTGAACCCGCAGCCGACCAAGGGATTCGAACACTACATGCGGCTGATCGGCTACAAAGAGCAGCAGGTCACCCGGGACTGTTTCTAGTCGATCCATCATAGTTTGCAACCGATCATCGTCCAAGTGCTTGGCAAACGAGGATCGGTGTTCCCCCGACATACTCACCGCCAGGTAGGCTAGACCCTTGGCGCCGAAATCTGCTGCAAAATTAGCCAATTCATCGATCTCTCGGCGACTGAACTCGCCACAACCTTTAGCGTTAAGACCACCTACCCGTCCACCGGATTTCACCACTCGTTCAAAAACCTTGAAACCACAACCATCGGCCAGATCTGAGATGTCCTTCAGCTCCATCCCGAAACGGATGTCTGGGTCGTCCCGGCCAAACCGATCCAACGCCTCGGTGTAGGTCAATCGCGGCCAAGGTTTGGCGAGAATCCTTTTCTCCGGCAGGAGCTCCTCGACCATGGCGGTGAACAACTCCTCGGTAAGCGACATCACATCCTCACGATCAACAAAGGACATCTCCAGGTCTAGTTGGGTGAACTCTGGTTGACGGTCACCGCGCAGATCTTCATCACGGAAGCAGCGTGCAATTTGGAAGTAGCGCTCGACACCCGCCACCATGAGTAACTGCTTAAGCTGCTGCGGGGATTGGGGTAGCGCGTAGAACTCCCCGGGATGTATCCGGGATGGCACCAGGTAATCCCTGGCACCCTCTGGTGTGGTCTTGAACAAAATGGGTGTTTCGATCTCCCAGAAGCCCCGTTCATCGAGGAAGTCGCGGATGTACTTCACAATCCGGTGGCGCAACTCAAGGATCCTCTGCATGCGCGGACGCCGCAGGTCAAGATAGCGATACTTCAAACGTATCATCTCCTCGACCTCGGTCTCTTCGTTAATCGGAAATGGAGGCGTACGGGCAGGGTTGAGCACTTTAATCTTATCGGCATCAACCTCAATCTGGCCTGTTGGAAGCGCCGGATTCACCATTCCTGCCGGACGTTGCTGAACAACACCCTCCACCTGCACGACCCACTCGTTACGCACGGTCTCTGCGACATCATGAGCAGAAGTTGAGGTTTCCGGATTTACCACAATCTGGACGATCCCAGAACGATTGCGTAGGTCCAGGAAAATTACCCCGCCGTGATGCCGTCGCCGGTTGACCCAACCAGCGAGGGTGACCCTCCGACCTATATGTTCAGGGCGTATATCACCGCAAGAGTGTGTCCTGTACATCATGCCTCCAAGTGGGTAAACATTTAGCCGCCCGGTCGATGCGACATCGGGCGGCGATGAGCTACGAAAGCTGCTCTTTCACGAGGCAGAAAAACCCTCCGCCCGATGGTCTCTGACATCAGCGTTGTGATTATTCATCGATGCATTCTTCTGCCTGCGAATGGTAACATTCATGGGCAAATTATAGCACCCTGATCGAAACCAGGTCAATGGGTCACATTCCTGAACTCGCAATTCAGTGCCTGATGATATCCTTCAGGGGTGTCCAAACCATGACGGGTCTCATGGTCTTCTACCATTAAATAGGCGATCATTCCTGTTCCATAAGTCGCGGTAGGTCTTCGGGAGAATCGAGATCAAAAAGGATCGATTCATCCCATTCGACCCAGACTTGGGGGAATATCTGGAAAAGTTCTCGCCCTCCACGGTCTCCTCGCACCGCGTGAAGTGCGGGAAACGTTACCCTATCAAAGAGCACAGGATTCGCTCGGCGACCACCCGATCGAGGAGCTACTATAGGTGAAAGAGTACGACGGTGCTCGTGAACCAGCGCGCTCACCAACGCTGCGTCGACAAAAGGCATGTCAGATAACAACAGGACAACTGCCTCAGCATGCTCCTCAACTTCCGCTAATCCGGCATTTAACGATGTGCTCAGACCATCAGCCCATTCCGGGTTTTCGACGAAGATCACCGGTTCTTCAGCCAGCACCCGGCGGACACTCTTCGCTTCAGCGCCAACAACCACAACCACAGGTGACAGCCCACCTCCAAGCGCCGCTTGAACCGAGTGCCAGACCAGCGGTCGGCCCCGCCAATTGACAAGTTGCTTGGGCTGCCCGAGTCTCCTTGAATCTCCTGCAGCCAAGACAACACCCGCTACACGCCCAACAACCTCCTGCACAGGGTTGGGCTTGGCTACGCAGGCCAAAACAGCAGCACTTATCCGGGACGATGCTAGGAGCCTTCCGGCAATTATGCCACCGTCCGCGATGCGATCTGGTGTCTCCACCTTGTTTAGTAAAACGCGGACTTCTGCACTCTGGGGCACACCCTTCATCCCGCCCGATGTATCCGACATCAGAGAAGCCACATGTTCCGGCCTTAGGCGGTCCCCCATCGTCAATCCAAGCAAGGAAGCGACAATTTCTGGTCGGTGCACCAAATTACCGTTCAAAGCAGCACCAATCACATCAAGGCCAACTACTGGCACTACCAGGTCGACATAAGGTGGGATAACCGGCTCGTGCCCTGCAGGCGCTTTCAAGGAACGTCCTCTAGCGCCATCCGCCTCTATCAGCAATACAGCTCCAGCCTTCTTGGCGATGGTATGAAGCGCATCGATAGTGGATCGATTTAGCCCCAACCACTTCGATTCCGTTTCTGCCACCTCACCGGTGACCAATACCGAAGAGTGTTTGCCGAGCAGTGTAGACAGGCGGTCCAATTCCCTAGGGTTTCGGGCAATGAGGTGAGCTTCAGCGATCGAGGATTGGTTGAGGTGGAATTTGGTCGTGGTCGTTACTACCACCGGGCTGCTCACCGAGAGTTCCCTTGCCAGGCGATCGATTGCAGCAGATTTGCCCCCAGCGCCGGTGAACGCGATAACCCGCTTCTGATCCACCCGCAGGGCATCCGCCAGACGCATCTCATCCCCCCAGGCGGACACGAAATTGTGGGCGCGAGAGGATTGCTTCTATAACCCCGCCGCCTACGGCAAGCGATTTGTCCGAGATTTGATAGCAATATGAAGATTCACCTCGTGGATCCAAATCGCCTACCTTCATCCCGACTTCCACCTCCAGACCACTATGAAGAAGACCTCGTAGGGCACCATCGAAGGGAGCCTCCAATGGGATACCATCAACCGCGGCTATCACCTCTCCCTCTCGGACGATCGATCCTAACGGCATCCTTCCCTCAAACTGCCCCGTGTTCGGAGCGCGCAACACCCGGTCGACGTCATAGTCGGCGACCTCTTCTGGAACGGCGGTGTCAGCCTCAGCGCTGCCCTCCCAATACACACGACCCAAATTATGTCCCCGGTTGGTTTCAATCACTGCGTGACAGTCCAAGCCAGCAGTGAACCCCGGTCCCAATCCTATAACCAGCGGTGCTGCCTCCATCCCAATTTCTGGGAGTGCTTTGTGCATCCGTCCATCGACCAGCACCTGTGGCTGAAGGCTTCGCCGACATGCCGCGGCTGGATCAACAAGCACCGGGATTACCCCTTCTTCAAGGACCCGAGGCACGGTCGCCAGGTCCTCCACCCGACGGCCGAGCAAGTCCTCAATATGAACCTCGCCGGTGTAAACAGCTTCTGCTAGGGCGACCAGCCGGCGTACAGCTATGGGTTTGGCGATCTCGGTCACAACCACGTCAAAACCACAGCGATGTAAGCGAGCAGCCGTTCCGGTCGCCAGGTCCCCCCCACCACGGATCAGAACGAGCGGGCGATCTGACCTCACTGTACCCCTGCCTCACGCAAACCACGAAGCACGCGCTCTGGCGTCAGTGGGAACTCATCAAACCACACGCCCACCGCATCGCGCACGGCGGCTGTGATGGCGGGAGCAAGCGGAATGAAGGGCATCTCCCCCATGCCCCGTGCGCCCAACGGGCCGATCGGATCAGGATACTCGAGGATGACTGACTCAACCCGTTCGGGTATGTCCAGGACCGTGGAGATCAGGTATGTGGAAAGGTGAGCCGTATGAACGAAGCCATCCACCTCTTGGAAATCCTCCATCAAGACATAACCCCCAGCCTGAACAACCGCACCCTCAATTTGCCCCTGTATCAGTTGCGGGTTGACTGCTTTTCCTACATCGTCAGCGCATACCACTGTCAGCAGACGAACGTGTCCAGTCTCGATATCAACCTCCACACTGGCCGCTTCAGCAACGTAGCCGTAAGCGAAGTTGGGCTTCGACTTGCCATTCTGAGAATCATATTGTGTAGTAGGTGGCGCTCGATACTGATAAGTGGCAATTGCTGGTCGCTCTTTATGACGCCACTTTACCAAAGCCGCTTCCACAGCTCCAAGAATGGCGTTGCCTGACATGAATGTCATGCGCGAAGCAGAGGTCGAGCCCGAGTCGTCTGTTTCTGCTGTGTCGGAAACGATCAATCGCACCTTCTCAATCGGCACGCCCACCGCTTCAGCCGCCATCTGCGTCATCACCGTATGTGCTCCCTGACCGACATCAGCGCCGGCGTGGCGCAGTACGACCTCTTCTATCTCAGCGCCACCATGAAGCTCGACCATCGCCCAGCACTGTTCAGGGGCTCCAAAAGAGAAACCTACATTCTTGAAGCCACAGGCAAAACCAACTCCTCGGCGCAAGTAAGATTCTTCAGGCTTCTCTAATGCTGTACGATCGGGACGTTGCCAACCTTTCTCAGTATGTTCCCAGTCTGCTGCCTCCGCCGCTTTCTCGATCACTTTATCGATAGTTACGCCCTTCGGGAGCGGCGTGCCTACAGAAAGCAAATCGCCTTCTTTGAGTACATTCCGGGCGCGGATCTCTACCGGGTCCATCCTTAATGCTTCCGCCAATTTGTTCATCTGACCTTCAGCGGCAAAGGCTGCTTGTGGTCCGCCAAAACCACGCATGGCCCCGCCGGGGATGTGATTGGTGTACACCGAGTACGCATCTACCTTGACGTTCGGTATCTCATACGGACCGGTGCACATCAAGGTTGCGTTGGCCAACACTTTGGTTGAGGTATAGGCGTATGCACCCCCGTCTTGGATGACATCTACATCAGCGGCAATTACCTTACCGTCATTCGTGGCGCCCCACTTAGCCCGGATGACGAAGCGATGGCGCTTGTGATGTCCCAGGATGGATTCCTCTCGCGACCAAATGATCTTCACCGGTCGGTTGATGCCACGCTGGTGCAATCGCCACGCAGCCAGGGCGAGCACAATCTGGACCGACATATCTTCGCGTCCACCAAAGGCGCCGCCGATGGCGGGGTAAATCACCCGCACCTGATCCGGTTGAAGACCTAGAGCATGAGCGATCTGCTCCCGGTCCTCATGAGGCCATTGCCCGGCCACTTCAACCGTCACCCGACCCTGGTCATCGATGTAGGCCATGCCTGCCTCAGGCTGCAGGTAAGCGTGCTCCTGAGCCGGTGTGCGATACTCCGCTTCGATCACAACATCGGCTTGTGAGAAAGCCTGCTTTATATCGCCTTTGCGGATACGATAATGGCGAAAGATGTTACTACCCTTTTCCGGGTGAAGCAGCAGGGCGTCGTCGTCCATCGCAGCCAAATGATCAGTTACCACTGGTAGATCTTCATAATCAACCGTAATCCGCTTTAGCGCTTCTGTGGCGACTGTTTCGCTCTCGGCCACTACCAGAGCCACCTGGTCTCCCACGAAACGCACCCGATCTGTGTAAGGTTTGGCTGAGCCCGGACCACAAAGAACTGGCTGGTCGGGCATGATTAAGCCGTACTCATTCACCGGTACGTCTTTCGAGGTGAAGACTGCCAACACACCAGGCATGGTCTCTGCGTCGGAAATTTCGATGCGTCGAACAATGGCGTGCGAACGCCTGGCAAACAGAATCTTCATGTAGGCCTGATTCGGTTTATGAATATCGCCAGGAAATAGGGTTTCTCCGGTAACCTTTCCCTGCGCATCGACGCGACGGACAGATTGACCGACAACAGACATTCTCAGCTCCTCATCCTTCACCCTTGAAGCCGTTGGTCCTTTGACCCTTAACGGGGTGTGGGCTCACCACGACACCTGCGGGTCTCAAGATCAAAAATGCGGCGCAGAATAGCCAAGCTTGTGGCATATGTCGGATCCATGCCAAAATAAGAGAGCGAACCGGCGCCCAAATTCACGCCCTTGCTAAGGGGTGTGTCGGATGCGTAGTGAAGAATCCCCAAGTCAAAAGGCAGTTCATACAAGTTAACAATCTCGTTATCGGGGTAGCGCTTAGGGCGGTACATCTCATATATCGCCGAGAGATATGGGCCCGCCTCCATCTCAATATCGGTGTACCCCTCCCGGTAAAACACGTCCATATAGCGCGGCGTTTGCAGGAATGTGCCACGCACATTAACCGCTTTTTGGTTGTCAAGCACCGTGCCATAAACGAGATCTTCGCTGACATTAACCGCGGCGAAGCAGTTCTTAAAAAGGTATGTGTTCTGCGATTGTTCGTCATGAACCACCGAGGGGATCATCACATCCCCGACCACTCCATTCAGGGTTGCCGCCTTACCCATGATGTACACGCCGCGCAGTTCCCCCACGCGTGTCGAAAGGTGCGAAAGGATTAGATATGCGGCCATACCAAGCGGGTAGTCGATATTGACAATCAAGGCCTCGCTGTTTGCTAAATCCTCGATTCCAGGGCATCGCAGTCGCGGGTCTATCCCATCAAGCTGAATGCGGTTTAACTCGATCACCTGAGCCTCAACGTCAAAGCCTCGCTTACTCGCGACCCGAAGGACCCCACACGCCTTTTCCGCCTCGGCGCGTTCATGATGGATGGATTTTCCTTCGGAGGTAGTGAGGACCTTCTTGAGTAAATAGTAGAGGAAGTTCTCCCGGCTTGAAGGCAATTGTTGGGATTCGATTTCCCGCCATTCCGCTAACAGGTTGGAATTCTCGGGATGCTGGAGAAAGCTCAGGAGCCGCTCTTCCTGGCGCAAGGCATAGCCACTTACCAGGTTGACCAAGCTATGATTATTGCTAGAGACGAAATACACCGGTCGGTGCAGGAGAAAGGGTGTCGCCTCTTCTATGTGCTGCCACCACATCTGCGTCGCTCGGCGGTAATCCTTCAGCGACCCTGACAATAGGCGTATACGAAAGCGCTTTCGACGCGCCGCAATAGCTCGCATCATCGGCCAGAAAGCGTCCTCCCATACACGATGTAAATTACGGATGTCTTCAATCTCCATTCCCATCCCGCGCGCGAGGACCGCTATACCTTCCTCCCCCTGTGCCGGATTCTCCAGGTAGGCCCTAACTTGATCCCCCTGCAACAAGTATTTGAGCTTGTTCCACTCAATCTGAAATGCCGTCAGCGTGGGAATGATGTCGTCAATGTCCGAACGACTGGCGACATAGCACGCCAGGGTTCCCTCACCGTCATAGAAGCTACGTCGACGGCGCGCCTTCGCTATTGCAGATTGCCATGTCTCAACATCCCCCACCCCTCGCTCCATGAAGACCTCATGGCTTTGGCCCAGGATGATCCGCTCCACATCTGCAATACAAGGCGGAAGACGTAATGTGGCATAGATAAAGGCTGAAATGTCTAGGGAGGGTGATTTGGCGTCGAGATGCAGCGAGGAGCCCATGTTAGCATGGACCTCCTCCAGCGTCCTGATCTGGACATCAATCGTCGACCTGAGGAGTGAGTAGTAAGTACGGATATAGAGCTCAATCTCCTCCGAACCTGTGCGAGGGACTGTACGATCCATCGATCCTCCTCAGCGTTTTTTCTTAGATTTTTGACGTATCAGTGGAGGCGCGTCCGTCTCTCCTAATTGAAGAGGGAACGCCACGGCATAAATCACGCTCATTATTGCATAACTGAATATCATGAAGATGAACGAGACTGCCAACTGCACTATCACGAAACCACTTATTGTGGTTATCAGGGGGATCTGAATTGAAAATCGTGGTATATAGACAAAACCCTGGTCTAGAAACCAGCCAGAGAAGATATATCCTACGAAACCAAGAATCACAACCAACACACATCCCACACCTCGCCAAATGGGATTCAAACGCTTACTCCTTTTCCGTTCTTCATCAAGCTTCTGAAATCGCCAAGTATCTCGTCCCATGATCTCTTCTCCATTCGTTCCAGATGCCAACCCTCAGGGTCTCAGTCGGCAAAAGACTGACCTAGGGTCTATCCATCAAGCTGTCTAAGACCAAGCTGTCAATATGGGTGCCTCAGCCTCCCATTTATTCCGCCGTCATGGCTTGAATCGAAGCTGCTCGCTTGAAAGCTGAGATGATTTTGTAATATCCCGTGCAACGGCATAAATTACCGGTGATAGCTTGCTCGATTTCACTACGGTTGGGATGTGGTCGTTCCTCGAGCAGCTTGGCTCCTGACATCAGGAAACCTGGGGTACAGTAGCCACATTGGACAGCCCCTTCATCGATGAACGCCTGCTGGATTGGATGGAGATGATCATCATGTGCCAAACCTTCGATGGTGACAATCTCCGCCCCATGAGCCCGCGGCGCGGGGACCATACACGACATGACCGCCACCCCATCTAGAAAGACCGTGCAGGCGCCGCACTCACCCTCTGCACATCCCTCCTTAGTGCCTGTCAAACCGGCATCTTCGCGCAAAAGCCGGAGCAAAGTCTTTTCATGACCACTTTCGAAGGTATAGTGATGGCCATTGATCGTTGTCTCGATCGGTATACTGGCGTGATGCTCTAAGGATTCCCGAAGGGGGGCCTCCACCTGTATTTCCTTCACCCCCCAAAGCATGACCGGTCGCTCCGGGTACCCTTTCCGCTCGTTCCCAGCTGCCAAGGCGCGCAGAGCTCGCATGGTGCACACGCGAACCATCTCCGCTCGGTAACCCGCCGAACCACGTAGGTCATCAATCGGCTTGGCCTCAGCTGCTGCTCGATCGCCGGCCTCAGCGATTACCGCTGGTGAAAGTTCCTTACCTACCAAGAATAACTCCGCCGTGGGTGCGTGGATAACTATCGGCGCCACCGAGCCAAGCGTGATCGCCGCCTGTTCTACCGTGACCCCATCCATCTCCACCGCCACAGCCACATTGACAACTGAGATCGCCTGCGCACGCCGCAATCCAAGTTTGATGAATGTGTTCCTGGACTGCTCTGAAGGCTTGGGAAAAGCGATATCGATAAGAAATTCGTCGGCTCGCATAACAGTCTGTCGCAAACCGGTATAGAAATCCTCCAACGGAACCACTCGCTCTCCATCAGCCGAGCGCAGAGTTAATCGCGCCCCGAGGGCCATTAGTGGTGCGATTGAGTCATTGGCCGGCGAGGCGGTGATTAGATTGCCTGCCACCGTGCCCCGGTTTCGGATCTGGGGGGATCCCACCCCCCAACAAGCCCGAGCCAAGGTAAAAGCCCGTTCGATGACCAGCGACGAACCAGCCACATGATTATGGGTTACCAATGGGCCAAGATGAATCCAATCCGCTTCGTCGTGTATGATGCGATCCAGACCAGGGATGCGGGTCACATCAATGAGGGCTTTCACCCCCGGTCGCTGACCACGTTCCAACTCCAAGATCAAATCCGTTGCACCAGCTACAATTCGAGCATGGTCGCCATGTTCAGCAAGCAGATTCAATGCAGCTTGGAGTGAATTTGGCGTGTAATAATTCTCCCACATTAAGGGCTAACCTTTCCTGCTGAGCTTCCGCGCGATAGGGGTATGGGCCATCGCCTCCCCCGTCCCGCCATGACGTAACATAATGATTTCAGCCAAGATGCTCACTGCGATCTCCTCTGGGGTTTCGGCGTTCAATTCAATCCCCATCGGGGATGTCACCCGGTCGACCTTCTCTTTTGGCACACCCTTCTCCATCAACTGCAAAGCGGTGGTCTCCCAACGCCGGCGAGAACCAATAACGCCGATGTAGGCAGCTGGCGTGTCCAATAATGCTGGCAAGCCATCAACGTCGATGGAAGCGCCCCGCGTAGTTAGCACCAGGTATGTATCCTCGGTAATATTCATCTTGTCTGGCAATTCGCAAAGTTTACCGGAAATGTATATATCAGCCCCGGGTAATGTTTCTGGGGTGGCAAAATCCAGACGGTCATCAGACACGACAACGCGGAAGCCCAGCCAACTTGCGATATGAGCGACCGCTTCGCCGACATGCCCTCCGCCGATCACAACCAACGTTGAGCTGGGCCGGATCGCTTCCACAAAGACCTCCATTTCGCCGCCGCACACACCCACATCACCCTTCTCAGGGTCTCTGAACGTGTAGTCCAGGATGCGCGGCTTACCATCCTTCAACACCTGGAGCGCCTCTTCGATAACCCGGCTCTCCAATTCGCCACCGCCAATTGTCCCTTCTACGCGGCCATCGGGGTAGATCAGCATTTTGCTCCCCTGGTGCCTCGGAACGGATCCGTGCGTTCGAATAACTGTTGCCAAGGCCACTGAGCCGCCCTCGCGTTCTAAGGCCGCCAACCGCTCATAGATCCCCATTTACTCCTCCAGCAAAGCCAGGACAACGGGCAACAATTGCTTCTTTCGGGAAACTACACCACGAGCGTCTAACGTGCCATCCAACAATCGTTTGTAGGGTAATTCATCCAGCACCAATGGTGCACCCTGCATTAGGATGCGACTGGATCCATCGACGATATCAGTAACCATTAATATGGCAAATTCCAGTCCGCGCTGATCACGCAACCGGTTCAACGCCGCATTGAGCGAATCAAGGTGATCAGAAAGCTTGATCAGGTTCATCACCTCCACCTGGGCGATGCCGAAACAGTTCTTTGCTGTATCGTAGATCTTCAAATCGCCATTGACCACAGAAGCCGGATCACGGGCTGTAAGACCGACGCCTACTTGGAGTAGATGGTTGCTAAAAGAAGCGACATCTTCATCCAACAGCCCTCCGCCAACAAAAGCCCAGCGTCCGAGCCGTTCAGCAGCTTGGTGGTCGCGCTTTGTTGTCGTGGGTGAGGTGAGTCCAAGTGTGTCAGAGAGCAACCCGGCAAGCATCAGACCTGCCAGCGCTGGCGGTGCGCTGATACCAGAATCTTCAATCCGTTCCGACACCAGTGTGCTGGTGCTACCAACCGGGTCAACCCGGAAGCGAATCGGCAGCCGAGTTGGCGGGTTGCCGAGCCGATGATGGTCAAGCACTTCAAGCAGATCAGCTTCGTCAAGCGAACCGATTGACTGTCCAACCTCGTTGTGATCCACCAGGATCAACTTCAGGCGTGGCGGATTAAGCAAATCGGGTTGGCGGCAAACGCCTAAGTAGCGACCTTCCTCATCTACTACCCAGAAGTCATTCCGCTCCTTACGCAATATCCTTGGTAGAGCATCTCGGATACGCAAACCAGCCTGGAACTTCGGCACATCAACATCAGCCACATCCCGACTGGGAACATCAAAGATTTCCGACAAACGCATCTGTTGCCGCTCAGGATGGGCGCCCACCAATTGATTCAGCAAACGAAATAAGCTGAGCCCAGTGATCAGTCCGTAGGGTTTTCCATCCGCTTCCACCACCGGGGCCACGGTTCCGGTCCGGTTGGCGATGACCCATGCTTCACTTAGCGGTCGTTCCGGGGTCACACTCTCAAATCTCTGGACTACGACCTCAAACCGTGGTGAGGCGTCAGCCAGCAACTCTGGTGGATGCATGCCTACGCGATCCAACACCCAGGCTGTTTGCGCGTTGATCGGTCCTGCCCGAGCCGGCACGAAATCGTCGTCATCCTGACTATTCAATAACCAAGCATAGCCCATCGCCGAGGCGATAGCATCAATATCTGGGTTAATGTGGCCAACTACATAAATTTTAGACATGGACCTCGAAGCATATCGACAACAGATTAAATTATATACGATGACTCCACTGAAAAAAGATCAACCGCGAGAAGAGGACCGGTCACATATATCCCTCTCCAATCCTCGAGGGTAGTTTTTTTAGGACACTCATACGATACGAGATCAGGGATTAGGGATCAGAAAGCGATACGAACTTATCGCGAATTGCATTCGGATATCCTGATCCCTAACCCATTAAGCTAAATCCATTCTATCTTTCAACGCCCTCCACACCCTCTCCGGCGTGACAGGTGCCTCAACTACGTTTGCACCGCAGGCGTCCATTACCGCGTTGCCTACAGCTGGCGCCACACCATCCATTGGTATCTCGGCCACAGCTTTGACCCCAAATGGATGTGAAGGTTCGACCGTTTCAATGAAGATAGTCTGCAACTCGGGCATCTCTTGCGCGGCGAAGATATGGTAATCACGAAAATCGACCTCTCGCGGTCGACCGGAGTTATCGTAACTCATCTCCTCACACACGGCGTAGCCCAGCGCTTGGGTCATCCCACCTTCGATTTGACCGGAGGCGGTCAAGGGGTTGACGATTACACCTGAGTCGACCGCCATCACCAATTTTTGGACACGCACTTGCCCAGTCTCGACATCGACGATTACCTCAGCAAATTGGGCGGCAAAAGGCGGCGGTGCTACCGGCGACACATAGGACGCCACCCCCATGATCTGTTCCTGATCCTCATGGTGGAGCGCGTTCAATGCTACCTCCGCCAGGGTCACCGACCGCCCGCTTGGCTCCCAGGCGCAGCGATCCATGAGTTGGATGTCCTCCGGGCTGATAGGCACGACCCCCTCCTCACCGAGCATACGCGCCGCACGGATACGAATCCTCTCCGCTACCTCCTGTGCCGCCTGAACAACTGCGGCGCCTGAGATATAGGTTGTGCTCGAGGCGTATGCGCCCTTGTCGAAGGGGGTGAAGTCGGTGTCCGACGAGTAGATGACGATATCCTCCAATGGCACCCCTAGCACCTCCGCTGCCTGCTGCGCCAGGACGGTGTCCGAGCCAGTGCCCAGGTCGGTGGCGCCAACCAGCAGGTTAAAGGAGCCATCGTCATTAATCTTGATACTCGCGCTGCCCATATCGAGATAGGCGATGGCGGTGCCTTGCATCACCATAGCAACCCCGATCCCTCGCCGCAGGTGTGGCACCCCAGGTACTTGATGCCATTCTGGGTCGCCATACTTATCCGCCCATCCAATGGCCGCTGCCCCTTGTCGCACACAATCCTCCAACCCACAGGTATTTATCGTCTCTGGGCGTGGCTCACGGCCTTCCGACCAGGCAGCGCTGAAGGGATGGATTTCTCCCACCCGCAGCGCATTCTGCAGCCGGAAAGCCAGTGGATCCAACCCTAATTGGCGGGTGATCACCTCCATATGGCGTTCAACCGCCCAGAATCCCTGTGGCACGCCATAGCCCCGGTAAGCGCCGCAGGGCGGCGTGTTGGTGTAAACAATATCAGCATAGAAGCGAATATTAGGCGCCTCTCGGTAAGGACCGTCGCCCACATAGAGCGCCATCGCCTTGTGACCTGTGTTCCCAGCTACCGTCAGGGCATGACAGCCATAGGCTCCGGTGTCGCTGAGCGCATACATCTCATTCGCGGTGATCGTGCCATCGCGCTTGACGCCAGTTTTTATACGAATGTGCATCGGATGTCGAGAACGGGCGGCGAAGAATTCTTCCGCCCGGGTATACTCGAAGCGCACCGGCCGACTGGTGGCGATCGTAAGATGGGCGGCTACATCCTCGATTAGCACCTCCTGTTTACCACCGAACCCCCCACCAATACGCGGTTTGATCACCCGGATGCGCTTCGGCGCCAAGCCGAGCACCGGCGCCAACTGTCGCCGGACATGGAAGGGGACTTGGGTGCTGGTCCTGATCACCAGGCGGTCGTCTTCATCCCAGTAGGTAACCACAACATGCGGCTCAATGTGAGCCGGCTGCACCTTGGGAACCTGGTAGGTTCCCTCGATGATCACATCCGCCTCAGCGAAGCCCACTTCGACATCACCAATATCTATTCGGATCTGAGCCGCCAAGTTTCGCTTCGGATCGGATTCGGCGAAATCCATATACTCGGGTTCGTCGTGGATCTGCGGCGCACCCTCGGCCATCGCCCGTTCGAGGTCAAGGACCGTCGACAAAGGTTCATACTCCACTTCAATCAAACCAAGCGCCTGCTCGGCGATACTCTCAGTCTCAGCCGCGATAAAAGCCACTCGATCGCCAACGAAGCGTACCTTCTTGTCCAATGAAAACGAATCCAAAGGTCCCGGAATTGGATCAGATTGACCCGCGGTTGAATAGACTACCCTGGGTATATCCTCCCAAGTGAGTACCGCGGCGACCCCGGGCAGTGCACGAGCTTTAGAACAGTCAATACTTTTAATGCAGGCATGAGCGAGTGGGCTGTGGAGTACCTTGGCTACCAGCATGCCCCGCATTTCGATATCAGCAGTGAAAGCCGGCTTGCCCTGGGCCAATTTGAGGGCATCTACTTTCACTTCCGGGCGGCCGACTACACGCCGAGGTTTAGCTTGTGACGCAACTATAATACGCGGCATCACGCTGGTGCGGGTGAGTACCTCCAGACCGCCAGGCATTACATCTTCTTCCCTAGGCTCATCACCTTGTGCCGGAAATAATCCTGATGGAGCTGGGATTGGGCCATCAATCGGCTCAACAACCTCCCCCCTTAATACCGCAGCCGCCCGAAGTACAGCTTGTACAGGCTTTAAGTAACCCGTGCAGCGACAGAGCACACCGGAAAATGCCTCCCTCACCTGTTCTTCAGAGGGATTGGGTTCACGGGCGAGTAGGGCTCGGGCAACCAAGATCATCGCTGGTGTGCAATATCCACACTGTATGGCGCCAGTCTCCACGAAGGCTTGCTGGATCGGGTCAAGGCCAGCGCTCGGTCGCCAACCCAGGTCGGGGTGTTCTCCGAGCGCTTCTATCGTCGTCACCTCCCGCCCATCCACCTGGGGGGCCAGCATCACGCATGTGTTCACCGGCACACCGTCGAGCAAGACCGTGCAGGCGCCGCACTCCCCAGTCTCGCAACCATGTTTGACACCATACAAACCCAATTGGTCTCGTAAGACGGTGAGCAAGGTGGCATCTGGTGATACCTCGATCTCAGTCCGCACCTCGTTTAGGGTGAAATGAATACGCATTAGCTCAGCAACTCCGTCAATAAGCGTCGCACCAGCACACCAGCTGTATGTGAGCGGTATTCTGCACTCGCCCAGGCATCTCCTGCCTTGGCATAGACCTTACGGCAGGCTTCCACCGCTGCGTCGATATCTCTACCATGCTCCAGGATGGATTCGGCCCCTTCAACCCGAATGGGTCGTGAGCCAAATCCACCCAGCGCTACCTGGAATAGATCCCCAGCGTCATCCTCAAAAAAGTGGGCCACAGCTGCACATACTATAGGTCGATCCGCCGGTGTTCTGGATATCTGTTCATAAACCAAGGTCAGGGGCTTCATAAGTTGAATTGTTGTAATCAATCGATGAAAGCCAGCTCCTTCCCGCTGTTGAAGCAACTCAACAAGTGGAACCGTATTGCCCCCCGGCTCAATCAACGCTTTGGCCCCCAATGCCAGCAAAACGGTTAGCAACGGAGACCGCCCGTCGCTGGACATGATCGTCCCACCAAGCGTCGCCATATTTCGCAGATTCCAACCCGCTTCTCTAATACAAACCTCCCTCAGCGCTACTGGGAGGATATGCACAGCATCGACCATCTTTTGCAGGTTTAGCCCGGCGCCGATCAGGATGGTGCTAGCTTGAATTTCAAGGTTGTCTAAGCCCAGCTCCCGCAGATCGATCACTGCCGGTTTCTCCCCGCGACGGGGGGTCAGTGCTGTACCACCAGCAAGTGGTACGCCGCGCTCGAGAAGTTCGAGGGCTTCGGCTAAAGTCTTTGGTCGGAAGAATTCGAAGGGGCACATCAAAGGTTCCTTACCGTTGTACTAGACTCAGTCCGGGTAGACCTTCCAACCCAGCGCTTCGAGCTGATCTGGGTCGATGATCTGGTCTGTTATATCGGCCAGCATGCCCTCCGCCTCAGCAACCAGTGTGCCATCAGGCAGCCGCAACTCTGCTCTGGCAAACATCAGTCGGCCGCGCTGTCGCTCAAGCCTTCCATGGAGTTGTAAAGGTTGACCAATGGGAACAGGCTTACGGTAGCGAACCTCCATTTTGGCAGTCACCATGAAGTGATTATGGTCTCCGACTATCGCAGCCCGTCCCAAGGCTTCATCAAGCATAGCGGCCACGATCCCACCATGAACGACACCCGGATAACTCTGGTAGCGTTCAGATACAGTATACTCCGCCACCACATGCCCCGGCCCCACCTCGTAGAAAGACATCTTAAGGCCACAAGGATTATCTATACCACAAACGAAACATTGCCGAGAATTGGGTTGTTTGATCTTGACCGTCTCGATGGTTTTGTCCTGATCCTGATTATCCATGTCAGTTTCAGAGATGCCCTACAACCGCTGCCACATCTTCGGTGCAAGCTCACGCGAGCGAGTTGCGATTCGCTCTTCGTCAAGGGAGAGTATTTTCTTATCCCTCATCAGAATCTCGCCCCTGCAGACCGTCGTGTCAACGGTAGCGTCCACCAGGCCAAAGATGAGGTGCCCAAGAAAGTTGGTCTCATTTAGAGGCGTTGGGGGCCAATAGTCAATGATGGCCAGGTCAGCAGGACCACCCTCGGCGATCTCGCCTAGAGATATACCAAACTGGCGTCCGGCGATTTCAGCGTTGTTTTGGAGAAGCAGTTGTGGTGCTTCCACGAAGGCCACACGCGGATCCCGGTTGTCAAGCCGGTGCAGCAAATAAGCACAACGCATCTGGGAAAGCATATCCGAGGACATCCCGTCGGTTCCAAGTCCGACCAATACGCCCTTCTCAAGCAGCTTGAGTAGCTTGGTGACGCCCACCGCGTTATTCATGTTCGATTCTGGGTTGTGTACGACGTTGGTCTTCGTGGTGGCTAGAATCTCAATCTCGGATTCATCGATGTGAATGCAGTGGACAAAGATCGACTGGTCTCCGGTTACGCCTAGCCCTTGCAGTCGATTAACCGTTGGTATGCCATACTTAGCGATGGAATCCTCCCGATCAGCAGCATCCTCAGCCACATGGATGTGACAGCCAACGCCAGCATCTTCAGCGATACCCACACACGTCTCGACGGTCTCATCCGAGACGGTGAAGGAAGCGTGCAGGCCCATCATGGCCGCAATCTGGCCATCTCCCTTACCGATCTTCTTAATGAAACGTTCGTTCTCAGCGATCCCCGCGCCGGGCTCGTTGCGGTCCGATACCTCGTAACAGAGAGAGGCTCGTAGACCGGCTTGGCGGACCGCCTTCTCGATAAGATCGAGCGATCCATCGCGCATTGAAGGAGAGGCGTGATGGTCAATAATTGTAGTCGTGCCGTTGCGGATGCACTCGATGAGCGGGATCTGGGTCGAAAGGGTGATGTCTTCCTCGGAGAGCGCCTTATCGAGCTTCCACCAGAGCCGTTGGAGGATCTCGACGAAATTGGAAGCCGGTTCCCCCGGCGGAGCCATGCCACGGGCCATGGTGGAGTAAAAGTGGTGGTGGGCGCATATGAAGCCCGGAAGGATTATCTTTCCCGAGCAATCGACAACCTCGGCGTCGGGAAAACTTTCTTTCATCTCACGGGTATCACCGACCGCTGCAATTTGATCTCCATCGGTGACGACCGATCCATTCCACAGGACTTTGTTATCCCTGCCCAATGTCACGACAATGCCGTTCTCAAATCGAATAGTCATGGTTCGTCCCTTCGTTACTAAAATAAGCAATAACCAAAAGCATTGGCTGATTATACTTTGCTAACCGTTTGTAGTTAGCAAACTTATACGAATCTCAAAGGTGTGTTCTTGTATTAACTTACGCCTCCCCCTTTCTTGCTGCTTATGCTGTTATAGCTAATCTCTTTCTAGGTTGTGATTAATGCTCCTTCAACAGTGCGAGCTCCTCGGAGCTGCGCGTACGCATGGTAATAGCACCGACGAAGCACTTCAGCGAACAGATCGAGCAGCCGATGCACTTCGCCGGATCTGATGATGGAAGACGCTGGTCATCGAGCTCGATAGCAAGATAGGGGCAGCGGGCACAGTTTCCACACGAGACGCACAGATCGTGGTCGAAGTCGGAGATCTTCTTCACCGAAGATAGATCCATAAAGTCGGTGATCGGATTGGGTTGGGCGATTCCGATCAGTTCTTTGATGGACTTAATCCCACGTTCCTGCATGAGAAACGCTGTACCGGATTCAAGCTCTTTAATGATCCCATACCCGTGCTTAAGGACAATCGTGCAGAACTGAACGGTCTTGACGCCGAGGGCCAGGAAATTCATGGCGGCCTTGTAGTCCATCGGGCCGGCGTTTCCCGAGATCTCCACGCCCTCTGGCACAGCCTTTGCCAGCGTGAGGTACGAGATGGGCGCGACCCCCTCACCGCTCATACCAACAATGATGCTCTCGTCCCACGCTCGGTCGTTCGTGGCTGGTCGGAAGGCGAGGGTGGGAAAGGTATTGGCCAGAGTGATCCCTGCTTTCTTGCTGGGATATCGTTCGAGGACCTCACGGATCGCGCGGATGATCGGTATGATCGAGGTCACCGCCGCGGTCAGTTTGAAAAGCTTCGGGATCTCCGGTGATCCGACCGCCATAATCCAGTCGATGATCTTGGCGGTGAGGACCGCATTCTGAGAGACGATATCGCCCTCGGTCCCGTCACCCCCCTGCGGGCATGACAAAGAGTATTCGATACCCATCGCACCGGCTGCTTCGAGCTTTCTCGTGTTCGACTGCCATACGGCAGCATCGGATTCGTCATCACCCGTCACCGGGCCTCCCGTCGAGGCTATGGTGAGACGATCCGGCCACTGCTTTACCAATTGCTCTACCTCTCGACAGACGCGATCGAGTGGGTGCCCTGATACGTTGTCAAAGTTACCATACGTATATGGCCCGAAGGTGAACATGTACTCGGAAGGGATGTGGATCGGGAGGTTGTCGAAAGCGGTCTTAATCACGCCACCGGCCCAGCCGGCTTCATAGGCCTTTGTCATCTGTTCTAGCCCATCCGTGGGCGGCGAGGCCGAGAGGAGATAGGGCGAGCGGATCGGCTGGCCGAAGAAATCGGTCGCAAGTGAGATGGGTACGGGATCGAAACCTGGTAAGGTGAAGTAGGATTTCGTCGCTTTCTCAATCACGGGTTTCTTCTGGTCTCTCAGGTAAGCATCGATCTCGACTGCCGCATTCTTACCAGACGCGACCGCCTCAACTACAGTCGTCGGGCCGGTCGCTATGTCGCCAGCGTAAAAGAGACCTCCCGCCTGTTCGAGCGGAAGAGTAGAGCGCATTCCAATCGACACGATGACGGCATCGATGTCGGTCCTTATTCCCTCGGTACCGCTCACATCTTGGACATTCGTGGGGTCGAAAGGCTTGCCCTCGACGAGCCGGACTTTGATGGTCTCGATGCCCACAACGCTCTGTCCGTCCTTATTGATCCGGTTCACACGGATCCGGCCATTGATCTCGATGTCATAGTCGAGTAGTTCCTGCCGTTCCTTAGCTGTGAGCGGCATCTCGGAGAACTTCTCGAGCATGAAGAGCTCGACGTGCTTGGCCCCTCGTTCTTTCGCAGTGACGGCGCAGTCGATGGCGGTCGCGCCGCCGCCCACTACCGCCACACGCCCATTGAAGTTGTGTGCATGCGGCCTTGAGAGCAGATCGACCATCTCGATGGCTGAATCTTCGTTCTCGATGCCGAGGCGGATCGGCTTCCAGAGACCGACGGCGACACAGACGGCGTCGTAGCCCTGAGTAAGTAGTTCCTTAGGATTTTCAACCTTTGATCCCGTCTTCGCCGAGATCTCACCCAGCGAAAGGACGAAATCAATGTCCGTCTCCATCACCTTCTTGTCGAGTCGGTGATCCGGCAGAAGGACCATCATACCGCCGAGCTGATCGCGAGCTTCAAAGATATCGACAGCGTATCCCATTTGCGCTAGAGAGGCCGCAGCCGCGAGCCCGGCCGGGCCGCTGCCTACGATCGCAACCTTCATCCCATTTGGATCCGGTGCCGAAAACCTCGGGATTCCGCCAAGATGTTTAGCCATCTCGACCACCGTCGCCTGGACCCGGGGAATATCGATGGCCCCGTCGAAGAGCTTATGCGAGCAGGCGGCCATACAGTGGGAGTCTGGACAGACCAAGCCGCAGACACCGCCGAGGGGGTTGTTGCGCATCACCTCAGCCGCGGAACGTTTGATATCCGAGGGATTCCCACCTCGCGCCGCCATTATGAAGTCGAAGGGAGAGCAATCGGAGGGACAGGCTGCTTGGCATGGCTTCTCCTCGCATTACTCGCACCGGAGAAGCTCTGCCTGGAGCTGATGAGCGGTCATCAAAAATGGATCACCGTATCCATCATTTTTCATCAGGGCACCTTCCTTTTTTCTCTGCAAAGCGAACGTAATCCAGCCTGTCTCGCAAATCATGGACGTCCTGCAGATAAATGGCTACTCGCTTAATGGCCATTATTTACTCCTCTGCAACCGAAACGGATCTATCATGCTGTTCAGCCTTGAGTATTTCAAGATCCTCAGGCAAATCAACGTCCAACCCAAGGGAAGGTAGCTCGCATATTTCGATCCGAGCCCCAGCATCCTTGGCACGGGCTAAGTGACGATTAAAACTATTGGGTCCAAAATCGTATTCTATCAAACCTGCAGGCGACGATAACAGTGCGTTAGTGCCGGTGCCGTGCCGATCAGGCGCGATCGCTACCACGGGCGGGTCGATTGCCAAGGCGATCAGTTCTTCGACTCCTTTCGCTGTAAGGAGCGGTAGGTCAGCAGGTAATACCAGAACGGATGAAACACCGTGCCCACGCGCCAACAGTGTCGCTCGAACCAGGGCCTTGTTCAACTCAGGTGAACCACACTCAGTAACCGTTCTGGCATTGTACTTACGCGCTAATGACAGGGCACGCGAATCCCTGCTCACCACCAGCGTGCGCTCGATTTCAGTTACCTTGGACAGCACCTCAAGGGTATGGACAAGCATCTGTCGGCTCAAGGCGGTCCTCTCGTCTCGAGATAGCACAGCAGACAGCCTAGATTTGGCTCGGCGCAGCGGTTTGACCGGAACTATCGCCCAGAGAGTCATCGGGCCCCCTTCGCCATGTTCACCCCGAGGCGAAGTCGAGGATCTCTTCCGCCAAGCGTAGGCGATCCTCGGCATTCTTCATAACTGTATCCGCCACCAAAACCCGCATCCCCAATAAAGCAATATCTGAGGCCAGAGCATCATCCTCCCGGTCGATCACCAGACCGGACAACAGGTCCTGAAAGTGCTCGGCGACGGTCAGCGCGGAGGACTTGAAACCCAGATCAACGAACATCTTGGCGGCCGGTCCTTTGATCGCCTTGCCGCCCACGATCGGTGATACGCCGATAACTGACTTCGCAGCCACCGCCTCTCGTATTCCGGACACAGCCAGGATCGGATCTAGACTGACCCAAGGGTTGGAGGGACACAATACGACCAGATCCGTCGCCGATAAAGCCTCCAGCACACCAGGCGCCGGGCTGGCAGTTTCCAAACCATCGAAGTGGAACCCGCTAACCCGCGGTTCACAACTGTGGGCGACAAAGTAGTCCTGGAAGGACAACTCACCTTCATCCGAGATTACAATCGTCCGTACTGGTTGGTCCGACATGGGCAACACCGTTACTGCAACACCGAGCGCTTGGCAGATATGATGGGTGACGGCAGTCAGCAAATGATCTTCACCCAAAAGGCGTGTTCGCTCATGATGCAGAGCCAGGTCTCGATCTCCGAGACGAAACCACGTTGGTCCGCCTAGCTCGCCGAGGGCTTCCAGAAAGTTCCAGGTTTCATCCACTCTCCCCCATCCGGTGTGAGAATTAGCAAGCCCAGCTAAGGTGTAGATCACCGTGTCCAAGTCAGGGCAAATGGTCAAACCGAGGTGCTCAAAATCATCCCCGGTATTTACAATTACGGTCAATTGATCGTCTGATAAAACCCCCGCCAGACCGCTCACCAACTTGGCTCCACCAACACCGCCAGTCAGCATTACGACCCTTCGTACCACAACCTCACCTCATCTATAGATCCCCTGCCACGGTCCTGCCCATTGTCGGTAGGACGCCTGAATGCAATCCAACTCAAAGGTATCCTACTTCGTATCCGGGGTGATTAGCAGTGCACCCACAGCTCGATCCCAACCATTCTATAAGGGCTGCGAGCAGAAGGTTTTGAACAGCCACGGCCACGCTCCGCACGTTTATCAGGCACTCCGCTTGAGGACATCCTACGTTGGGGCGGTCCATGTCCTCCTTAGTGAGGCACATGACCACTGTTCTCTAAACCTGACCTTATCTACCGAAACAGATCCAGTTCCCTGGGACGTAGAATCTCTCTCAGCGTCCCCTCGCGCATGGCATAGGGCAGACCGCGAATGTGAATCACAGGAAGACCTTCATCTGCTTGGCCCATCAGGATTGAGGCTGATGCCGCTACCTCATCTGCCAAACCCACTTGGGTGCTTCTTAGGGGGTCCCCAAAGAGATCAGGGCGGCCCCTTAGATCGAGCAATGCAGGAAAGCCAGCGACACCAATGGCGATGCCTACTGTGCCCAGGCGCCAAGCGCGCCCGTGGGAGTCGATAATCATTACACCGATTTTAGCCCCAGTTGCATCTTGAAGACGCTCACGCAATCTTTGAGCAGAGGCATCGGGGTTCTGGGGCAGCATGGCGACCCACTCTCCCTGTTGCCCCCCCTCATCCTGCACATTGGAGTGGTCCACACCAGCATTGGCACACACAAAGCCCAGGCGGTGTTCGACGATGATTACTCCTTCCCGAGTTCGTAAGACCTGGCGACTCTCATTCAGGATGACCTCCACCAGCCGAGGATCCTTGTTGGTTTCCTCCCCCAGACGGATGGCCTCCGGCGAAGGATCAACTTCCACTAAATTAACTAACCTTCCTTCAGCCTTCGACACTACCTTCTGGGTTACCACTAGCAAATCGCCGTCCTGCAAAACCAGGCCGGCGCGCTCCACACCCTCCAGAATCAAGACCGCAAGGTCATCCCCGGGGAACACCAGGGGAATGCCCGGCAGGGCGGCGAGGATCATTTGGGAGGTCATTCCTCTGGATCGGCCCGATTCTCCACAGGCTCACCCGTGATGCGGACACCAGCGGCCTCTATCTTGTAGCGCTGGTTAATGCCGATAAGAATCGATGTCAAGCCTTCAACAACGACAGCATTCTGAAGCGGTCCTGCATCCCAGCCGACTAATTTAGCCGCCGCCACCAAGTGCAATGCCTGCTCGCGTGCTTCCTCACTATCTCCGCAAACGAGCACATCGCATGGCACTGGCTGATCTTCAAGCAGATGCACATGAGAGACGTTTTGAAATGCCGCCACTACGTCCACTCCGTCGCCGAGGATTTCTTGCGCCTCTTGCGCTGCGCTTCCCGCCGACGGCATCTGCACCGAACTCACATTGGGTGGGACCAGGGGGACGGTTGTATCCACCAGTACCTTCCCCTGGAGATGATCTTTGAGAGCTTCTAGGATGGAGGCGTGAGCTTCGTAAGGCACAGTGAGAGCCGCAATGTCGCAAGATTCAGCCGCCTCCTTATTGGCCATTCCATGAACTACATCCCGACCTAGACGTTCATTGACCTCAGCTGCCACCCGCTTAGCCTTCTCAGGTGTGCGGGAACCAATGATCACATGGTAACCTGCATTAGCCCATCGATAGGCTAGGCCTGGGCCCACATTTCCTGTCCCCCCTAGAATAGCAAGTGTAACAATCAGTCGTTCGCTCATATTCACTCCTGCTTGTACGGGGCCGGCACTCAGCCCTCCGGCATAAATGTTTGATATCGTTCCCAGACATCCGGCACTAACTCCCGCGTTCGGGTGGCGATCTCACCGTTGTTCATATTCGAACGCGGTTGATAGGACACCCATGTCCCACTTCCAGCTAGTAAGTCAACCTCGCGGGCATCGAAGTGTATCGCGTTGTCTACGGAGGAAACCCGCCTCAATTGCCTCTAATCTCAGGTGGAGTTTGCCTGAGAATGACTTGTAAGCGTCTTTTAAAGAGTAGAGTTTTCATAGTAGAAAGTCTGCGCGTCTTCTACGCTCCCAACTTTCAAGCATTCCATACAAAGGTTCACTTCGCTACTTTGTGAGCCTAGCTATCGGAAGATACTTTCCGACAAGCGGGGGATGCTTGACGCCGCCCACAAATCCCCATGCGAACTACAACCAATCTAAGGTTTACGATTCTAACACGGGGGATAAGCCGGTACAAGCTCTCAAGGGTTGGATGGGCGTGGAAAGCATAACCTTGGCCAATATTTTTCGATCATCTGTGACCCGCCAGCAGCAAGATGTTATCGCTCACCAGGGGTCTGTGGCCCAGTGGGAACATAATTTTATCGCTCGCCAGGGGTCTGTGACCCCTGGCAGTTCAACTATTTCAGCAATCCGTTGGGGGCCTGAGTGAAGTCCGCCGGGTCACAGACCCGGCGAGAGCGAAACAGATCCTCAATATTTAGGAAACGCGAATCCATGTTCGTGATAGACTTATGCTGATATACAATTATAAGCCACTCCATCCTCACATACCTAGCAAAGGGGGAAACGATGTCAGGTATTCGATCCGATTTTGACTCCTCACCTCTTTTCTTCCTCACTACAACAGCCGCACAACGGAAGCACCTTTTTCGTCGGGACATCATTAAAAACATACTTACCGAGAGTCTTTGCTACATGCAGACCCAAAAATGGATCCGCCTATATGTTTTTGTGATAATGCCCAATCATATTCATTTCATTGCTCGTTTTGATGTGGACCATCCACCCTCAAGCGTGATTAGGGAATTCAAGAAACATACAGCTAAGCAAATAATCCGCCAATTCCAAGCAGAGAGAAATAAACAGTCTCTTCTATTATTAAGACTTCTCGCTAGAGATGTCCCTGGTCAGCTGCACAAAGTTTGGCAACAAGGCTACGACTCGCGAATGATCTACTTATCAGATTTCCTAAGGCAAAAAGCTACCTACATCCACAACAATCCCTGCCAGCCTCAATGGTTACTGGTTCAGCGACCTGAGGAATATACCTGGTCGAGCGCAAGATACTACCTATTAGGAATACCGCCGATAATTCCTGTATATGATGTTCGTGAATTGTGGGTATGAGTTAAATCTTTAAAATCAAGGTTCCATGCGTATTGCAAACCGCCGGGTCTGTGACCCGGTGGGAGCACACACAGAGATATCACCCGCCAGGGATTATTTGTTCCAATTTGTGACCCGAGGCGATCCCAATCTCCTAGATCGCCTCAGCACCCGGCTTGCGTTTCAGGAAGCGCCCCATTCCACGTTGGCCGAGCCACTCCTCACCGTCAACGATCAGGTGACCACGCAGGAATACCTTCTCGGGGAACCCTACAAGTTCCCAGCCCTCATACAGGTTGTAATCCGTGCGGTGATGGGCGTGTGCCACGCCGTACTTGAGTGGACGATCAGGGTCCCAGATGACGATGTCGGCGTCAGAGCCGGGTAGCAAAGCTCCTTTCCGTGGATATAGACCGAATATCTTAGCCGGGTTGGTGCTGGTCAAAGCAACGAACTGATTTGGTGTAATACGCCCCTCTCCCACCCCATAGGACCATAGAATAGGCAATCTATCACCGACGCCGGGAAGGCCATTAGGAATCTTGCTAAAGTCATCAACACCAAGTTCCTTGCCAGGGATGGCTATCCACTCCCCCTCGTACTCTATAGCCCGAGTTCCATCGAAGAAGAACGCGCAATGGTCAGTACCAAGCGCTTGAAGGCCTCCATTTTCCAACCCAAGCCACAACGCGTCGTTATCGTCGGCGGTCCTCAGGGGGGGCGAACAGACCCACTTTGCTCCGTCTGGTCTCCGCAAATGTTCTTCAGTGAAAAAGAGGTATTGAGGGCAAGTTTCGCCCATTACCGGTAGGCCTCGGGCACGACCGTAGTCAATCTGATCCAAGCCGCCAGCGGTGTTAACATGTACGATGTAAAGCGACGAAGTTGCTTGCTCAGCTAATGCAATACCCCGAAGGACGGATTCAACCGCACCCCAGGCTTGGCGGGAGTAGGCGTGCCATATCGGCTCGGTATAGCCTGCCGCAAGCGTCTCAGCGGTAAGAACCTCGATCACATCGCCGTTCTCAGCGTGGAGCATGGTGAGCATCCCATGCTCTGCTCCAATACGCATAACCTTCAATATCTCACCATCTTGCAATCGCAGCCTATTGTTGTAAGCCATAAAAACTTTCAATGTGGTGATGCCTTCATCGACCAGACGGGGAATTTCGGATTGAACTTGATCATCCAAGCGGGTTATGTTCATATGGAAGCCGAAGTCTATAGCCGCATTAAGATCGGCCTTTGCATGCCAGGCGTCAATCGCTTCCCGCATTGATGGGTAATCAAGGGGAACAAAGTCGAGCACGGTGGTGGTGCCGCCGAAAGCGGCGGCCTTGTGACCAGTGTAATGATCATCGGAAGAAACGGTGTCGAACATAGGCAGGTCGAAGTGAGTATGGGGATCAACACCGCCAGGCATTACCAACTTGCCAGAAGCGTCGATAATTTCGACATCGGGAACATCAAGGGCATGGCCGGTAGCGGCGATCTTCTCCCCATCGATCAACAGGTCCGCTTTAACAGTCCCCCCAGCGCCGATCAATGTCCCTGATCGAATTATCTTTAACGCCATAATTGAGTTCTCCTGGAGGCATAATACAGATGGGAAGTTCTCTTGATTTGTTCCCATTATAGTCAGGATTAGATATGGGAACAGGACAGATAATCCTCGAGTTGGTTTCCGCCTCCCAGGAGAGAGGTCAAATGCTGCCGGACGAAGCTTCCCGCTCTCGCATCATGCGCCACAGTCGATCGTGTGTCTTGGATGCTGGCACCCGCAGGTCCTTGATCTCCCGGGCTGTGAGCAAACGATCGCCTGTTGTGTATAGGAAGGTGAACCGTCGCCAGCGACGAGAGGGAATCGGTCGCGATAACTGCACCAGCGGTCCTAATTGGATCTTGAAATACGGCTCATTAGCACGCAGATGATCAGTTTCATCCTGGAGCAGCTCTCGCCGTTTCACCAGTTCGTATCCCTTTACTGGAGCCAAGTAGCGGATCGACCATTTTTCATCCCCAAAGATTCGGGGCAGGTAAAACGCAATCCAATCCACCCTCAGCATCTTGGGAGCGGTCTGTACCGGGATCCGGTACCAACCCAAGACGCGGGCGATCTCCAGGTCGCGCGGATCTTTCATCATGGCTATTAATACAAGATCGTCGGGATGAACATCGGTCATCTTTCCCCCTTCCTTTAACCATATCTGCAGCCTGAGGTCTGGCTCGAAATAGATTTTTAAGGTTATTCTAGCATAACCATTTACCAAAAACGGGTAGCCCTGCCCATAATCCAAAGTGTGGATCTTCTAAAAAACTCTTTAGCAGAATATCAAGGTTAGATGTAGATTATGTCAATTCTCTGATCAACCCCACACGTTGGTTGAACTCTTCAATCAGAGCATCGATCTCCGAGACCTGGCTCTGCACATTGGTCCAGTAGTCGGGATCGTACCATTGGTCCATGATCTCTTCGTAAGTCTTACCTTGCTGCTCAACCCAGGTGAAGTACTTCAAATTGTGGACCCGGCGTTGATCGACATAGCGTAATTCAGCCATATAATCCACGGAAATACCTTCCAGATATCGAGCATAATCCGCAGCCGCATCTACTTCAGTATACTCCCCATGTTCCTCATGCATCTCCTGCAGACGACTTTGGTAAAGCTCCATTGAGTCTGTCAGGCAGGTTAGGATAATGTCATGTTCCCCGAATTCGAAATATTTGGCGAACTTGATGGCCATCGCCATGTTAGCGATGCTGGAGAAACCAAGGAGATCAAGATTTTCGATAAATCCTTCCGGCACGCCCCGGCCAAGCAGGTACGCCTGACCCGCCGGCTCATTGAATAGCCGGGCCAAGTTGACGACAAGATTATCGTCAATGGCTATGATCATATCGGTGTTCCTGACATTGTGGATCCACGGGACATGCTTGTCGCCGATGCCCTCGATACGGTGCCCCCCAAAGCCATTCTCGAGGAGGGTCGGACACTGTAGAGCTTCACCAGCTACAACCTTGCTGGTGGGGAACAGCTGCTTCATGTAATCGCCACAGCCCATCGTACCTGCCGAACCCGTCGTAAGCACCAAGCCGCGGTAAGAGTCCTGTGAGCCAAGCTCTCGCTCAAGCACCTCCTGCATAGCGTGGCCGGTAACTTCGTAATGCCAAAGGTAGTTACCAAATTCGTCAAATTGATTTAATACCACCACGTCCTCACGTGTGGATTTAAGCTCCCAGCTTTTGTCAAAAATCTCCTTAACATTTGACTCGCAGCCAGGTGTGGCGATAACCTCGCCGGCGACCTTTGACAGCCATTCGAAACGCTCCCGACTCATTTCTTCCGGAAGAATGGCAATGGACTCGCAAGCCAGCAGAGTCGCATTATAAGCTCCGCCGCGGCAGTAGTTGCCGGTCGATGGCCAGACGGCTTTGTCTTTGGTTGGATCGAACTGACCAGTAACCAGCCGAGGTACCAGGCACCCGAAGGTGGCGCCGACTTTATGCGAACCGGTTGGAAACCACTTGCCAACCAAGCCAATGATGCGAGCCTGAACTCCAGTGAGACCCTTGGGAAACTCCAAGTAGTTCACACCGTTAAAGCCACCACCTCGAGCAACAGGCTCGTTCTTCCATGTTATGCGAAAGAGATTGCGGGAGGTTATATCCCACAGTCCAATGCCGCCCAATTGTTCCTTTATCTTGCTGGGAATCAAAGTTGGATCCTTCATTTGAGCAAATGTTGGGATGATGATGTCTCGCTCACGCGCTCGTTCGACTGTTCGCTTTATTCTTTCTTCTTCCATGGTGAGATCAATCATGATACAGAAGAACTCCTTTCTTATTTCTCTAGTTCAATTTTATCCGCGTCAGGTGCTTCACGTACGATGTAGAGCGGTCGGCCCTTGACCTCGTCGTAAATACGGCCGACATACTCACCCAGTATGCCTAGCGAGATCAATTGCACACCACCCAAGAAGAGTACTGCGATTAATGTAGTTGCCTGACCGAAGAAGGCTTGATTCCCTATTAGACGAAGAAGGATCACTAGGGGAATTGCTAGCACGCTGAGGCCTGCACATACGAAGCCAAAGTATGTAGCGATCTGAAGCGGGAAATAGGAGAAGCCAGTGACAGCATTCAGCGCTAAGCGCAGCATTTTGCTGAACGGGTACTTGGTCTTGCCCACGGTTCGCGCCGCGCGTTGGTAGGAAACTCCAACCTGCCGAAAGCCGATCCAAGCTGCCATACCACGCAGAAAACGATGACGCTCGCGCATGCTGTTAATCGTGTCGATGGCCTTGCGATCCAGCAAACGAAAGTCGCCAACGTCGAGTGGAATATCGATGTCAGTTATGCAGTTGATCAGACGGTAGAAGAGCGCCGCAGTGAACTTCTTGAATGGGGTTTCACCCTCCCGGTATGTGCGCACGCCGTGCACCACTTCGTAGCCCTCACGCCATCTATCCACCAGTTCGGGGATCACCTCAGGGGGATCTTGCAAATCGGCATCCATGATCACCGTGGCCTGACCGCGAGCGTAGTCAAGGCCAGCGGTGATGGCAATCTGGTGCCCAAAGTTACGAGCGAAGATCACCGGCCTAACCCGCTTATCCTTCTCGGCCAATGCGCGAATCCCTTCAGTTGAACCATCGGAGCTACCGTCATCCACAATGACCAACTCCCAGGGCTCACCCAGGTCATCCATCACGCCGCTCACCCGGTGGTAGAGTTCCGGCAGGATCTCGACTTCGTTGTAGACAGGCACCACGATAGAGAAAGTTATAGTTTTCTTGTCAGCGCTCATATCACCCTCCCCCTAATCCAAGCAGGTCTCCTAGGTCAAGGCCTGCTGCAAGGCTTCAAGATTCGGCTTGATCACCGAGGCTTCACCAGCAGCCTTCATAGCGGCAGGAACATCCTTCAATCCGTTGCCAGTATTGAGCACCAGAATGTGTTCGTTCTTCTGGACTAGGTTCTGCCCGACCGCCTCGACCAAACCCGCATAAGCCGTTGCACCGGCTGGTTCTGCAAATACAGCGGCATCGCGCGCTAGGTCACGCACCGCCGCCAGGATTTCCTCATCGCGAACTGTCAAGTAAGCACCACCGGTCTGGCTGGCCGCGCGCAGGGCGCGCAAACCATCACGAGGAAGATCAACTGAAATGCTGTCGGCGATGGTGTCAGCCTTCACCGGAACGATCTCCTCCGTGCCTTTGATGAAGGCATTGTAGATCGCCGCCGAGCCCTCCGATTGGATACCAAACAACTTCGGAATACGTTCGATCCAACCCAGCGAAAGTAGGTCCTTAAACCCCTTATGCAAGCCGGAGATAATATTGCCGTCGCCGACGGAGACGAAGACGGCGTCAGGCGTTTCCCAATGTAGGGTCGGTTCGCGAACCGCTCCTACAGCATAGGTATATTGTTCGCAAATTTCAAAGGCTGCTGTTTTTTTTCCTTCGGCGGTAAATGGATTGTAACCCGTATTCCGACAGTACCAGTCAAAAGCTTCAGCGGCTTCAATGGAGAGGTCGAACGCGTCGTCATAGGTGCCATCAACCAGCACTACCCTAGCACCGAAGATCAGCAACTGGGCTACTTTGGCTTGTGGAGCCGTTTTGGGAGCCAGGATCACCACCGGCATCCCGGCGGCGGCGGCCATCCCAGCCAACGCGGCGCCAGCGTTGCCAGTAGACGCCGTTACCACCACCTCCGCCCCGATCATCTGGGCTCTAGCAATAACCACAGCACTTGCTCGGTCCTTGAACGAAGCGGTTGGGTTCCGCCCGTCGTCTTTCAACCATAGATGATGTAACCCCAAATGCTGCGCTAATCTAGTAGGGGTGAAAAGCGGCGTCCAGCCAACTGCTCGTAATGGTGTGCCTAGATGACCGGGATCATCCACTGGCAGAAGCGGTAGGTAGCGCCAGATGGAGTTGTCATGCGATTCCGCCAAGTCCTCCGGGCTAATCTGCTTGCGGATGCGTTCGTAATCGAGCACTACGTTAAGGTTACCGCCGTCCTTCGGGCAGGTATAGGTAACCTCGTCCGGGCCATACTCGGCCTGACATATGGAACAACAGTATCCCAGGAACTTACTCATACATTTGGACCTCATACCTCAAGGACAAACGACTTTCTTATTGTAAAGGGGTTCAGCCAATAGCCCTGGTAGAACTTGAGCAGAGACTACCAACCTCACCTCTACTCTCTCGAATAGGGTTGCATCAACGCTGCTGGCGCGCCGATCCTCCTCCTCATAGCCTCACCGGCGCTGGCCATCAAAACCAGGATAGTAAAAATGAAGGGCAGCATGGCCAGCAGATTTGGGGAAATACCGAGCGGTTGAAGCCGGTACTGCAAGACACGCACCCCACCAAATAGATATGCTCCCAGAAGAGCCCGTAATGGATCCCACATGGCGAAGATCGTCAACGCGATCACGATCCAACCCGCTCCAGCGGTCATACCTTCGATCCAGGACGGCGCATAGACCACCGAAAGATAAGCACCCCCCACCCCGGCTAATAAACCGCCGAAAAATACTGCTAGATAACGCACGACAACGATGTTGACACCCAGAGTATCTGCGGTGGCTGGATTTTCACCCACCGAACGCAAGGAAAGTCCCCATCGTGTTCGATAAAGCACAAACCACAACGCTGGGGCCAACAATATCGAAATGTAGACCAGTGGATCAAATTGAAACAGCAGAGGACCAAGGATTGGAAGATCGCTCAATACTGGAATCTCTAGAGGTGCAAATCTAACTCCCAGTGGTTGTCCAATATACTGTTTCCCCATAATACCGCTCACGCCTAGACCGATCATCGTTATCGCCAGGCCCGAAACCACCTGATTGACCTTTAGGGTGATGGTGACAAAAGCATGCACTAAAGCTAGTAACCCACCAGCCAATGCCGCCAAAGCCACTGCAAGCCAGACATTCCCGGTAGTGAATGCCACTCCGAAGGCGGTAACCGAACCCATAATCATCAAACCTTCCACCCCCAGATTCAAGACCCCTGATCGCTCGGTATAGACCTCTCCAAGTGTTCCGAACAACAATGGGGTTCCGGCGGGGATTGCGGCGCGTAAGGCAGATAGAATAAACTGCAGCATTAGTTTGTCGTCCTCCGCTTAATCCGGATTCGATAACGAGTTAATAAATCACCGCCAAGTATGAATAACAGAATCGTGCCATTGAAGGTAAAAATCGTCGCTGCCGGTAGACCCAGGGAAATCTGTATTGCATCGCCACCTACGAGTAAGCCGCCCAAAAGGAAGGATGTCAGCACTGCTCCCAGCGGGTTGAGGCGCGCTAACCAGGCCACAATGATGGCGGTGAAACCGTATCCCGGCGAGATGCCCCCTGGATAACGCAACCGGAGGTGTATCCCAGCCACCTCGCCCACTCCAGCCAGTCCAGCCAACCCACCGCTCAGGATCATGACCAAGACCACTGTCTTCAAATAGCTCATTCCGGCGTAACGAGCCGCAGTTGGGTTCTCCCCAGTGACCCGTATCTCATAGCCCCATTTCGTCCGGGCGATGAGAAGGTAGATCACAACGGCTAACAGCAAGGCTAGAACAAGGGTAGGATAATGTATACGTGTCCAAGCCAAACGTGGTAACTGCGCCGAGGCTGAAAACTTGGACGTATAGGGAAAGCCCATCTCCTCTGGACCTTTCCACGGTCCATAGACCAAGTGGTTCACTAAGTTGCTGGCGATATACACCATCATCAAACTAGTGATCACCTCATTAACCCGCCATCGCGCTTTAAGCAGGGCAGGGATCAGCCCCCACAGCGCGCCACCGAGGAAACCAACGATGAACATCATTGGTATCAGCACAAATTTCGGCCAATCAGGATATGCCAGAGCCAAACCCGTGGCGCAGGTGGCGCCCACAAGCAATTGCCCTTCAGCGCCGATATTCCAGAAACGGGCACGGAAAGCCAACGAAAGACCAACGCCGGACAACATCAGCGGAATGGACTTAACCACCGTCTCGGAGAGCCCATATATCGACCCAAACGCACCCTGAAATATCTTTCCATACGCGAACAACGGATCGACGCCTAATGCTTGGAAGATGACCCCAATTGCCATCAGGGCTAAGATCAGCGAAATGAATGGCGCTAAGAACTGAAGCCAACGCGGGGATGTGAGCCGCTTCTCGACTTCAAGGGTTGGAATACCTTTCACGCCATCACCTCCTGCGATGGTCGACGGTGGGCCCCAGCCATCATGAGCCCGATCTCCTCCAAATCCGCATCACTGGCGGACACAATACCCATAAATTCACCTTCAAACATAACCACAATCCTGTCACTCAAGGTGAACACCTCCTCCAAGTCCTCAGACACCAGCAGCACCGCTGCCCCACGCTCGCGCTCTGCCAACAGCAGTTGCCAGATATACTCGATAGCTCCTACATCTAACCCGCTGGTGGGGTGGGCTGCGATCAGCAATGACGGTTCTCCAGAGGTTTCACGAGCCAAAATAACACGTTGAATATTCCCCCCAGAAAGTAACTTCAGTGGGGTATCCCGACCAGGAGCGGCAATACCATATCGAGAGATCAGATCATCGGCGTATCCATCAATTTCCCGTGTATTAAGAAAGGGGCCATTGCCGAAACGCCGGTCGCGATATGTCTTAAGTATTAAGTTCTCGGCCACACTCATCTCTGGCACCAAGCCGGCAAACCGCTCGCCAGGTACATAGCACACGCCCTGTTCGATGATGTTCCGAGGTAACCCGCCAGTGACCTCACTTCCTCCGACGAAGATACGACCCTGAGTTGTGGGGCGCAAGCCCACTAACGCCTCTACTAATTCGCGCTGTCCATTACCCGCTACTCCCGCAATCCCCACAATCTCGCCCCGGGCAACGCTGAGCGAAACCCCCTTAATCGCCGATAAGCCTTTATCATTTAAAGCATGCAAATCCTCAATGCGCAGAACTTCATCCCCTGTCTGCACATCTTCTTTGTCAATGCGGAAGAGAACCTCACGCCCGACCATCAGCCGAGCCAGCTCACGCTTGTTCGTCTTGGCTGTCTTGAGTGTGGCTTCGACACGCCCTTGGCGTAGCACAGTGACCCGGTCACTGACCGCCATCACCTCGTTCAACTTATGGGTGAT
>JAUWHR010000070.1 GCA_030605795.1 Anaerolineae bacterium | reverse complement strand
GAAGCGATCCGACGTCGAATCGTGTCGGGTGAACTCAAACCGGGCGACAAGCTTCCACCTGTGCGCGAGATGGCGCAGCGCTGGCGCTGCACACCCGGCACGGTCAGTCGGTCCTATACCCGGTTAGCGCGTGAGGGCTTGGTGGTAGGTCACCGGGGGAGGGGAACATTGGTGGCGCCAAGCTCGATCCAGCCACAAGCCACGGTTTGGAATTGGGCAGCGCTGGTCAATAGTGCGGAAAAATTTCTACTCGAGGCGATCGGCAGCGGTCACCAACCTATCGAGGCGGAAACTGCGCTCAGTGTCGCTATCTCTCGCTGGCATGAGTTCCAGAGCCACCAAGACCCTCAGAACTTAGGCGAGCTTCCGGCGGTGCAGGACCAGCTTCGCTTTGCTGGAAGCCACGACATGATCGTTGAATGGATCGCCCGTTTGCTCGGTGAACAGACGCCCAAGATCCGGCTTTCCATCGAGTACCTAGGAAGCCTGGGTGGTTTGATGGCCCTCAGCCGTAATGAGGCTGAACTGGCTGGCGTGCACCTTTGGGATGATGCCAGCGATACATACAATGTTCCTTTCATCCGGCAGGTCCTTCCGGGGCGCAGGTGCCTGCTGCTTACCCTAGCTCACCGCTCCCTTGGGCTGATCATTCCGCCGGGGAACCCTCAGCAGCTACAGGGGTTGATCGACCTGCTACAGTCTGGAGTTCGTTTTGTCAACCGTCAACCTGGTTCGGGCACTCGAGTTTGGCTGGACGCTCAACTGAAGAAGCTGGCCATATCCTTGCATGCCGTGCCGGGCTTCGATAGAGAAGAGCGGACCCATTTAGGCGTAGCCCGCGCGGTCTCCGAAGGTGAGGCTACGGCGGGCTTAGGCATATATGCTGCCGCGAGCAGCTTTGGGTTGGAGTTTATACCCCTGACTAAGGAGCGTTACGACTTGGTGATCCCAGAACAGGTGTGGGGTCTTGCCAAGACCCAGGTGCTGGCAGAGGTCGTGCGTTCGAGGCGTCTCAAGCAGGCGATCGCTGCAATTGGTGGCTATGACACCTCGCAAACGGGGGCAGAAACCTGGGTTTCCTGACCTCTAGCCCGGATAACATGGGAGTAAAAGAGATGCCGCTGCTCAAGGGTTAGTGAATCCCCTTTTATGACGATTGGAATTTATATGAAGGACCTGATTACAAGATACATGGAAAGGCTTGGGACCGGTTAATGTACCTGATTGGGATGGATGATACCGACAACCTTGAATCGCGCGGTACGGGTCACATGGCTCGGCAGGTCGCCGCGACCCTGGAGGCTGATCATGTCATTTTAGGGGTGACACGTCACCAACTGTTGGTGGATCCTAGAGTGCCGTACACCAAGAGGAACAGCTGCGCAGCCATCGTCCTGGATGTGGAGGATCTGGACCCGAAAGCTCTGGCGGATCGGGTAAGAGTACTGATGTTGGCCGATTACCACACAGGTAGTGATCCTGGCTTGTGCGTAGCTCAATGTGTCACTGTAGCTATCACTGAATTCGGTCGCCGGGCGCAGCGCGAATTGGTCACCCAGGAAGAAGCCCGGACACTGGCCGCTGACCACGGGATGATTTTATATGGGTTGGGCGGCAATGAAGGTGGCGTGATCGGCGCACTGGCGGCGGTGGGACTGGTGGCGAGCGGGGATGATGGTCGCTATGTAATGGTGGGTCGTGTGCGCGAGTTGGCCGGCTTGCATCCGATCTCGGCCTTGCTAGCGGCTGGTGTCGACTCTGTGCAAACCATCGACGGAGAACCCGTTACTCAGGGCTTGGTGCAGACGGATAAGCTACGCCCGGCGAGGCGTGGGGGCAAGCCTGTCGCTATTGTCGCCAGGGATGGCGAGCATTGGACGCCACTCAAACTTGACTGAGAACGGCGAGGGTCCTCATTGGGGTTATCATGACCGACATCGTGCGAGCTGATAAGGTTGCTTTTCACTATCTTCAGGACGGCCGGGGGCTGGAACCCACCTCTTTATCTATCCAACCAGGAGAAGCAGTGCTGATCACCGGGGTCTCAGGCTGCGGTAAGAGCACCCTCGCCCGTTGTATAACCGGCATAATCCCCCATCTTTATCGCGGTAACTTGCAGGGTGTGGTTTGGCTCGACGGTATGCAAACCACAGACACCCCGCTCTGGCAGCTGACCGAGCGAGCAGGTTTGCTGTTTCAAAACCCTACTGCACAGATGTTGGCTCCCTCGGTAGAGGAGGAAATCATCTTTGGCCTGGAAAACCAGGGTCTGTCTTCGGCCACCATCCAGAAGAGGCTCGAGGGCACCCTGGACCGTTTTAGCTTGCAGGCCCTGCGTGATCGGTCGCCCCAAATGCTTTCCACTGGGGAGCAACAGAAGTTGGCCCTAGCAGCCGTTACTGCCCGAGAACCATCGGTCCTCGTGCTGGATGAGCCCCTCTCTATGCTGGATAGTACAGCTGTCATCGATCTCATCACCTATTTGAAACAAGTGATTCATTCCGGGACCACGGTGGTCATCTGTGAGCATCGCCGAGAGTATCTGGACCTCATCCCGGACCTGCAAACGATTCAACTCGACAGCCACGTCCCTAGTGGCACAACTATCCCTGAAATCAATATCCCAAAATCGACGATCTCTGATTTTCGGTTGGAGGTGTCGGACCTGGGGGTCCAACTAGGCGGACGGACTGTGTTACAGAGCTTGAATTTTAGCCTGTCCAGCGGTCAGGTTATCGCAGTGGTGGGCCGGAATGGCGTGGGGAAGACCACACTTTTGCGGACACTGGCCGGATTACAAGAGCACCAGGGCTCGATAATGCTAAATGGCAAGGTTGGGCGCCCTGATCTGGGGATGGTTTTCCAAAACCCCGATCTACAGCTCTTCAACGCCACCGTTGGCGAAGAGGTTCTTTACCGGCTACCCAATCCGGACATGATCTACTTCGACTGGTTATTGGAGGCGCTGGAGTTGACCCGCTACGTGGAGACGCCCCCGCTGCTCTTGAGCGAAGGCGAAAAGAAACGGGTGACTCTGGCGTCGGTGCTCATACGCCAACCACGCCATGGCATCTTGTTAGATGAGCCAGCGCTGGGACAGGATGGGGGACATAAGGCGATGCTGATCCGGCTTCTCCGTGCTCTGGCAGCATCTGGCATGCTGATCATTATGGCCACCCATGATCTGACCTTAGCGGCTCAGGCTGATCATCTGGTATTGCTTGGCCCAGATGGAATTGCGGCCGATGGTCCAACATCAGAAATTTTGCGAAGCGACTCACCCTGGCGGAGGTTGGGTTTGGAGCTGCCAGGCTGGGTGCGGACGCCGGAATAGGAGCACAAGGGTGAATCAAAGGCCTATTCTCACCCTGTCACGGTATAGAAGTGCGGTCAATGTCTTCAAGGAGTGAATGGTGAGTCGACGATGGACTTTAGGTCGCGGGCGGAGATTGTCTCTGGCGAGGCACTCACCGTTGCGAATGGCCGACCCTCGGGTAAAGTTGGCCATAGGTCTCTGTGTATCTCTGGCGGTGATGCTGCCGGTGGAAAGACTCATCGCTTTCATGGTGATCTTTTTAATTTTCCTCTGCTGGGCTCGCCTTCTGGATGCGATCGTGGGGCAGATCTGGAGGCTTAAGTGGGTGATCGTCGTGCTCTTCCTGGTCGATTGGTGGGCAGTGGGATTGGACCTGGCGATTACAGTTACTCTCAGGTTGGTTCTGTTGGCAGGGGCTTTGACCTTGTTTTTTGCCACCACAACCTCCGCCGAATTGCGCATGGCCCTTGAGTGGCTGCGCATCCCTTATCGCTACACCTTCAGCCTGAGCCTGGCGTTACAGAGCGTGGGTATGTTGGACGATGAGTGGCGTGCGATCAAAGAGGCGCAGCGCTCACGAGGAGCGTGGTCTTCTCCGTCAGGCTGGCGACGAACAATGGGGCAGATGCGCAACCTTGTAGCCCTGACAGTGCCAACAGTCGTTATGACCGCTAGGCGCGCCTGGTCGGTGACCGAAGCTGCTTATGCCAGAGGCTTCAACTCGCCCAACCGCCGCTCCTATCATCAACTTAACATGCACCGTTTGGATTGGTTCTTGTTAGCGGGAACGGTAGTAATAGGTATGCTGCTGTTGCTCTGGAGATAAGCGCATTCCCGAGCACTCCGGTGCAAATACGAGCCCATTTGGGAGGAATTGTGAGTCAAAGAGTTCGAGTCTTGGTTGCGATTGTCATCCTGGTAGCATTGATGGGCGCCGTCCTGGGAATTGAGGCTTTGCGGCGACTGATGAATCCAGCGCCGCCCTTAGCGGAAGTGACCTTGTCCCCCGGCGATATTCCGATCTACCGTGATGAGCAGTTGGTGGCGGGTTTTAGCTCCGCTGACCTGGATCAATTGGCGACAGTGAGCTTCGTCGATGCTGAAAAGGGTAAGCTTCAGCAGGGTTGGCTCTTACCCGACGTGCTCCTTCTGCACATGGAAGCCGATGTTCTGATGCCTGACTGTTCCATCGTGGTGAGCAGTTCAAGCGAAGGAACGTCAGCAAAGTTGACATGGGTTGAAGTGAACAACGAAGCCAATATGGTGATGCTTGCTCTCACTAATCGGGGTACGCTCAAGCTGGTGTCGCTCCTGGAGGTGCTGGATATGCGCGATGAATGGGTCGTGGATGCCGACAAGATCGAGATCTTCAGCCCATGAAGGAGCGCTATTTTTCCACCTTCCAACTCATCCTGATGGCGCTGTTCGCGGCCCTGATCGTGGTGGCCAAGATCACCCTACGCTTGCCAATCCAGATGTCAGGACATTCGGGTGTCTTCTGGATGGCGATCATCATTGTGGCCGCGGGGGTTGTGCCCAAGCCAGGTGCAGCCAGTGTAGTAGGGCTAACCTCAGGTGTGATCGCGGCTTTCCTGGGGATGGGAAATTTTGGCGCGATCAACACCTTGCTGTCGTATACGATGGTTGGAGTGGGGGCCGATCTGGCGTTGTTATTACTGCGCAAGCCGGAGAACCTGGTCGTCGCAGCGTTGGCCGGCACTTTCGGTCACATGAGTAAGTTTCTGGTCAAATGGGCGCTGGGCGTCTTGGCGGGTGCGCCGGTGGGTTTGGTCGCTCTGGGGCTAGCTTGGACACTTGTGGGATATATCATCTTCGGAGCACTAGGTGGGCTGTTGGGCGGGTTGACTTTAGCCGCCCTGAGGCGGGCAGGTTTTTTCGCCTACCTAGCGGAGAAGCGCTAATAAAGAGATGTTACATGCCATCATCGCGATACAACGTCAGCCACTCCACGGCGAAATCGACGGCTTGGCGTTGTGGAAACAATCGCGCCTGCGCCGAGCCGACCTTCCCTTTATGAACCTGAGTGCGCAATTCGAAAGCCACCCCGAGTTCTTCGAAGGGGGAAGTATTCAATTCGATGTCCCGATAAACTTTCCATACCCGTTGTTTAGTTTCGATGATCGGTGCGCCCTGTTTAACAATGTTCGCGCCTGGCATACGGTACTCAGCTAGATGGAAGGAGGTGTTGTGGGTGTAATCAACGCCCAGCAACAGCACCCAACCGTCCAGGTCGTAGATGCGCGCCAGGGGAGATGTTTCGCCCATGGCGTAGTCGAGCTCGTGGTTCATAATGACTTGGGATGCGTTTGCCCCCCAGGCGGCGAAGGAAAATGTGGGATGTGAACTCCGTTTTACTCCAGGCCAGGTGCGGAATACCTCAACGATCCGGCCCATGCCGCGGGTGGGGGTGATGCGTGGATCGTAGGCGGGCATGGTCTCTTGGATGGTCGACCACCATGACTCTGGGACCGGCGGATTTTGCCACCCCGACGGGTCGGATAGATCGCCGGAGTGGGTAGGCATCACGATCGTACCCTCGGATGTAACAACATCCATTATCGCCTGGATCACTGCCACTGGGCCGCCGCAGACCCACCCTATTGTGCTAAGCGAGCTGTGCACAATGACTGTCATCCTCGAGGTGAGGCCCAAGTGCTTCAGGTCGTGGACCAGCGTCTCGCGTGTGCGGGGTTGAGAAGTCTCATCAATCAGTTTAGCTTCGACCACAGAAAACTCTCTTGGTTTGTGGGATTGTAGATTGAATTATAACTAATGCAGGGTTTAGAAGGGTACGACGTGCTGGCGTGAGTGAAACAGCGGATTATCATCATGATCAACTGATTATTGCGATGTACTATATGCGCGCCTATACTAGATTTAAAACAGCTTATTTTTTTCTTTGCTTGACAAATGGCCCTGAAGCGCTAGGGGAAAGAAGGAATCGTATCAACAATGAGTACAAGAAGACCATTGAAAAGGCTCGGTTCTACCTTCCTTCTCCTAACTTTGCTTTCCGTTGCCTGTGGATCACGCGACACCCAGGTACCAACTAGGACCAAGGGCTCCGGTGTTCTCATGCCCCCACCTTGGACATCAACACCGAAAAAGAAGGGAGTCTCCACATCGATGCTGATTCACACACCGGAACCCTCGTTGACGGTCACGTCGACCCATATGCCAATACCAACGAGGATGATCACGCGAACCCAGACATTGACCCCCTTCCCAACACCCTCGACTCCTCTCTCCGTAAAAGGCCCATGGCTGCTTGGTTCAACGGGAAGACAGTTGGTAGCTATGAACCTGGATGGGACCGGCTTGACCGCTTTGAATATCCTCACGCGGACATGGTCGACTACGGGGTGGGTGGCAGCGCGTGTGTATTCGAATTGGTACGCACCCTCGGACGTCTCGATTAGGCTTCTACACCTGCCCTCAGAAATTTCAGTTCAGACGATCAGGCTGCTATCGGATGAGCTGGCCACGCCGATTAATGAGAGCGATGAATGGGATATTTACTTGGCACCGGATGTCTACCAGGCAATCTTAACCGAGCGGGCGACCATACTATGGTCGCTTGATGGAAGATACCTAGCATTCATTGCTGCTATTGATGGACCGTCATCTGATCTTTATATCTATGATACGCAGACCGACCAGGTGCGCCGGTTGACCGACGGCCCCAATCAGGCGGTGCTTATAGATTGGTCGTTGGATGGAAAGTGGATCATTTATATGGAGGCAACGGACTTCTTCACAGGCATAGGCGGTTTTGCATGGCATTTCAGTCCCAAAGCTGTTTGGGCAGCCTCGGTAGACGGGAGCGAGGTGAAGAAATTGTATGACGTGGAGGATGGGATGGAATTGCTCATGGGCTGGAGAGCCCCGACTGTGTTTGTTGCACTGACCAGTTATGGTGTAAGTCCTCCATCAAACCTGCGTAGTGTAAGTGTGAACAGCGGGCGTGTCTATACCTTAGATCGTCGCGATGTTACTCGGGTTGCTGCCGATTGGAAAACCGGTACGGTACTGTATGTCGTAGAACATGTGAAGATGGGGGTGGAGGAGCTGGGATTGTTTCTCTTCCAACCCGGATGGGGAGCCCCAACCAAGCTTGACACCGAAGGGTGGGGATTGCCAGATTGGGTTGAGTGGTTACCGGATACGGGGTTGTTCTATGCCCAATTTCCACGGGGAACCATGATAATTAACCCCTCGGGCGATGTACTGCGACGTATCGAGGCCGAGTGCATCCCGGTACCCTCCCCCGATGGCCAATGGTTGGCCTTCGGGAGATGGGACTGTCCCTATGGTTCTGATGCTCCACATGGCCTGCGGTTATACACCTCGAGTGGGGAATTTGTCCGGGTACTATCAAATGAAAGGGTTGATGGTCCCATCTGGCGACCAGACTCGACCGGCTTGTTCTTCAATGAAAGCGTGTCGACTGGTGACGGTGCATTTCCTCGGCTCATGTACGCTTCCATTCCGGAAGGTGAGCCATGGGTTGTACATTCAAACCCGGGTGCCAGCTTCTTTGCCTGGGTGGAACCTTAAGAGATATATCCTAGCAGGGCAATCTGATTCTAAGAAGGGTGTTGCTTTAATTACTTCCAACCCAGGGACACTCGTTCTATGGAATGTCATATTCATTCTAGTGTCTCCTCGTGGTTGTTTCTACCCCTCCCACCAACGCACGCCTAGATCGAGTAGCAGCAGCCGCAGGTCGGCCTTGCTGCGCACGCGGAATTTATCTAGCACGTGGCGCACGTGGGTCTTGACCGTCTCGGGGGAGATGACCAGCTTCTCAGCGATCTGCTGGTTGGTGTGGCCGCGGGCTGTCAGCCAGGCCACCTCCTGCTCGCGCGGGGTGAGGATCGATAGGGTGGTCTCGGCCTGAGCCCGGAGCGCTTCCTGCTCCAGCCCGCGTGCCAGCAAGTTGGTGATCAACGTCTCTGGCGATTGGCCCAGGGTGCGCGCCGCTAGTCGGAGTTGGACGAAAAGCCCGTCGTCGAGCTCAAGCGTGAACCGGTCGTTTCCCGAGAATGGGCTTTCGGGCTGAGCGCGCTTAGGGCGGAACCAGCGGCGAAAATACACAAAGACCTCCCTGTATGCGGGTGAACCAGCGGCGGTGGTGGGGCAAGGTGGCGCGGGTCAACGCGACGGATGGTGGGCGGCAACCACTGGCGTTCCTATTATATAGAACAAATGTTCTGTTGTCAAATAGTAGTGGACCTGGAGCACAATCCCTGTTACACTCCCCACCCGAAGGAGAGATGCCGATGAAACTGGCCCGAGTGACAACATGGTTGGCCTTGTTGTCCATTTTAGCGGCTTGTAGCACCCCCTCCCTGGAACCGCCGCTCCCTGCTCCAACTTTTACGCCTGTCCCACCCCCGCCGGTGGCCAGCGCAACGAGCCCTCTGGAAGCTCCAAGCCCTACAACCCTTCCGGAAGTCCCGAGCCCCACAGCACCGCATGGTCCTGAAGGGTCCGAGGAGGCGATCCTGATCCTCGAACCTGGACCTGGTTCACGCCTGACCAGCCCTGCCCGTGTGGCTGGGATCGCCGATCCGACCTTTGAGCAGACGCTGGTAGTGCGCATCGTGCTCGATGAAGGGGCCGAGCTCGCCATACAACCCGTTACCATCGCGGCTGACATCGGCCAACGGGGGACTTTTGAAGGTGATGTCCCCTTCACGGTGAGTGAAGAGCGTAACGCCCTGATACAGGTCTATGACCTGAGCGCCCGCGATGGCGGCATCATCCACCTAGCCTCGGTTGGCGTGATTCTAATCCCCGAGGGTTCTCAGGAGATTATGCTTGGCGCCTACCAACCGGAGGCGATCATCATCGATCAACCTACGCCTGGCGAAGTGATCAGCGGTGGCGTAGTCCACGTCGAGGGTTTTGGCCTGGCCAGTTTCGAGCAGACCCTGATCATCGAGGTTCGCGATGTTGAGGGTAACGTGGTTGGATCGATGCCGATCATCGTCAATGCCCCTGACTGGGGCATTCCCGGTCCGTTCAGTGCCGACGTACCCTACGTCGTAGCGGCGGAAGGGCCAGGACGGATCCTGGTGATCGACCCGTTACCTGTCTTCGACGGTTTGGGTCACATCTCTAGCGTCGAGATCACGCTGACGCCGTGAGTGCGCTGGTCTTCACCATCGCTGATGAATCATGAAGGACTCGATAACCCCACCCAAACCTGACATTGCCGATGGCAACCGCCATGGCGCCTGGCCTTACACACGTTTAGTAGCGACACTGATATTGATCCCTAGCGTGCCGATGTTGCTGTTGTCGGTAGCTGCTCTGGCTCTTTTTTACGTCGCCCCTATACGTTTCGGAAACCTGATCGACCGTTTACCTGGCGAGGCGTTCATTCGCTCGGCATTAGTATTTGCCCCAGCAACTCTGTTCGCCGTGGTGGTGCTGGCCGTGCTTTATGCCCTTGATCGACCGGCGGTGGATGTAGCTATAACGAAGCCTCGACTGAGGTTGGATGAAACAGCTGCCGTTGAGGTGGAACAGCGTACTTTGGCCTACACCCGCCTGGCGGCGAGGTTAGCACTGGCTCCAGCGGTGCTGGCACTGCTGGTTTCCACAACTGTCTGGGCGCTTTCCTTCGTCTCACCTAGCCGGTTCGATCGTCTGATTGCTCCTCTGCCAGGGGATCGATATCTGCGTCCTATGATCCCCCTCGCCCCCATCTTCTTCTTTGCCGCGGTGCTCTTGGCGACGTATATTTCTTATTACGACTCGTCGCGCCACCTGGGTGTCACCAGGGCTTCGCGACCGATCAACTTGGCTGTAAGTCTGGTTCTAGTCGCGGCGGTACCGATCCTGCTGGTTTCGCTGGCTGCACTTGGTCTGTTTTACCTCTCCCCAGCGCGATTTGAGAGTGTGATCGCACGTCTCCCTTATGAGGCATTTGTGCGTTTGGCTTTGACGTTCGCGCCGGCGATCTTGTTTGCCGTGGTATTACTGGCATACCTCTACCTGGGCAAAAGGGGTGTGGACGACGCCACCCAACCTACAGTCGCGAAACAAGTTCGGCGAAAGTCGATCAACCTCCAGCGCTGGCACTCACTACTTGCCCTGTGGGTGCTTGTGGGGGGATTGATTCTTACCGCGGTGGTAGTGCTCGGACTGTTGGTGGTTGTGATCTATCTCGTATTGTTGAGATAATCAATCTATCGGCGCGATCCAGGTCGTGGATATCTCCAAGGGGCTGTCCCAAAAGATCGCTAGACAGACCCTCATCTCGTTCCAGCAGGGTCTGTGACCCTGCTGATGTTCGTGCTCATCGATAAGTATATTGGCCTATGACGGGGGTCGCAGACCCCCTTCGAGCATTTGAGATCTAGCTCCTCGTTCGAGGCTGCCCTTTTGGGACAGCTCCTTTCAGCTACCGATCCGA
>JAUWHR010000057.1 GCA_030605795.1 Anaerolineae bacterium | reverse complement strand
AAGGCACAAGGCATTCTTCAGTGGGTATCGGCCGCAGTTTTACATTCGGACGATGGATGTGACCGGGACGGTAGAGTTGCCGGAAGGGGTGGAGATGGTGATGCCTGGGGACAGTGTAAATCTGACGGTGGAGTTGATCATACCGGTGGCGCTGGAGAAGGGGTCGAAGTTCGCCATCCGAGAGGGTGGTTTGACGGTGGGCGCAGGCGTGATAACCGATATTATGGAATAGGTGAAAGGATGGTGCGCTCGTCCAGAGGGGCTGCGTGCCGGTGAGTTATGGCTAAAAAAGGTATTAGACCAGTGATTACCCTGGAGTGTATGGAGTGCCAGGAGCGGAATTATACAACGGAGAAAAACCGTCAAAACGACCCAGGACGGATCGAACTGATGAAGTATTGTTCGCGATGCCGCAAGCATACGCTGCATCGCGAAACCAAATAGGGGGCGGTAAGAAGCCCCCCCAAAGGCCAGTAGCTCAATTTGGGAGAGCACCGGTCTCCAAAACCGGGGGTTGCGGGTTCGAGTCCTGCCTGGCCTGTCTGAGCTTAGTGTGACGCCGTCTGAGGTTGGCGTCGCTTGATCCTAAGGAGAATGAGAGTGGCGAAGTCAAAAGCCGCCTCGAGAAAGCGACCGAACGCCATCGTGCGTTTCTTTCGCGAAACAGTAGCAGAGTTGCGTAAAGTAAATTGGCCTACTCGTAAGGAAGCCACGCAGCTTACTGTCGTTGTGCTGTTGGTAGTGATTATCATGAGCACGTTCCTCGGCGTGCTGGACTTCTTATTCACTCGTCTCTTTGGGTTCATCATCGGCTTGGGACAATGATCGATCGTATTGTCTAAGTGTGTGCCCAAAGGCGCCGAAGAACACAAAAGACGTCGATCTAAGTACGGACGCTAGACGATTAATTAGACATGTCGCGATCAGTGAGATGAAGAAAGAGCACTCGGAAATTGTCACCCCGCCTGAGATCAAGGCGGATGACGCCCCTGCTTCGACCGAGGAGGGGGTTGTAGCCGCGGGTGATGTGAAAGAGGCTAATTTAGGTGAAACGGCGCAGGTGGAAGAGCTGATGTCTGGGGGACAGGTGGAGGATGACCCGGTGATGGAGGAGGGACCGCCCACCTCCAATGACGGTGCCATAGTGGAGGAGCCAGTGGGTGTTGAAGAAGCAGAGGATACTACCACCGGGGAAGAAGAACTCATCTCTCCGATTAGCGGAGCCCTATCCGAGGAGGAGACTTCGGGTGACGAACCGCATTCAGAAGAGGCGGTAGTATCAGGTGCGGCTGAATCAAAATCTGAAGAAGAAGCGATCTTGGATGAGGTGGAGGCAGAAGAGCTTCCTCCGACTGAAGACTTAGGGGATGTTGAGGAAATCTCTGTTACTGAGGATGAGATACAGGAGCCGGGTCTAGAAGATATTGTTGGCCAACCTGTTGTCGAGGAAGACGACGATGCCCGCTTGTGGTATGTGGTGCATTGCTACTCGGGTTATGAGAACAAAGTTCGTCACAATCTCGAGCAACGCATCGAGACCATGGAGATGAAGAATAAAATTTACGATGTCGTCGTTCCCACTGAGGAAGAAATTGAAATCAAGAATGGCAGACGGAGAACGGTGGAACGTCGTGTGTTCCCAGGATACATCCTGGTGCAAATGATCATGGATGAAGATTCCTGGTATGTGGTACGAAACACACCAGGGGTGACTGGTTTTGTGGGCATGGGCAACGAACCGACCCCGTTGCGACCGGAAGAAGTAGCCCAGATTGCCAAGCGCATGGAGGCTGAAGCGCCTCGCATTAAAATAGCTTATAAGACCGGACAGAAGGTGCGCATAATTGATGGGCCGTTCAACGATTTTATAGGCACTGTGTCAGATATTAATATGGAGCGCGCCAAGGTGCGGGTGATGGTGTCATTTTTTGGTCGAGAGACGCCGGTAGAGCTTGATTTCCTGCAAGTAGAGAAATCTTGAGAGAGGGCGCACAACTTGCGCCCACGTGGGAGGGTGTATCCCTTCACCCGCAAACACCACAAAAGGAGTGAACTTGTGGCAAAGAAGCTGAAGGCAGTGGTTAAGCTGCAGATTGGAGCTGGGAAGGCCAACCCTGCGCCGCCAATTGGTCCAGCGTTGGCTCCACACGGGATAAACCTGATGGCCTTCTGCAAAGAATACAACGCTCGTACTTCTAGTAAGACCGGCGATATTATCCCAGCTGAGATAAGCATCTACACCGATGGATCCTTCACATTTATCCTAAAGACTCCGCCAACCGCGGTCTTACTGCGCAAGGCGGCTGGCGTGGAGAAGGGCTCGGCCGAACCCAATCGCGAGAAAGTAGGTAAGGTCACCCGAGATCAGATTCAAGAGATCGCCGAGATCAAGATGAAGGATCTCAATGCTGTGGACATCGAAGGTGCCATGAGACAAATCGAAGGTACTGCGCGTAATATGGGTATTGTGATCGAAGATTGAGAATTTGTGGGAGGGTTGGCTAATACCAGTCCGTTTGTACCACCAGGAGTTAAGATGCCAAAGCATGGAAAGAAATATCGTGAGGCGGCGGCGAAAGTTGATCGCACCAGTATATACCCACCGATGGAGGCTCTGCGCTTAGCTCAGGAGACCTCTTTCACCCGATTTGATGGTACGATTGAACTTCACATCCGCCTAGGGGTAGATCCTCGGCACGCGGAGCAACAAGTACGCGACACGGTTATGTTGCCTCATGGCCTTGGCAAGAGCGTACGGATACTGGCCTTCGCCGAAGGCGACGCTGCCCGCATCGCCCAGGATGCCGGAGTAGACTATATCGCGGATGACGAGCTAATCGAGCGTATCAAAGGCGGTTGGGTAGACTTTGACGTATCAGTGGCGACGCCGAGCATGATGAGCAAGGTTGGCCGACTGGGAAAGATACTCGGTCCGCGAGGGTTAATGCCCAACCCGAAAGCCGGCACCGTGGCTCAAGAGGATGACCTACCTCGGGTGATCAAGGAATTAAAAGCGGGACGGGTGGAATTTCGCATCGACCGTACGGCCAACCTGCATATGCCAATCGGGAAGGCTTCATTCGAAACTCAAAAGCTCTACGAGAATATGGCAGCCTTAATGGAAGCGATTATAAAGGCTAGACCAGCTTCCGCTAAGGGCACCTTCATCCGCAGGGTTACTTTGACAAGCACCATGGGACCTGGGATTAGGGTTGATCCAAATGCCGCCCAGGCGATGTAATGGAGGATTACTTCTAAAATAGTTTGTCTCCGGCCGTATTTAGCCGGAATTACGACATGCTTTGCCAGAGACAGCAGGCGCCTTGTACTTCGTGGGGCTTAATACCCTGCCGAGGTGAAGACTAGCGGATGATAATCCGCGACGGATTGCACGAGTCTTTGCTACGAGATCCTGGCCGAAGCAAAGACTTTTTATGTGGAAGGAGGTGAGAGAAAGTGGCAGTCTCAAAAGAGCGTAAGATAGCGTTGGTGGTTCAATACCAGGAGTTGCTTAGAAGCAGTAACGCTTTGGTGATGACAGCTTACTCCGGGTTGAGCGTGAAAGAGCTCGAAGGCTTGCGCCACAAGATCCGGGAGGTCGGGGGTGAGTTCCATATTGTTAAGAACAACTTGGCGAAGCGGGCTTTTGACGAGGTCGGTGTGCCCTTGCCTGAGGGGGCTCTGGTGGGTCCAACCGCCATAGGTTTTGCCTCCGAGGATGTGCTTGGGGTGGCCAAGGCTATCGTTGATCTCGCCCGGCAAAGGGACTTTATTAATGTCAAAGGGGCGGTAATCGATGGTGTGATCTACGACGAATTGCAGGTCACACGGTTGGCTAATTTGCCGCCGTTGCCGATGGTGCGGGCGCAATTGTTAAGCATGCTCCAAGCACCCGCCAGTCGTATAGCCGGGGTGTTGGCTGGATCGATAAGGCAAGTGGTCAGAGTGTTGAAAGCGTACTCGGAAGCCGAGCCCGCCGTGGCATGAGACACCGTTGAAAACCGAGTGATCCACACCGAACTGTGTGGGTGAATGAAATATGAGTTGATAGAAGGAGAATGATTGCGATGGCAGAACTTAATAAACTAGCTAAGGAACTAAGTAAGCTCACCGTCCTCGAAGCAGCCGAATTGACCAAGATGCTTGAGGAGGAGTGGGGCGTTTCGGCTGCCGCACCGGTAGCCGTGGCAGCTGCTGCGGGTGTGGCTGCTATTGAAGAAGCGGAGGAGAAGACTGAGTTTGACGTCATACTCAAGGATGTTGGTCCGAAGAAGATTGATGTAATTAAAGCTGTTCGTCAGATCACTCAGCTTGGCTTGAAGGACGCGAAGGACCTAGCGGAAACGGTGGGGGCAAAGATCCTCGAACAAGCGAGTAAAGAAGCAGCCCAGGATGCGAAGAGCAAGCTCGAAACGGCCGGCGCGACTGTTGAGCTTGCTTGAAAGCTGGCGAATTTGCTGTTGGAGCTGTCGAATTAAGGCGGCTCCAACTTTATTATCTACAGCTCGTTGTATAGTGAACTTGGTGGACGTTTTTCTACGCAAGAGGATTCTGGTCATAGAGGACGAGGAGCGAATCCTGCAATTCTTGCGACGAGGCCTGGCCTACGAGGGTTACCGGGTTGAAACAGCGATCGACGGTGTCAAAAGCCTGGCATTGGCCCGTGAGACAATTTACCCGGACCTGGTGATCCTGGCCTTCAATGAAACTCTGGAGCGTCTGGAGGGGCTGTTCGATATGCAACGCAGGTTCCTGGCTGATGTCTCCCATGAATTACCCACCCCACTGACAACTATACGGAGGAATATAGATCTGATCCGCCGCATGGGTGAGGTGGATCCTCTGCCTCTGGACGCCATTACTTCCGAAGTCGATCGCATGACGCGATTGGTACGAGACCTTTTACTCCTGGCACATGCCGAGAAGGGAAAATTACCCCTTCAGCAGGAGGGGCGTACAACCGAATTACGGAAATAACATTATTGATCTCCATGCTCAAGAGCGGCTGAAGCTAGCTGGCAAAGGCTGTAGCCGCCTGCGGTAAGCCACGCATCAAGTTGTGGGCTGGTGGGTTTACCCTGACGGATATCCTCTAGAATTCCCATACCCCAATGGACATACCGGCGTGTCTCCTCCGGCCAGGTATCAGGACTGCGCTCAATTACACCATGCCCCCCATTGTATCCAGCAAGAGCTAGGTTAATTCGACCATTAGATATCTCAAGTGATCGAGCCAAGTAAGCGAGTCCTCGATTGGCGTTGGTGTAGGAATCGAGTGGGTCCTCATCTGCAGTGAAGTGGAAGGGCATCACCTGAAATAGACCCAGCGCGCCTGCCGGAGAATGTACGTTCGGATGACCGCAGGATTCGATTTGCATCACCACTGCGATTAAATTCGGGTCCAGTCCGTACTCTGCAGCCCAGTGAGCGATGTCGTCGGACCATTGCTGGACTTGAGGAGTAAATAAGGGTGAGATACTGGTTGCGCCGAGTATGCCTGTAGGAAAATTTTGACTATTAGCCTGGTGGTTCTCCATGTTGGATGGGGCGTCCAAGCTCAGCCCGCTCCAGCGGGAAAGATCAGCCAGGCTCGGTTGTAAAGACAACCAGGACCTCAGAGAAGCCAGCACCAGGAGAACGATCAAGAATGCGGGGACCAATACCGCAGGAGTGGGTCTGGCGACCGTCCATAGAGGAGATTGTTGGCAGGTTGCTGAGGGACGGTCGCCAGGGTGATGGGTCAAGTAGCGCGTTCTCTGCATCGCCTATCATCGCGTAGATGGCTTGGCGGACAAAGGTTGCGGGGTGTAGATCGGTTCATTTCGAGCAATCGGTTTAGGAATTGGTCGTACCGGACGGGAAATTCTTGCCGGTCGACGTGACTCACGCGTTCTCTTAGCGGCATGCGCGGCACGCGGTTGCCGAACGCGAAGCGGCGGTCGCACTGCCTCTGGTGATAATAGGCGCTCACCAGCCAATGTGAATGTGCCAATGATGAGCACCCTGATCAGCCATACCAGGATTGCCACAAAGATCGGAACCCCACTCAACAGAGCCTCTCTTCCAACCAGTTCATTGCCCATTCCTTGATGACCGATCAAAGCTAAGGAGACCGACCACCAAGTCAACATGGCGTTCATGGTTGCCGCCAGGAACCACGCGCCAAGCAGATACCAGACTTCGATGGGCTCATGTTCGCCTCGCTCTGAGGTGAATAGGCGGGCAATGCCAGAGAAGTCCATGCTGCAGAAAGCCAAGGCTAGGATTGTGGACCAGCGAATCCCCGCGAATCGCATGTCCCCGAGTAAGTCGGCAAGCGCGAATTCGGTTGTGCCGTAGTTGAAGACCTCGAAGGCGATCAGAGCGCCGAAGATGATGAGGACAAGCATTGAGCCGCGATGAATCGGTAGCCGATTGATGAGCTGGCGAATAGTGGCCCCAAAGTCAATCCTTGTTGCGCTGATGCGGGTATGGGGAGATGTTGCAGACATAACTAACCTCCTAAGCGAACAAAAGTTCTATCATATCGGCAGTATAGAACAAGTGTTCTCTTTTGTCAAGTGCGACAATCTTGCCTTATTGGGAATTCGGTGACAGAGTTTTCGAGTTTAGGGTAAGTGGGGAATTTGCTTAGTCGAATTAGTGATGTACGACCGCATTCCCTTCATGAGATTGATGAAAAATGCAGCCATCAGCAGGAAGAGGGGGCATATGTTGGATGTGGACGTTGCTGTGGTCTGGTTAACTGGGCCTCGCCTGCTTTCCCCCTGTATAGACCCAAATCAGCGCTGCGCTAAGCGCTATCACTGGCAGGATCACAAGACCAGCTTCTGGACCGAAGGCACCCCCGGTGATCAGGACAGGTCCATCAACAGACTGATGGATGAGATGGGTGACGCTCAGACCACTTACCGGGAATCCGAACACCGGCCCTTCGAAAAAATTCCACCCGATATGCAGACCAATGGAGAGCCATAATCGTCTGGTCCGTACCCAACCGTAAGCCATAAAATAGCCAGCTGCTAGCAAGCCAAGGGTTGAAGCCCACGTGCTGTTTGGGTTTCCGATGTGCAAGATGCTAAATACAGCGGAGGAAAGAAAGAGAGCCCAGGACATGTTGGTTCCCTCGAACAAGTTCTGCAGGTGGTATCCTCTGAACAACAATTCCTCGTAGTAGCCAACGATAATGAACGTCGCTAACCCCCCAAGCAATCCGGTCAAGATGGTAGCTGGCGGCGCGGCGTTCCACATCCAGCCCTCAAAATGTAGCCATCCCATCCCCCATTCGAATGCGAAGATCAAGCCCATCATCAGAGCTGGCAGGCAGAAGCCGAAGGCTAGGTCGATCAACGAGTGTTGGTCGATATGGAAGCCCAGTGAGCGGAAGGATCGTCTATCAATAAAACGACGGGCGATCCATGTGGCCAGGGTGATGACAAGCAGTTGGATCCCAGTCAGGAGATGCGGTTCGGTGCTGGCGGTTAGGTTCGGGAAACCGGGGGCGAGTATGTATGCGAAGAGTAGAATTGCTGTGATGGCCATCAGGAGCAGTGTATGGAGCAGCAGACGCCAGCCGGTGCGTAACCGTGGCTCATCTGGTGAGAGAAAAATTATGGCCAGGCGTGAGCGGCGAGGTCGTTCTGTGATTTGATCCATGACCCGATCGGGTTCTCTTCCCGTTTCGTCTTAGGCCCCCAGGCATTCATGCATAAGTGCAGCGAGTTTGTACTCGAGGGTACGGTATGAATAATGGCGGCGGCCGATATGATAATTATATTCAGCCATTTCCCTTCCCAGGTCAGGGTCGCGCAGCACCTCGCGTGCTTGGTGGACCGTCTGCTGCTCGATGAAGTCGTCAAATCCAATCACCCGGAATCCCTTGGGTTGAATATCGGTTTTGAATATCTCATAGGAACTGATTACGATAGGTCGGCGAAAATATACAGTCTCCAGGAAAGCGTTTCCGAAGCCTTCGATAGTGGAGGGGTAGGTCACCAAATCAGCTTGCTGATATGCGTCGGCTAGAGAAAAAACGGGTTTGCCATTCGATGTCTGGCCGCGATGGTGATTTATGATATTGGATCCGAAAATCACCTGCACACCAAGGATCTCAGCGTAATCCCGCAGGTAACTCTCGTACGCAGAGCCCTCATCGCCGGAGGCGTGGGTGATCACCAGAACACCGCCGCATTCAAGACGGTGTGTCAGTTCAATGGCGAGTTCGATTCGTTTGCGGGGCACGATCCGGGTCGGCTGTAGTAAGAAATACTTATCAGGCTGGATACCCAGGGCTGAGCGGATTTCAGACGCGTAAGCATCTTGTCCTGGAGGCGGATTTTCGAAATCCATCACGTTAGGGATCAACATGGAACTGGCTCCAGTTCGTAGGGCTAAGCGACGCCCTCCGAAGGAGTTGATCACCACATGATGAATCGATGGCAGAGTAGGGGGAAAAGCAGCCCGAAGGTAGTCATCAGCTGCGCTAACCGAATAACGCTTGCGCTCCCAAGAGAAGTCATGGTGATGGGCGATGGTTGGGAAGCTTGTCTCAGCGATGAACTCGGTCAGTGCTAACCCGAGAGGGACGTTCATCGGCAGGGAAAGAGCGTTTTCAACAATCAGCAAGTTCAAGTCGAAAGTACGGACGAATTGGTACAAATGTTGTTTCAGGTGATACCTGAGCGCTTGGATCTTGCTTGATGTGTGGGATGATCGAACGTAGTTGTCGAACAAGTCGGAGTTCAAGACTTCGATTTCGGGATGTATAAAATGTGCTTCTGGTACCAGATAGGTGTGTTCCTCAGGCCGGTCAGATTGCCCGGCGAAATAGAAGCACTCGTGATCCATCCCGCTTAGGATGTTCGACCACTTTTCAGTTTCGAGTGAGACGCCGTCGGTGCCGATAAGTCGGGTGGCGACGAAACCGATTCGGCTCGATATATTTTTCATACTGCCTCCATGACCATTGTTTCGGGTTCTGCGTTGTTTGGGATGTGGTCCCACACTGTCTCGATCGGTAGACCGGCAATATGTACTTTAATCAGCGCCAGGACCAAGCCGTGCGATACAATCGCCAGGTGACCGTCGGGGTGTTGTTGGAGGATCTCCCTAAGCGCTTCCAATACTCGAGTGCGAACTTGTCCTAATGTCTCACCACCGGGTGGAGCGACAAGCAGTGGATCACGCGCCCGCTGTTCCCAAGCCTGTGAATAACTCGCTCGAATGTCTTTGAAGAGCATGCCTTCCCATTCCCCTTGATGAATTTCTCGCAGGCGAGGGTCTATTAGTATCCGAATCCCGCTGCTCTTAGCAAGAGCCTCAGCGGTCTGGTGAGCACGGCGGAGATCGCTGCTATAGATGACGTCTATTTTCCTTCCCTGTAGTTGCTTTGCCAGGCTACCAGCCTGCTCGAGTCCACGTGCGTTGAGCGGCACATCAGACTGGCCTGTGTAGCGGCCTTCGATATTCCAGTCGGTTTCCCCGTGTCGGATGAGAATTAATGTAGTCATCGATCTGGGCTAACCTCAAGTACTTCCCTTATATCGAGCCTGATATTCCGTCAGGCTGGACATTGGTGGACGCTGGCGTTCAGCAAGCTCCTCGACCTTGAGGAAGAAGCGCTTATCCTCATGGCGAATGAGCTTCATCGCCCGGTTTACATCCCTGAGCAATTGTAGACCATAGCGATGATCAAGTTTGCGGATCACGGTTTGGATGACGGCGAAGGCCATCATACTCAAGGCGGCTAAAGGCTGGTTGTGATGGACGCGTCGGATCAAGTCCACTTGACCGATGGCGTCCAGACCGAAGCGCTCGAGGATATCGATCAGCAGGCCGATCTCGACGCCGTAGCCCGAAGAAAATGGTACCTGCTCTAGAGCAAGCCGGCGACCGCCGTATTCACCGGAAAGGGGCTGAATCAATCCGGAGAGGGCTGGATAGAAGAGGTTGAGCAAGGGACGGGCGGTGAGCTCGGTTACTCGACCGCCACCGCCAGCTTGGATGGTTTTTCCCACTCGGATTGGGCGCAGATAGAACCCTTTGATGAACATCAGGCTGGGTCGATGTAATAGTGGGCCAATGAGTCCATAAACGAAGCGTGGGTGGATGTTGACGATATCGGTGTCAATCCACAGCACAATATCGCCTTGGGTGACATATAAGCTTTTCCACAGCGCTTCCCCTTTGCCTTTACGGGGACCGTACTGAGGCAGAATCTCTTGATGGATATAGACTGGGATTCCCAGATTGCGAGCGATTTCGCGTGTGTGGTCGACAGAATTCGAGTCGATCAATACGATCTCGTCCAGGAGTGGGACCTCCGTCATCAGGGCTCGTTGGATGGTCTCGATCACGTTGCCGACGGTCTCTTCCTCATTCAACGCTGGTAAAGCCAGGCTAATCGTGACATCTAATGATTCCTTCCTCTTTAACAGGCGTTGAAGTTCATCGAATTCAGATGCGCGGAAGGTGTTCTCGGCGAACCATTTGTCGACCAAGATTGAGATCGCCTCCAGGCCAGTCAGATCGGAGCGAGGCGCTAGTGCTGGTTGTGTCTGGGCGCGGGTGATCATTACTGGGCAAGGTGAATCGTCAAGCAGGCGTTGGGTTATTTGGTCAATAGTTACACCTGAATCGTTGTTGTGATCGGATGCACCAACGATGACCAAGTCGAAATGTTCGGCCTGCTCCAGGATGGCCTGGCTTGGGTCATCGGCCAGAAGGACTGCGTCTTGGACCTGTGGAAGATGTTGAAGCACCTGCTCAAGACCCAGGGTAGCATTTTCGTCAAGCTCAACATCGGCCATTCCTGTTGGTCGCAGGGTGGTAATCGTGTGGTCACCGGATCGAGTGAGGTTGAGACCAAGCCTCAAAGCTAGTTCGCTATCCGGCCCGGGTCGCAGCACAATAAGGACGTCTCCTTTCGGTTTCGGTGGCGACCCTTGCAGAACGACAATGTTACAAGCGGCGCGCTCAAGAACGGTTTCAGCCATGGACTTGTATGTGCTTGGTCTGTTCAACCATGGCAGGACCATCAAGTCGACATTTTGCTCGGCGATGAATGCTGTGATCTCGTACTCGGGGTGATGTGAGGCGATGATCTTGGGCCAAAGGCGACTGCCGAGGTCAGCGACAGCTTGCCGTAATTTTGTGCGTAATTCCTGGGTTTGGGTGGCAGCCTCGCTGAGGGAATGTTTGGCCTCGACCGGCACAATCCCCAGCACTAATACCTGTCGTCCCTCGCTCAGCGAGTGGGCCAAAGGAATGAGCGGTTCTCCGGGATCGCATGAAAGCGCTGGTACTAATATTTTGCGTGCTGGTCGGCGACGAGCGGCGGTCTTGGAGCGACCAAGCTGCATTTCATCCAACTTAACCTCTTTCCAGAAGCGGCAATAACTTATAGTGAATAATAGTTGTCCATGTATACCTACTGCGAACCCTGCGGCGTAATAAAAGAGAAGGATCAGCTAGCAGAGTCTCTGCAATAGCTTGAGCCACCTGATGCGGGGTATCACTGAGGGAGAAATAGTGTGCTTGCTCGCCTGCGCTTTCATGAAATGGCGCGAGATCGCTGCAGAAAATTGGGAGCCGGGCGTAAACTGCCTCAAGCAAAGGGATGCCGAATCCCTCCTCGTGACTTGGAAAGAGCAGTGCGTCGCTCAGTGTATATAGGTTGGCCATCGTGTGCTCATCCAACACTAATCGGTCTGATACATCGAGTTGATAAAGAAAATGGGCAGCCGGTTCAAGACCGAGTGTTGCTCGTAAAGAGAGCAGCGATTGGAGGTAAGCTGCATTGGCTGGGTTGTGAGGGCCGGGTGGTCCAGTTATTACCAGGCGGATATCCTGGCGGCTCAGGTCCCGCAGTTCGGCTAAGATCCGCATGGCGAACTCGATGTTCTTGCGACGGGTGATACGCGCCGGCAGCAGCAGTATAGCGTCAGCCTGAAGTAATCCTAGTTCCGCCACCAGCTTTTTAGTCATATCGGTCCAGTTGCCGGAGACTGCCAGGTCAATCCCTGGCGGTATGACGTGTATCGTCTCGGGTGATACGTTGTAAAGGTCGGCCAACCGATCGCGCTGTGCATCGGAAACTACCACGTTTACCACGTCCGGCCAGGGCTGGCGCAGAAGCTGCCAGGGGAAACCGTCGTGCAACTCGGCGCGATACTGTGAACGATTCCAGGCGAAGTCGTGATGCCAACCGATAATGCGCACTGATAGACCTGTTTGAACCAGGTCCCATAGGGCGGCGGTCAGGGCGAGGTTTTTATGTAGGGTGAGGGCGTTGTGGACAATCACAACATCGACTTCAGCTATAGCTTCTCCAAGGCGTTCTCGGAGGGAATGGCGAAGGCGGTCGAACCGATCATTGGTCTGGCCCGAGTCAAGCAACGATTTGATGGCCAAAACTTCAGGGTGCTTGGAATATAAGGTAGGGATAACAGCCACGGGTACGCGGGGGTCGAAACTCTGGCCTTCTCCTACCAGCAGTTGAGGTCGGTAGCCATGATCAGCCAGAACCTTAGCGTGGTAGTAGAGGGTCTGTTCAACGCCACCCACTATTGGTGGACCACTGTAGTGAATCAGGCCTATCCTCATTATCCCCACATCCTCACTCAATCAAGTTGGATCCAGCGAACCTGGTAGGGTGACAGGGGGCACGCGTCGAGCGTGATGGGATTGTCTGAGAGTAAGTCGCGTGGTTCAACCTGAGGAGCCTCATCTAGGCTGATTGTCAGGCGAACACTTCGGCCAGCAACTTCGTGCAGACACAGTATCCGCTGTCCACTATATGGTGCGCTCCGCAGTAAGGCGAAAACCGAGGGTCCCAAGTCGAGCACCTGCTGGCTGCCGGCGGGACTGAAAGCAGGTTGGCTGCGGCGGGTTTTAAGTAGATGTGTGTAACCGGTGAAGACCCGAGCGCGAACAGAGTTTGGCTGTGATAGTTCGTTTTCAAGACTTTTCAATTTCAGTTTCTCGCGATTGATGGAACGTAATTTACCAGTGCGCTGCACGGCGGCAATGTCATTTCGGGAGCCAAACAGACTGTGGAAGTAGATGCCCGGAACCCCAGCCAGGGTGAGCATAATCGATTGTGAGGCTAGGAAGCGATTGATCCAGCGTTCGATGTCGGTCTCCTCCTCTCCAGGTTCGGACAACGCGTCGAAGTAGGTGATGTTGAGTTCGTATGGTAGACGCTTGCTTTTACCAACCCGTCGATGGGAGACCCCACCATCTCGGGCTTTGGTTCTAGCTACCAGGGCCTCGATCTCTTGCTCGGCGAGTATATCATGGACTGGCCTGAGGCCTATGCCATCATGTGAGGCCAAGAAGTTGAAGAAGGTCACCCGGTCTGAAGGGAGGCGTAGATCGGCAGCCCAGGCGGTTAGGCGCGAGGCATCGCCGGTGTGCAAGGTATGGAGCACGAGAGGTGGCAGGGCAAATTGATAGATCAGGTGTGCTTCGTCATTTCCATTGCCTAAGTAGGAAAGGTTTTCCTCATGCGGCACGTTGGTTTCGGTGATCAGGTAGACCCACGGTGCGACAGCGTCGAGCACGGTGCGGAATAGTCTTACCACACGGTGGGCCTGGGGGAGGTGAATGCAGGAGGTGCCGATCGTCTTCCAGAGGAAGGCGATAGCGTCTAAGCGGATGAACTGGGCACCCTGGCGAATGTAGAAGAGGAGCAGGTCGAGGATTTCGAGCATTACTTCGGGATTGGCAAAGTTCAAGTCAATCTGGTCGGCGCTGAAGGTGGTCCATACGTGGTGTGTGCCCTGAGTGGTCTGCACTGGCGTAAGTAATGGAAGATCACGTGGACGTACGACTGCGGCGAGGTCGGTCTCAGGATCGACAGTGATGAAGTAGTCGGAGTAAGGTGATATCCCTTGGAGAAATCCCTGAAACCAGGCGCTCTGAGATGAGATGTGGTTGATCACTGCATCGACCATCAAGCGAAAGTTCTGGGCAATGTAATTTATTTCCCTCCAGGTTCCTAAGCTATCCTCGACCTTTCGGTAGTCAGTCACGGAGAATCCATCGTCGGAGGAGTAAGGAAAAAATGGTAATAAGTGAACACCACGTATCAAGCCACGTAGGTGACGATCAAGGAATCCAGCCAAGGTTTTGAGTGGTTTCTCGTTGGTTTGACGGACTTGGTCAGGATAAGTGATTAAGATAGCATCGTGCTCATTTAATCGAGCGGTGTGAGGCAGGGTCACTGGAGAGGCGGACAGATGAGCTTCGATGATACTCTCCAGTTTGGGGTTGATCTCAGCAACGCGGTCGGCTCCATAGAGGCAAGCTAGGTGATCTGCCAGAGCTTCGCGGTCCTTTGGTTGAATGAACGTTGCTTTCATACTCATGAATTGTAATGTATCAGGATTTTAAGAGAAATTTCAAGATTGGCAAGATAGGCATGAATTTGTCGATTTAAGTTCAGAAACGCAAAAATTACAAGGAGCATAGGAACTGTTTGGCCTGAGGTTTGCGAGAGGTATCAAGGTATGAGTCATCGCCGCGGCGCCTTCGCTGGGGATCTTGAGCCGGGCCAGTATGTCGGAAAATAATTTATTGAAAAGCCAATAGTTTGGTGGGTTGGTTATCCTTTAACCCCTCCAGCAGTTAATCCTTCCTCGAGGAACCTTTCGAGAGCCAGGAACAAGAAGACGACTGGCAAGGTCATTATGGTTGAGGCTGCCATTACAACGTGAGGTCGCGGTGAGGGGTCGTTGAAGATGGTATTTACTTTAATCGGCATGGTAAATAGCGCACGATCGTTAAGGAATACCAAAGCGTAAAGGAATTCGTTCCAGGCGATCATAAAGGTGTAAATCGCTACTGTAACCAAGGCCGGAATCGCCAGCGGCAGTGTGATGCGCCAGATTACGCTTAAGCGGCTGCAGCCATCGATCAACCCCGCTTGTTCGATCTCTGTGGGGATGGTGCGAAAGTAATTAGTCAACATGTAGAGCGCCACCGGCAGAGTTTGTGCCAGATAAGTCACGACTATTACCATTAGATTATCCTGGATTTCGAATCCTAGGCGCGACCCGATCTGAGCCAACATGGCGAATAGTGGAATGATCAGCAGCACACCTGGGAATAGATAGATCAACAGTATGCTGTTGAGGAGCAGGTCTTTGCCGCGGAAGCGCAGTCGGGCGATAGCATAAGCTCCTAGTGTGGAGAGTATAACTGCTATGATGGCAGTCGGGATGGCGACTCGGGCGCTGTTGATAATGTTCTTGCCAAATCTCTGGAAACTGGGGTGGTTAGGATCGAAGAGCTCTCGATAGGCCTCGAAATCCAGACTGCCTGGAATATAAACCGGTTCCCGTCCTCCGATCTCGGCTCGGGTTTTGAAAGACGAACTAATCATCCAGTAAAAAGGAAAGAGAATGCTTGTCAGAAAGAAAGTCAATGTAAGGGCGAAGATGAAGCGAGGCCAGGTTATCCACCGCGCCAAAGCATCAATTATATTTAGACGCTCATCGTTTGAGGATATTGGTTTGCGTTTTTGGTTGTTCATTGCTATTCACCTTGTCCTCTATGTCTCTTCGACATCTCGCATGACGATGCGTACGTACAGTGCCATGAACACCACCAGTATGATCAGCAGTAGCATCGCCGTTGCAGACCCACGGCCGAAGTCGAATAAGCGGAAGCTGAATTCATACGTCAGGACGGGCAGTACTTTAGTGCCGAAGCCGCCTCCAGTTAACAAGAAGATGTCATCGAATTTATTGAAGGTCCACATTAATCGCAGCAGGAAGATGGCGCCAAGCACGTAATGGAGTTCGGGAAGTGTTATGTGTCTGAACTTGGCCCAGGCGTTGGCTCCGTCCACGTCGGCTGCTTCGTACAAGGTGTTGTCGATGGCTTGTAATCTAGCGAGGATCATCAGCATGGCGAAAGGGAAGTAGCGCCATGCTTCGATCAATATAACCAATATCAGGGCAAGACCACGTGTCGCCAAGTAGGCTTTTGGCAATTCGATAAGGTTCAGCTTCAGCAAGATATCGTTTAACACGCCGGAGGGGCGAGGATCCAGAAGCCAGCGCCATACAAATGCGATACTGACGATAGGAGCCACATATGGAAATAGGAAGATAGCGCGGGCGAGGCCGCGCCCTCTGAAGGGTCGGTTAAGCAGTAGAGCGGCAATCAAGCCGATGAGGAGCGTTAGAATGGTAGCAGCAAAAGAATACACAACACTGGTTACTGCAGCTCCCCAACTCTGAAGACCTTGGAATTTAAAAGCGAAATCCTCAATAACGTCGCGGAAATTATCCAGGCCAACAAACGGCGCGTTAAGGACGTCGTTGAGGTTGTGCAGTCCTACATCGTGGAAGCTGATCCAGATGCTGAAAATCGCTGGAAACAAAACCAAGCCGAAGACGATGAGTGCTGTGGGAAAGATAAGGGCCCAAGCCAGACGGGCTTCACGTGCCTCGAGTGAGACCCAACGTCGTCCAAATGACGACTGCTTTTTACTATTTATGGCAGTCATAGCAACCCTTTCTGCCGTGAAGTCCGCTATAGGACTTGCAGCAGCTGGTCAGGGTGGATGATAAGGTGGTAAGAGAGTTTGGAGACCCGGCTGAAAGCCGGGCCTCCAAAAGGATACGTAATGCGGCTACTCTAGCCGGTCAGCAAGCAAAGCCTCAACCTGTTCCTGCAGCCATTCTGCGGCAGTTTCAGGTGTCATGGTGCCTTCTAGGGCGATGTTGCTGATCGCCTGTGGAATTAGAAGGAGGGCTTCGATGTCACCAACCACGGCGCGCTGGGTGGCGTCGTAGTCGGGGCGGAAGAGCCAGCGTTGCATAACCTCAAAGCCATTAGCGATCTGATCCAGGGTCTCATCCGCGTAGGAAGCGAAGAAGGGGCTGAGTTCCTTCCAGCCGTCCACGGCGCTCTTCAGCACAGGTATCTTGCCGAAGGGAGCCAGCGCGAGCACGTCCTGGTAGGATTGGCCAGTCAGGAAGTACTCGACCACGGCCTGCGCAGCGGGATCGGCGCCTCGCATGATGCCCAAGGTCACCAACTGGCCGTAGGAGGCTGAGCCGTCCGGGCCAGCCATCTCTGCCGCAAAGCCTGTCTTGAGGGCCAGATCTTCTACAGCAATATCGACCTTACCACCGGCTTCCAAGCCGGAGCCTTCCACTAGGTCGTCCATGATGTAGGTGCTGTAGAACAGCATACCGGACTGGTCAAGTTCATAGGATTCGCGCGCCCCGCGCCAGTATTGCGGGCCGGGCATCGCGCATCTTTGTAGATCGGTGTAAAACTTCAGAGCCTCGATCATCTCCGGTGTATCCATGGTGACATTACCCGCTTGGTTGAACGGCCAAGCGTCGTTCGACATAGCCACCTGTTCGAATACCTGGTGTCCGTAGTTCTGGCCTGGATCGGTCCCCAGTGTGAGGGCATACAGCAGGTTGCCTGTGCCGGGGAGTGCCTCGCATGCCGTGTTGATTGTGTCCCAAGAGGTGGGTGCTGCAAGGCCTGTATCTGCGAAGACATCAGCCCGATACCATATAGCCTGGATCCAGCCGTCAAAGGGCACTGCGGCGTACTTACCGGTGGCTGGATCAGTGACCATGGCCAGCGGACCGGCGCGGAAGTCATCCAAACCAATGCTGGCAATCACCGCTTCGGCTGCGTCCTGGTCAAGGATGCCATCGGCGGAGAAGGCGGCCACACGCTCAATGCCCATGCGGACGATATCCGGCAGGCGGTTGGCAGCTAGTGCCGTAGCGATACGCTGCGAAACACCGGCCTCTTCGATGGGCATAATGCGAACTTCGATGGTGGGATTCTCAGCCATGAAGGCGGCAGCGATCGCTTCGTAAGTGTCGACGCGATCTTCCTCATTATCAGTGGTCCAGAAATCGATGACCGTAACTGCCTCCGTGGTAGGCGCCGCACATCCCGTCGTAATGAGGCTCAAGACCAGCAGTGCAAGAACGAAGTAGGATAAGCGTTTCATTTTTTCCCTCCTGAATTTAGTCTATTGTTTGACAAGTTATATATCGTTGAGCAAAAACTACCTTACCTGCGATGAATCCCTCCTTTCCTATGTTCTCCTTGGACCTAACGTGCGGGTTCAGATGAACCGGTGATCTCCGTCGTGAAGTAAGTATTCGGATGAAGTTAGGCGACCATGGGTGGCAATGTGAGTATGCCCTTTGGGTATAAGATTCCATCCTAGTTGTCATCGGTTTCTCTCAAATTACCCATAAATGAGTCGTTTATAATTACAGTGTTGTCTTGGGCTAGTATGGTGGGTAGGCTCTCCCTCTAATCGTGTGGACCGGGGATCGATTACTCCAACGAACTCGGAAAGTATGTTTCGGGCTCAGAGTTGTCGTTCTGTGGATGGACTGGCAAGTCTCTATCCATGGTGGACTGGCGGACAATTAATTTTGGTTTGAGCAGGAGATGCGTCTGAGGGAGTTCTCTGCCCTCAATCTGAGTGATGAGCATGACACAGACTTTTCGGCCAATATCGTACACGGGCTGGTAAACGGTCGTTAATGGGGGGTGGGAATGTTCGCTGGCCTCGATCCCATCGAAGCCGGCGATGGCAATGTCGCGTCCAACGATCAAGCCACTCTCCTGGGCGGCACGAGTCGAGCCCAACGCTGTCAGGTCGTTGATGCCAATGATTGCACTCGGCGGAGATTTCCGTTCGAGCAGGGTTTTAGTGGCCTCGTAACCCCCAGTGCGAGTGAGATTGCCTTGTAGGACGAGATTAGGGTCGAAGTCGATACCGGCATCGTCTAGACCGTCTTGGTAACCGTTCAGCCTATCACGAGATAATGTAAGGTCGGCTGGGGCTCCGATGAACGCGATGCGGCTGTGGCCCATGGATACCAGGTGTCTGACCAACTCTTGTATTCCGGCACGGCCGTCAACACCGATGCTAGGGTTATTTTCAACGGTTTGGCTGCGGCCAAAAGAAGCAAAAGGAACGCCTTGCTGGGAGAGATAACGAATTCGCCAGTCATCTAGGCGCATGCGTACCAGGATGAAGCCATCAACACGGCGGGAATTCACCAGTCGCTGGTAGGTGGTTTGCTCAGGTTCTCCAGGAGAGGTAACCGAGACGAGTAGATCATAGTTAGAGCGACTGGTCTCGTCGCCAACTCCAGCCATGAACTCGCTAAAGAAGGGATCTGAAAAACGTGACCCCAGGGTAGGGAAGACAAGCCCGATGGTCTCCGTGCGCTGACGGCGCAACTGTCGGGCGGCGTGCGTGGGGACATACCCCATTTCCTGTGCAGCCTTGATCACCCGCTGACGGGTGGATTCGGCGACGTCATCGTGCCCGGCAAGTGCGCGTGAAACGGTTGTGACGGATAGGTTCAGGTGTTTGGCTACATCGCGGATGGTGACTGGCATTGACTTCCTGTTTTTAATCTCAATGGCAGGAAATTGCTTTCGCATCAGGATCCAAAACGTTACCGCAAACGTTTTGGATATTTATTTTATCTTAGCTCAGGTTAGATGCTACTGTCAAGAGGTAAATTCTCAAGATCGCTAGGTTAATGGGGTGTATTTATATCTCAACGGCGCCCCCGTTAATTCCTTCGGTTTACAGATGCTGTTTATTGGGACCGATGGCAATATGAAGGACATGGTTGAAGCTTTGTGGCGCGCAGACACGGTGATTAATCTCTAATTTTAAGTATCATGGTATAGCAGTGGACCTGCAAACTCTATGTTTATGCTTATGTGGCCGATGCCGTACGGACAAGTCGCCGTGCCAGCCCTGCGCCGAGTAAAGCCAAACCGTCAGTGGGCATGTAGTGGCTGGCGGAGGCGTCGAATAGGACTGACGCGCGGGTTGGAAGCTCCTCATCACCTGGCCAGAGAACGGCTGCCAGACGGATACGTGGCAGAGGCTGGAAGGCATACGCGTAGGGAGCAAGGGCTGGCATATGCCAGCCCTCCAGCTTCCTCGCCGCGCGGTTAAATACCTCAGGCTGTCCTCCGAGCGCGCGCGCCAGCATATCCCCACTGTAGCCCTGGAAAGCCTGGTGGTAGAAGCCGCCAGCGGGTAACTCTCGAAAACCGATCCAGCGGTCGGCCATCGGAGTACCATCGGCAGAGTGAAGATAGTAGAGAAGCATGGCAGCGTCGAAGGTTGAACACGGTTTTTCATCGGGGAGGGCGCAGGTCTTTAAATCAGGCCAGGAAATGGCCACCTGCTGCTCCCAAAATGTGAGCAGTAAATTCCCTTCTTCATAACGCCCACCGCAGCGGGCGGCGATCACCTCGGGCGTGTATTCTCGTAATGATGTACGTAGCGTTTCCATCTGACGCAACATACTCTCTTGCCACGCATGGTGCGCTTGATCGATAACTGCTTTGCCACTTGGATGATCGCCACCCGCCTGGTCTGTGAGTCCTGCCATATAACGCCACTCCTGGTTCACTTGCTGTGACCGTGATCGAGAAAATCGAGCATCGGTGCGTTAATAGATAGCTTGCTGCTATCAAGTTCACCAATCCGGGGGTACTGCACTAAGTCAACGCCCGATGGGCGAGTACATGATGTCATTAACCCCCGCTGATAATGTCGCCCAATATTTTACCGCCGAGACCAGCAACACCCTTCTTTTGGCCGATCTGTTGGAACCTGGCCGCGGCTAAGACCCGGTCAGCAATGCGCGAGAATGGTAGGCTCTGAAGGTAGATCTTGCCCGGGCCAGTCATGCGGGTAAGGAACAAGCCCTCACCGCCGAACAGGGCGTTACGGAAGCCGCCTATGAATTGGATGTCGTAATCGACGTTGGCCGCAAAAGCTACCAGGCAGCCGGTGTCGACGCGAAGGGTTTCGCCAGCAACTAGATCCTTTTCGACAATTGTGCCTCCGGCGTGCATGAATGCCAGGCCGTCGCCTTCCAGGCGTTGAAGGATGAATCCTTCGCCGCCGAAGATGCCGGTGCCGATGCGCTTGGTGAAGGCAACTTCGATTTCAATGCCCTGGGCAGCACACAGAAAAGAGTCCTTCTGGCATAGGATGCGCCCACCGAATTGGGTCAAATTCACCGGGATGATCTTGCCTGGATAAGGAGCTGCAAAGGCGACGTGCGATTTGCCGTTCCCGTTGTTCAGGAAAGTAGTGATGAAGAAACTTTCACCAGTGATCGCGCGTTTAAGCCCTTTGAAAATGCCGCCTCCGGTAGAGGTTTGCATTTCTATGCCGTCTTCCATGTAGGTCATCGTGCCGGCTTCGGCTCGCACCCCCTCACCAGGGTCTAGCTCAATCTCCACCAACTGCATATCATCTCCGTAGATCTTATAGTCGATTATGTCTGCCATGGTTTACCTCCTGTGGTTTTTGGGCTTACGAGTGTCGTTTCCGATCAGTTCTCATCCTCCTCCCCTCGCACACTTAAGCGACGAAGCATTCGGAAACGACCGGATTCAGCTCGTTCACGACGCGCTACTCGTCGCCGAAGGATTAAACCTAAGGCGCAAAGACTTGCACCGAGCAATAGCGAGCGCACATCGCCCTCCTGGTTCATATAGGTGGTTACGAAAACCATCAGGGTGATCAACCCAATTAGGATCAGGGCCAGTGCGAAACGAGCAGTCATTTGCTTCGTACCTCACTCCAGCCCAAGTATAACCAGGTCGCTCGACGTCGTCAAAAGGGCGATGTATACTGGGCGCAGGGTGTCGAATACCGTTTGGAGGTAGTGTGGCCTGGGTCGATGATCAAATCTATGCTGCCGGTGGGGAGCATATACCATCAACTTGGAATGCTTTCGCTAGACAGACGGGTGTGACAGCGGTATTGCATCTTGCACCCAACCGTGCACTACCCTTTCATGGTTCGCCACCGCAAGTTTTTCTTTGGCTGGATGTGGCTGACGAAACGGAGGTCGATATCGACGAGCGGCGCTTAGCAGCCTGTTTTCTGCTCGATTGTTTGGCAGAGGGTCGGCGGGTGTTATTGCATAGTAGCCTTGGGCGCCATCGAACCCGTTGGGCATATGTGGCTTACTGCATATCCGCCGGGCGATCGGTAGGGGTTGCTTTGCGCCAAGCTGCTGAGCGACCCTGGCTCTCACCGTATCATACAGACACTGCGGCATGGGAAGAGTTTGCTGAAGCTATACACCTCGACCTGGTCGATGGATCACTGGCTCCCAGGCGTGGCGGTAAGCTCTAAGGAGGAAACGATGTTGTTTGCAGACGCCGTTTATGTGGGGATCGACCCGACTGCCGGGGTGCGGCCAATGCATTACGCTGCGCTCGATGCTGATCTGCGTCTCCTGGCGTTGGACAAGGGGAATATGGAGGCTGTTCTGGCATTTATCGGCGGGTTAGAGGCGGCGGTGGTGGGAATCGATGCGTCACAATCTCCCAACAAGGGTTTGATGCGGCAGATGGAGGTCCGACGACGCTTTAACTTACGGCCTAGAGGTCAAACCTGGGGGAAGTGGAGAGTTTGCGAATACGAATTACGGCGGCGAAACATTCGCCTGTACAACACACCGAGCACGAAGGAGGCTGCCCCTGGCTGGGTGAGAACGGGATTCACCCTGTACAAGCGGCTGCAGTCCATGGGTTTTAATTTCTTTGTAGCTGGGGAGGATTCAGAACAGCGGGTAATGATTGAGGTGCAGCCCCATGCCTCTTTCACTGTGTTGCTCGAGCGTCGCCCGTTCCTGAAGCATAATCTAGAAGGGCGAATGCAACGGCAACTGGTACTCTTCCTAGAAGGCCTTGCCCTCCCTAACCCACTTCATGCTCTGGAGGAAATTACCCGCCACCATTTGCTCACTGGATACCTGCCACTAGAGACGCTTTACGAACACGATCAACTTGATGCCCTAGTAGCCGCCTACACCGCCTACTTGGTGGGTGTCAAATCCGAGCGGGTGATCCAGGTTGGTGACCAGGAGGAAGGTCTGATCACCTTGCCGGCGACGAGGCTGAAAGATTTCTACCCCTAACCAAATGCTGACTGATCTACTCAGAAAATACACCACCAATGAACCGAAAGAGTATTGAGTCTACTGAAAAAAGCAGCCGCCAGTAGGAAAAGGGGGCATATGTGGGGTGTGGGCAAAGCCCACACCCCACATATGCCGTTCCCTTCCTCACGCTTGGGATTTTTTCAGTGCGGTCAGTCTTGTTGTGGAGTGTCATTCCTTCGGCTGCGTTCAGGACGCCAAGATTTGTAATAGACGCTAAGGAGAACTGAAGTCGAAAGATTGACAACAGCATCTTTCATGGTTGACAATGCACAAGGAAGGAGTGAGGTGATTACATGCTCAGGACAAGGGCTCTACGCACATTCGTCGCAGCTTCGATCCTACTTTTTTTCTTGCAGGGGTTGCGGGTTATTTTTTCAGTGATGTTCGGCATCATCTATGATCAAGTCTTTGAGGGTCCTATTGATTACTGGCTCATAGTCAGCAATCTGCTTTTAATTGCAGCCCTACTAGCGCCGGCTCTGACTCCCCGCAAGGCACTGGGTAAGTGGCTGGCGGTTTTTGCTATCCTGGCTGCTTTTTCCCGGGTGGCGTTGACGGTCAATGATGCCGACATTCGTTATTGGGGGTCGCTGGCAACCCTAACCTTTAGCGGCCTATACATGTCCGGATTGCTTAAGTTGGATCGGCCGATGTTCACTACAGGGTTGGTGGGCGCGCTTGTCATGGATCAGTTGCTGCGTGTCGCAGGCCACACTTACGACCTTAGCCTGCGATCTAGTTGGTTGCTAGTTCAAATCATTTGGACAGCGCTGGTGGTGGGATTGACGCTGTGGTTGGATCGCCGCGCTCAAGCCGAGGGGAGCCAGCCTGGGGGATTAACGTGGTTAGACGGGTTGGCGGTAGGTGGTTTCCTGTTTCTAGAGACGTCTTTGCTTACCTTGCCCAATGGGGTTGCCCGCTGGAGTGATACTCCTTACTCGGCAGTCGCGCCTCTGCTGTTGACTGTCACACTTCTACCACTCATCCCCGAGGTCAATTCTTGGATCAGGCGCATCTGCCAGGAGGCCAAGGTGCGATTTGGTCTGGCGGCTGTTTTAGTCCTGGGATTGCTGGTCGGTTACTTCGCCACGGGTGTGGTGGCTGGGTTCGTGTTGCTTGCTGTTCAGGGGGCAGTGCTTATGTTGTTTGTCAGTATGTTTGGTGACTCTAAAGCTGATCTGCGCCCAGCAGGGGTTAGATTGGCGCTTGGGCTTTTCTTTCTCCTCTTACTGAATTTCCTCAACGCCTTCACTTTCACCTATCCATATGTATTACCTCCGATGCGAGGGTTAGGATGGGTTGTCTACTTGGCAGCGGGATTAGCAATGGGATTGTGGGTGGTGGTATGTGGTATGGCAAAAGGTGATGTGGCCTCACCCATAGTGGATTCAGCGCTGATAGGGTTAGCATCACTAGTGGCTGTTGCCCTCTCGATCTTAGCGGTTTGGCCACTACCCACAGAATCTCTGGCAAAGAGTGGGAAATTACGTGCAGCCACCTACAACATCCACTACGGCTATGACGACGATTGGAACTTTATGCTTGATGAGATGGCCCAGGCGATCGAGGAGGAAGATGTGGATGTGGTCGCATTGCAAGAGGTTGATACGGGCCGAATAACCAGTTACTTTGTCGATGACGCGCTCTACCTGTCCAAGCGCCTGCGGATGAATGTCGCTTACCTGCCAACGGTTGAGCATCTGACTGGAATCGCCTTGCTCTACCGCGGCCCTGCGGCCCCGACGGACTGGCGACTACTGACCAGCTTACAGGAGCAGACAGGAATTGTCCACGTAAACCTGAACCCTCTGGGCCAACCTGTACATGCTTATGGAATTTGGATGGGTTTGTCGGATGAGGATACGGAACGGCAGATCACTGAAGCTTTGGGCTTTATTGGCGACCATTCGCCAGCGACCTTCGGCGGCGACTTCAACGCTAAGACGGGAAGCCCGGTAGCTGATGCGGTTGAAGCCGCCGATTTTATTGATCCTTTTACAGTGTTGGAAATCGATCCGGTACCACCAACTAGCCCAGCGATCAACCCCAAGTCTCGCATCGATTTTGTATGGCTACGGGGGTTAATGCCCTTGCGGGCTTGGGTGTCGGAATCGCTGGCCTCCGATCACCGAATGGTCGTTGCGGAATTCGAGATACCATAAGAAGGCTGCACTGAGAACAGCCCGTCGGATCGTCACCCCAACGGGCTGTTCTCAGTGCAGTCAAATTTGTAATTTAAGTCTTTGTTTGATCTAAAGGGATATGCATTAACGAGATTCGATGACCTTGTCGATCAGCAGGCCTCAGCCCCTGGAATGTTATTCGGGCGAAAACTCAGGGTGATTGTCGCGCAGCCAGGCCTCAATTTTACTCTTAAAAATGATAGCCTCTTCGAGTAGTTCGGCTGCTTCACCGTCCGTTATTCGCCCTGATCGATCATATGAGCTGATATTCCGTTTATTCCGACAACTATCGAGGTAGGAGGCGAGTGCTTTTTGCTCCGGCCTCATGGATAAAGGTAAGGTTAAAAAGACTGTCCAGTGGTGTCCAGCACCGTGAGTTCTATAACCGGCACAGTAGAGGGGAATAGTAGCCAATGTGAGAACTGGGTCATAGGCGATCATGAAGCGACGGTCTGATGAGAGCCCCTCTACGCTCGCATCAATTAGATCGCGATCCACAAGGTACAACATTTCTTTTATCTCTTGTTGCGAGGTTTTATGTTGTCTAAGACGATCATCCCTCAGCAACTCGTCGAAGTTCATTCTCGTCTCCTATCAAGAAGATCTTGGGTTCCTCAAGAACGGCCAGTATGAAGTGATTGCCCTCGGTTACCTTCCGTTGTAGTTCATCAGGGGTCATATTTATGATGTTGATCTCGCGCCCAAGTTGTTCCCTGACGGGTGACAGGATGTGGGAAAGATGCCTAGCAGAAATCTCGCCGATCACCATCAGATCGATGTCACTTAATGCGCTCTCCGATCCCTTTGTATAGGAGCCAAAGATGAAGGCTACTTGAATATCACTATTGGCTTTCCGTATTTGTTCTCTAAGCAAATCACCCAGGCCAACAGTCTTGGCAAACATGGATTTTAAATCGGGGTATATAGGATGCACACGATTTATTTGAAAATACTTCCTGTTTCCCTCCACTTTTTCCCCAATTAGCCCAATTAGTGTTAAACGCTCAAGTTCGCGCTGAACAGCGCGTAGAGGTTGACCTGTTCGATTAGCAACCTCTCGCAGATAGTATTGGTTTGCCGGGTTAAGCAGGAACAATTTCAAGACTGCTACCCGGGCTTTAGATGTGAATAGTTTGTCAAGCATCGATCCCCTACATGTATACATTATGTAGTCTAACGTATGCATAATGTATACGTTTTGTTTCTTTTTGTCAATTACTGTGTTGACTCCACTGAAAAAGGTCAACCGCGAGAAGATGACCGGTATATGTGGGGGTGCGGGCTGCGCCCCCAAGCCCACATATACCCCTCACCACTCCTCGAGGGTAGTTTTTTCAGTACACTCGGGGTTGAATTAAGTGAAATTACGAAAAAATTATGAAGTCTGAAAGACTTTAT